>DATFAZ010000204.1:0-29233 GCA_035254105.1 Noviherbaspirillum sp. | reverse complement strand
GACTTGCTGCGCTTCAGTCAGTTTTTCGCTCTTGACCTTCTTTTTCAGTGCATCCAGCAGCGCCTGCGTCGCTTCCACGCCAGCATCCGACATCAGCAATGCCGACTCCAGCTCTTCATACAAATCATCATCGATCTTGGCGCCCACAAACAGCGTGGTCAGATTCGTCGATGTCTTGGACAGGCCGGCCTTGAGCCGCTTCATCCATGATTGCTTTTGCTCAATAGGCTGAGGTGCGGCTGGGATAATCTCGCCTTCCGGCTCTGGCGTCGATGCTGCAACAGAAATTGTGGCTGCATCGGCGGGGGCCAGCGGGGACTCTTTTTTGAATAAATTCAGCCACGACTGCTTTTGTTCAGCTGCTACTGGCTCGGTGGTGGCTGGAGTCAGTTCCGACTGCTGGGACTGTTCTATCGAGGGATTGGCCGGCGGAACAGATGCCTGCTTGCTGGTGTCAGCAGTGATTTCCTGCTGCGTGGCAGGAGTGTCTTTCGATTTTTTCTTGAAGAAACTAAACATTAGGCTAGGGAAGAAAGGCAGTCGGGAACGCGTACGGCAGCGTCGCAGAAAGAAGATACAATCGGAACCTCTTTTGTGAGCGACGCCATCCTGTACGTCACTGCATCAAACTTTTCCCTTATTTTATCAGAGCACAGACTATGAAATTTCGGATTGCTTTACTGCTATCGGCATGGCTTCTGAGCTGGTTGCCTGCAGCCGCCCATGCTGAAGTCGCGCAAGAGTTCATGTTGAAGAACGGCATGAAGGTTATCGTCAAGGAAGACCATCGTGCACCGACGGTTGCCCATATGGTCTGGTACAAGACCGGCGCAATGGATGAGAAAAATGGCACGACCGGCGTTGCGCATGCGCTTGAGCATATGATGTTCAAGGGCACCAAGACCCTGAAACCGGGCGAATTCAGCCAGCAGGTCGCAGCCCTGGGTGGCCGGGAAAACGCCTTTACCAGCAAGGATTACACTGCCTATTTCCAGCAGGTTGAAAAATCCAAGCTGGAAAAAGTCATGGCCCTGGAAGCCGACCGCATGGCGAATCTGGTTTTCGACAAGGAAGAATTTGGGCGCGAAATCCGGGTCGTGATGGAAGAGCGGCGCTGGCGTACCGAAGATCAACCGATTCCGCTGGTATATGAAGCGCTGAACGCGACTGCATTCGCCGCCCATCCGTATCGGCACCCGATCGCTGGCTGGATGAGCGACCTGCAAAGCATGACCGTGCAGGATGCACAGGCCTGGTACCAAAGCTGGTATGCCCCCAATAATGCCACCATGGTGGTGAGCGGCGATGTCGACCCGAAACAGGTGTACGCACTGACCCAAAAGTATTTCGGCAAGATTCCCCGTAAAGCCGTGCCGGTAACCAAGCCGCAGCAAGAACCGCCTCAGCGCGGTATCAAGCGGGTGAGGGTAAAAGCTCCGGCGGAAAATCCCTATGTCGTCTTGGCATTCAAGGTGCCGGGACTGCGTGATGTCGAAAAAGATGACGAATCGCATGCACTCGACGTTCTCGCCGCAATTCTCGACGGTTACGACAATGCCCGGCTGAATGCCAAGCTGGTGCGCACCGATAAAGTGGCCAATTCGGTCGGTGCCGGTTATTCCAATATTTCACGCGGCCCCGTGTTGTTCCTGCTCGACGGCACACCGGCTGCGGGGACGACGACCGAGCAGCTGGAAAAGTTATTGCGGGCGGAAGTCGAGCGCATTGCAAACGAAGGCATTTCGGAACAAGAGCTAAAGCGTGTGAAGGCGCAGTTGATAGCCGGGCAGATATACAAGCGTGATTCAATTTTTGGGCAGGCGATGGAAATCGGCGTGATGGAAATGACCGGACTCTCGCACAAGAATATCGACCGCATTATCGAAAAACTCAGCGCAGTCACCGCCGAGCAGGTGCAGGCCGTGGCCAAGAAATACTTCGGCGATGAAGAGCTGACGGTTGCCACGCTGGTTCCGCTGCCCTTGTCGGAGAAAAAAGTGGCGCCGCCGCCCAAAGGCCTGCGCCACTAATTAGGGGGAATGACCATGATAAAACGCTTTTTCTTTTTACTGACACTGGCCTTTGTCGGTATTGCTCCCGCACAGGCGGCCTTGAAGATCCAGTCGTGGACTCTCGCCAATGGCGCCAAAGTGCTGTTTGTCGAAAACCATTCGATTCCCATTTTTGACGTCAGCGTCGAATTCGATGCCGGTTCGCGCCGCGACCCGCAGGGCAAGGCCGGCATTGCCGACCTGACTAGCGCCATGCTGGCGCGAGGACTGCGTGAAGCGACTACGCCCTTTGCCGAGCCGGCGATGAACGAGGCGCAAATTTCGGATGCATTTGCGGACGTCGCCGCACAGCGTGGGGGTGGAGCGGGGGCTGATCGTGCCGGAGCGACCTTGCGCACGCTGTCCAGTCGCGCCGAACGCGATACGGCGATCGCTCTGCTGGCACGCATTCTCGCGCAGCCCAGCTTTCCGCAGGATTTTTTTGCGCGCGACAAGGCGCGTACGCTTGCCGCCATCAAGGAAGACGAAACCAAGCCGGAATCCATTGCCAGCAAGGCCTTCTGGCGCCAGCTGTATGGCACACATCCGTATGCGCAGCAGGAAACAGTAGCATCGGTGGAAGCGATCACGCGTGAAGATCTGGTTGCATTCCATGGTGCGCATTACGTCGCCAATCGGGCTGTCATCGCGATGATCGGTGATGTTACGCGTGCGGAAGCGGATGCCATCGCACAGCAGTTAACCGTTCGCCTGCCGCAGGGTACGCCACTGCCTCCCTTGCCGCCGGTGGAGATTGCACCGGCACATGAGGAACGGATTGCGCATCCGGCATCGCAGGCGCACATCATGATGGGTGTGCCTGCATTGGCGCGTGGCGATGCGGATTACTTTCCGCTCATGGTGGGTAATTACACGCTTGGCGGCGGAGGTTTCGTGTCGCGATTGACCAATGAAGTGCGCGAGAAGCGTGGACTGTCTTATAGTGTTTACAGCTACTTCAATCCGATGGCGCAGCCCGGACCGTTCCAGGCTGGTTTGCAAACGCAGAAAGAGCAAACCGATGCTGCGCTGAAGGTGGTGCGTGAAACGATTGCCGACTTCCTGCGCGAAGGCCCGACTGCAAAAGAGCTGAAGGCGGCAAAAGACAATCTGGTCGGCGGCTTTGCACTGCGCATCGATAACAACAGAAAAATTCTGGACAATATCGCAGCCATCGGTTTCTACAATCTGCCGCTCGATTATCTGGATACCTGGACTGCCAATGTGCAGAAGGTGACGACTGAAGACATCAAGGACGCATTCAAACGCAAGCTGTCGCTTGATCGCATGTCGACGATAGTGGTGGGGGCGACAAAGTAACGCAATGCAAAAGAGCCGCAAGCCTAAATCGCCCCCCCAACATGCCAGCCGCGCCCCGAATCAAGTCCGCATCATTGGTGGGCAATGGAAGCGCACTCCATTGCCGGTACTCGATGCAGAAGGATTGCGACCAACGCCTGACCGGGTACGCGAAACCGTATTTAACTGGCTGAGCCATCTGTTCGACGGGAACTGGACTGCGGTCCGTTGTCTGGACCTGTTTGCCGGCACCGGCGCGCTCGGTTTCGAAGCGGCCAGCAGGGGCGCCGCAAGCGTTGTCATGGTGGAAGACCACATGCCTGCAATCAGGCTGCTGGAATCCACCAAGGCGAAACTGAATGCGCAGCAGGTCAGCGTCCGGCGCGGCGATGCGTTTGTGGTCGCACAAGACCTGGGCGCACGCACAAGAGAAAGTGGTGGATTCCAGCTGATTTTTCTCGATCCGCCTTATCACCAAGACTGGCTGGCCCGGATGTTGCCCTTATGTGCGCAACTATTGGCTGACGGCGGCTTGGTATATGCTGAATCTGAAATCGCGCTCGATTCGGAGACTCCACCGGACTGGCTCGCCGGCTGGACGGTGGTGAGGGCAGACAAGGCGGGAATGGTGTTCTATCACTTGCTCCAACGCAATGCATAGCCGGTAGTTTCAGGCATAATGCGCGTTACGAATTTGTTACATCCTTGGTCAGGGGGCCGCGATGATTACTGCTGTATATCCAGGAACGTTCGATCCGCTCACGCGCGGGCACGAAGATTTAGTGCGCCGTGCGTCGGGCTTGTTCGACAAACTGGTCGTTGGCGTGGCCGATAGCAAAAATAAAAGGCCGTTCTTTTCGCTCGACGAACGTTTATTGATTGCCAACGAAATTCTCGGGCATTATCCGAACGTGCAAGTCGAAAGTTTTTCGGGATTGTTAAAAGACTTCGTGCGCGCACACGATGCTCGCGTGATTGTGCGTGGTTTGCGCGCGGTATCCGACTTTGAATACGAATTCCAGATGGCTGGAATGAACC
This sequence comes from Noviherbaspirillum sp., assembly GCA_035254105.1. Lineage (GTDB taxonomy): Bacteria > Pseudomonadota > Gammaproteobacteria > Burkholderiales > Burkholderiaceae_D > Noviherbaspirillum. The sequence continues at coordinate 24,845 of DATFAZ010000204.1, read as the reverse complement.
GTTATCTGTTGCCGGATGTCGAAACACTGTTCCTGACACCGTCGGATCAGTACCAGTTCATTTCCGGGACCATCGTGCGCGAAATTGCCACGCTGGGCGGCGATGTTTCCAAGTTCGTCTTTCCTTCTGTCGAAAAATGGCTGAAGGATAAGGTCGCAAGCGGCAAGTAAGCAGTCAAGGCCGCATAGTTTAAAAGTAGGTACAGAGGCAGTTATGGCATTAATGATCACGGACGATTGCATCAATTGCGATGTATGCGAGCCCGAGTGTCCGAACGATGCGATTTCAATGGGTCCGGAGATTTATGAGATTGACCCTGACCGATGCACCGAATGTGTCGGTCACTACAGCGAGCCGCAATGCCAGCAGGTCTGTCCGGTGAATTGCATTCCTTTTAATCCGGCCCGACGCGAAACCAAGGAAGAATTGCAGGCCAAGTACGAAAAGCTGCAAGAGCAGCTCAAGGCTTGATCGCCTGTCTCAGCTAGCCGCGACCACACGGTTGCGGCCATCGGCTTTTGCCTGATAGAGCGCTTGATCGGCGCGCGCGATAAATAGTTTTGTCAGCGTTTCGATTGGCGCAGTCGCCTCCGGCTGGACTAGTGTCGCGACACCAACCGACACCGTCACATTCAGGCTTTCCCCGTCGCTCAACGTCAAGGGCTCTTGTGCAATGCTCTGGCGGATGCGTTCTGCGACGCAAAGTGCATCCGCCTGTTCCGCATCGATCACCAGTACAACAAATTCTTCTCCGCCGAAACGACCCAGCGCATCGGACAGGCGCAGTTCGGCCTTGATGCGCTCCGCCACGCCACGCAATACCTCGTCGCCGGCCTGATGACCAAGGCGATCGTTGATCTGCTTGAAGTGGTCGATGTCGATATACAGACAGCTCATCGGATAGCCATGGCGCAGACTGCGCCCCATCTCTTCCTGCAGGCGGCGCTCGACATAACGCCGGTTGTTGACGCCGGTGAGCGGATCGGTGAGGCCCATATATTTCAGGCGCTCGATGTTAATGACGTTTTCCAGGCAAACCGCCACGATTGACGCCATGTGTTCCAGAAAATCCGTGCCCATGTCCTGCGTAAAACGCAGCGCGTCGCAGCTGCCCAGATTCAGGCAGCCGATCATTTTGCCGCGCCGCAGAAGAGGCATGACCGCGATGCTGGCAGGCGTTATGCCGGACTCCGGAAATAAACTGCCATGCAGCTCCTTGGCATAACTTCCAAGTACCGGTTTTGGCAGGCGTTCGGACACTAGCGCAAAACTCGATTCGTCCTGCAGGAAAAGCAATTCATGCCACTCGGCCGGGTCGATGCTCAGGTCTGCCAGAATGCGGCGGATTTCGTAGTCCGGATCGGATATGGCCAGAGTGACGACATCCAGCATCGTGGTTTCCGCAAACTGGCAAAGAATCGTGTTGAGCAGGTCATGGAAACTGCTGGCTCTGATGCATTGGAGGTCGAACGCCTGGTGACGCTGCAGTATCAGCTGATTCTGCTGTGCCTGATTCAGCAGTTGCGCCAACTGGCTGCGCAGTTGCTGATTTTCGCTGATCAGGTCTTGCGGCATGTTCGTCTTTAGAGTCAAAACGCGAGTTGCATGTCAACATCCTGACCGACACGCAGCACCTGCCCGTCGCCTTCGAGCACGATTGCATTCATGCCGAATGTGATGCCACCGTCAAGCTTGGGATTGGCACGATAGGTTCGCAGAATATCCAGCGGGTCCGGACCGAACTCGCCAGTGATCTGGTCGATCGATGGCACCGGGCAGCGGGCACAAGGCTTGACCGGCTTGAGCCTGGCGTTACCGATTGCGATCGATTCCGCATAGTCTTCTTCGAAGGCCTCCACGCCGTTAATGACGACATTCGGGCGGAAGCGGCTCATCGGTAGCACCTCGCGTCCTTGCGCCTTCAGCCTGTTGTTCAGGTCGGTGAGCGACGCATCGGAAATCACCAGTACCGGATAACCGTCTGAAAATAACGTTGGCGCTTCGATGCCATTGGTCCAGCTGGTATTGGCAATGCGCCTTGCCTGCGAATGAAAGCGCACCAGGCGGCATGGTACGCCGAGGTAATTGGAAAACCATGCAGCAGTTGTTTCATCGCAGTCGTAAGCTTGCACGGTGTCATTCCATACCCGGACATTGATGGAGCGTTCATCTTCCGGCGCGGGCAACCCGAGGGGAATTTCCAGTCGGAGCATGCCCGGTGCACGCACTTCCAGCGTATCGGACTTGATACGTGGCGTGATGATCGCCATCTTCGGATACTGCCGTTGCGTCATGAACTCGCCCTTCGCATCGACGACCATCCATTCCCGGTCATAAATATGTTCGTACATCAGCCCGGCAGAGGTGAGCGTCGCTTCGCGCAACGCGATACCCGCGCAGGATTTGATGGGATACAGATTCAGTTCCGTGAGAGTCGGCATGTCGATGGCGGGTCGCTGGTGTGCAGTTAGACGTTCAGACGTTAAACAGGAAGTTCAGTACATCCCCATCCTTGACGACGTAGTCCTTGCCTTCCGCTCGCATCTTGCCGGCTTCCTTCGCGCCTTGCTCGCCCTTGTAGGTGATGAAGTCTTCGTAGGAAATGGTCTGTGCGCGAATGAAGCCACGCTCAAAATCGGTATGGATGACGCCGGCTGCCTGCGGTGCGGTGTCGCCCACATGGATGGTCCACGCGCGTACTTCCTTCACGCCGGCGGTGAAGTAGGTCTGCAGGCCGAGCAGCTTGTATGCGGCACGGATAAGACGGTCGAGGCCGGGTTCTTCCATGCCCATATCCGCCAGGAATGCCCCCTTGTCTTCATCTTCAAGGTCCGCGATTTCCGCTTCGATGGCGGCGCAGATTGCGACCATCGGTGCATTCTGTTCTTTTGCGTAGGCAGTCAACTGGTCGAGCAGCGGATTGTTGGTGAAGCCGGTGTCCGAGACGTTGCCGACATACATCGCTGGCTTTGCGGTGATTAGGCACAGCGATTTGATGAGCGCCATCTCTTCCGCGTCGAGTCCCATTGCGCGCACCGGTATTGCATCGTTGAGTTGCGGCAGAATGCGCTCCAGCAGTTCCACTAGCTTGGCTGATTCCTTGTCTCCGGACCGCGCTTTCTTGTTCTCGCGATGGATCGCTTTTTCAACAGTGCCCATGTCGGCCAATGCCAGTTCGGTCTGAATCACGGCGATATCGTCAAGCGGGCTGACTTTGCCTGCAACGTGCACCACGTTCGGATCTTCGAAACAACGCACCACGTTGACGATCGCATCGGTTTCCCGGATATGCGCGAGAAACTGGTTGCCCAGGCCTTCACCCTTGGATGCGCCCGCGACCAGGCCGGCGATATCGACGAATTCCACAACCGCGGGAACCACGCGCTCTGGCTTGACGATTTCCGACAGGGCCGCCATGCGCGGGTCGGGGACTTCAACGATGCCGACGTTCGGTTCGATAGTACAGAAGGGATAATTTTCCGCCGCGATACCGGCTTTGGTCAGCGCATTGAAGAGGGTGGATTTGCCGACGTTAGGCAGGCCGACGATGCCGCATTGGAGACTCATGATATGTACTTCGCTAAGTGTATGAATTAACCCGCTATTTTACCGTACGGCGGGTGGGGCTCAGAGTGGTTGCACCTGGTTTGGGTTCGGGTTGTCAACAAACCTTGCCAAGGCATCACGCAAGTGCGCGCCTTCGCCGATTGCCAGCTTCCAGTTAAGGATGCGGAAGTCATGGTTGGTGCCGTAATGCAGGAAGTCCTGCCGGTCAGGGAGCTTGCTGCGTGACAAAGTCTGCAGAAATGCACGAGACGGCGTAATCAAAACGACATTGTCCAGCCAGTCACGGTTTTTGCCGAAATTGGCGCGGCGCCATGGCAGGGATTTGTCCAGCCAGCCGGGCACGATCTGATCGGTGAAATGAGGATAAAGCACCAATCCGCCTTCCGGTGCATCGGCAATGCGGGAGTAGGGCAGTGCGAGATGGTAGTCGATCAGCCCGCCATCCCAGTAGGTGCCGATCGGCGCATTCGGAATGTGGCGCACCGGCTCCATCGTAAACGGCAGTGTTCCGGACGCGAGCAATGCGCTCGCAACATTGGCCGAGGACAGCGGGGCGAAGCGGGTATCGAACGCGTCGAATTTTGCCTTGAGCCAGAATGCGGTGTCGCGCTCGTCGCTGATTACAACCCGAGCGAGATGTTTTGCCAACTGCGAACGGGAAGCCATGTTGCCGAGTACGGCAAGCCCGAATCCCGCGCTCAATGCGAGATTTCGTTTCGGTGCCTTGAGCAGCCCGCGCCCGCGTGCAGCCAGTATGTGGAGCCGATAGTGCGGATGATTGCAGATTTCCTGTTCATGTCCGGCGGTGAAGGCTGAAAGGAGATATTTGCATACATCCGATACATATCGCGCGGACGGCTGGTGCGGATAGCGCTGTTCACAATATACGTCGCCCAGGAGCTTGAAGGCCGCAACGGGATCGGAATGGCAGGCTGCGGCCATGCGCCATGCGCCGATTGATGCGCCGATCAGCGTGCGTTCACGCGGTGCGGACGGTAACCATTCACCAAAAATCCATTGGTCCAGTTTCTGGAAAATCAGCCCCTTGGGACCGCCGGCAGCGGCCGGTACGATGGCAATATCTTTCGCGCGCAAGCCGTGTTCACGGATATGCGCCAGCGCCTTGGGGCCTGCATGAATCGAAAGAGCGTTCATGATCCGTGCGGACTGGGTCTCAAAGTGATGACAGTGCTTGTCATTTCGCTGAGTGAAGCTGCATCATCGCTGCTTCGAACTTGCCTTCGCATAGCATCGGAATCACGTCGATGCTTTTCCCGATCGCGTCGTTGATCAGCGCCTGCTCCTCCTTGCGCGGACGGTTCAGAACATAATCCGCGACCTGCTGCTGTAGGTTCATCGCGCGCGGATGGCCGATGCCGATTCGCAGGCGCCAGTAATCCTGCGTGCCAAGTGCCGCTGTTATATCTTTCAGCCCATTGTGCCCGGCGGCAGAGCCGCCTTTCTTGATTTTGGCGACACCCGGCGGCAGATCCAGTTCATCGTGCACCACAAGGATGTCATCCGGCGCAATCTTGAAAAAGCGGGCCAGCGCACCAACCGACTGGCCGGAGCGATTCATATAGGTTTGCGGTTCAAGTAGCCAGACTTCCTGTCCGCCGATGTTGGTCTTCGCGGCGAGCGCGTTATACCGCGATTCTCGCATCAGCCTGCCATTTGCCAGGTTATCGACCACCCAGAAGCCGGCATTGTGGCGTGTTTGTTCATAATCCGGACCCGGGTTGCCGAGTCCTACGATGAGGCGAATGGGCATGTTATTGCTTGGCCTGTATCCGGATCGGACTGGCCGACACGGTAGTCAAATTAAAAATCAATTATCGCGGATGTCGCTGCCTAGCGTCTATGCGGCCACCGGAAAGCAAAAAACCCCGCCACAAAGGGCGGGGTTCGCAATGCACTGCTACTGGCGGCTTGCTGATTACTTCTTTTCAGCGGATGCGTCTGCAGCTGCTGCATCTTCAGCGGACACTTGGCCAGCCGGGATGCTTGCAGTAGCGATGGTCGGATTCTCCTGGCCACCGTGCAGAATGGCGGATACGCCTTTCGGCAGCTTCAGATCGGACAGGTGAACCGATGCGCCTGCTTCGACCTTGGACAGGTCAACTTCGACGAATTCCGGCAGATCGCCCGGCAGGCAGCTGATGTCCAGCTCGTTCATCACGTGGCTGATGACTGCGCTGTTCAGCTTGACGGCAGGAGATACTTCAGCGTTCACGAAGTGCAGCGGTACTTTGACGTGGATTTTCTGCTTCGCGTCAACGCGCTGGAAATCAGCGTGCATAACCAGTTGCTTGTATGCGTGCACCTGGAAGTCGCGCAACAGAACCTTTTCCACTTTGCCGTCGATTTCCATGTCAAGGATCGAGGAATGGAATGCTTCTTTTTTCAGAGCGTGGTACAGCGCGTTGTGATCCAGTGCAATGGCCACCGGAGCGGCGGTGCCACCGTAAATGATGCCCGGGGTTTGGCCAGCATTGCGCAGGCGGCGGCTCGCTCCGGACCCCTGCTCTTTGCGTGGGAATGCGATTACTTTCATTTTAAGCTCCAAGAATTGCAAGGCAGTGCCTTGCGGTATATCCCCCGCGACCAGGGGATGGAAAAGCCCCATTTCCTCGAAAAGAAAGGGGGCCGAAATCGTAAAACTTAATCGATGAACAGCGAGCTGACCGAATCGCCTTTGGTAATGCGCTTAAAGGTCTCGGCCAGCAATTCAGCTGCAGTCAATTGCCGAACCTTCGGACAAGCCTTGGCTGCGGCATTTAACGGAATGGTATCGGTAACCACCAGTTCATCCAGCGGCGAAGTGGTGATGCGCTCGATGGCAGGACCGGATAGCACCGGGTGCGTACAGTAGGCAACCACTTTCTTTGCTCCGCGCTCTTTCAATACCTCGGCGGCCTTGGTCAGGGTGCCAGCGGTATCAACCATGTCATCCATGATCACGCAGTTGCGACCTTCGACTTCACCAATGATATGCATTACTTCCGAAACGTTCGCCTTCGGACGGCGCTTGTCGATAATTGCCAGATCGCAGTTCAGGCGTTTCGCCAACGCGCGGGCGCGGACAACACCGCCAACGTCGGGGGATACGACCAGCAGGTCGTCGTAATTCTTCTTGATCAGGTCGCTCAGCAGGATCGGCGAGGCATAAATGTTATCAACAGGGATATCGAAGAAACCCTGAATCTGATCCGCATGCAAATCCATAATCAGGACGCGGCCAACGCCAGCTTGCTGCAGCATGTTGGCAACTACTTTTGCCGAAATTGCCACGCGTGCCGAGCGCGGACGGCGATCTTGCCGTGCATAACCAAAATAGGGAATGGCAGCGGTGATGCGCCCGGCCGAGGCCCGTTTCAATGCGTCGACCATCAACATGATTTCCATCAGGTTGTCGTTAGTCGGCGCACAGGTGGATTGCAATACGAAAACATCCTTGCCCCGGACGTTTTCGTTGATTTCCACCATCACTTCGCCGTCGGAGAATTTCGACACAACGGCTTTGCCCAAAGGGATGCCGAGTTGCTTGGCCACCCCGGCGGCCAACTCCGGATTTGCGTTGCCGGTAAAGACCATCAGGTTTTCAAGCGCCATGGGACACCAAATGCAATCGGGTTAAAAGGTGGAAAGCCGCCAATACATGACTTGTCGTCTCGTGTTGGCGGCTTATTGATTTTAATGGCAGGGGAAGAAGGATTCGAACCTTCGAATGCCGGAATCAAAATCCGGTGCCTTAACCAACTTGGCGATTCCCCTACACAACTGGTTGTTTATCGTCGCATCTTTTTGCAAGTGCCACGCCAAACGAATTCTTGAACTACGTTTTCAACAAATGCGAGAGCGGATGTCGCTCGATCGCTTTGGCTTTCCATGCTTTCCACTGCGCCGGACCGCTCTTGCATATTGCCCGCAACACTTCATCTGCTTGCTGCTCATCTGTAAATGCACAAAACACGCAAGCGCCAGATCCAGTCATTCTCGCATCGCCATACTGCCGCAGCCATTCTATGGCTTGGCCGATTGGTGGAAACAGCTTTGTTGCCACGATCTGGAGGTCGTTTTTCCCGAAGCCGATGGATGCTTTGGAAAAGTCCGATATTCTGACGGCTTTCGAATCCCTTGTCAATTCCGGATCGGAAAATATTGCCGCAGTCGGCGACATGACGCCAGGCTCGATTACTACGTACCAACAATCGGGTGTTTCAACAGATACCAGCGCTTCACCGACTCCCTCGGCGAAAGCATTTTGCCCGAACAGGAAAAACGGGACATCCGCGCCCAATTGCAGTCCCAATGCCATCAACCCAGTGCGGGTGAGGCCGGTTTGCCATAAATAATTTAATGCAATCAGGGTGGTGGCTGCATCTGACGATCCTCCTCCCAAGCCGCCGCCCATCGGCAGGCGCTTGTCGATAGCAATATCTACCCCGAGAGATTCTGCGCCAGGTTTGCCGCCCACGGCATTTTTCAACAGTTGAGCGGCACGAAAAACCAGATCGGATGTTTCAGGCACATCGCGGATCTCAGTAGTGCGATGAATCACTCCGTCATTGCGCACTTCAAAATGCAGCAGGTCTCCGTAGTCGAGCAGCTGAAATACCGTTTGCAGCAAATGATAGCCGTCCTGCCGACGACCGGTAACGTGCAGGAAAAGATTTAGCTTGGCGGGGGCCGGGCAGTTGCTTAATGTGCTTGCCATGTGTCGAGGACGATGCGAATAGAAACGTTGCCCGCTTGTTCGGTATAGCGCGCAAGGTCAATGCGTTTCGGACGGTTTTGAGAGGGGGGCGCGACGTCATCTGCCCAGTTCGCATAGCGAATCTGCCAGCCGTCACCGGTAGTGACATCGGTCGTGTGCGGCGTGGCAACAAAACGCCTGCCGGTTCTGTCAGTGGCAAATCCTTGTAACCAACTGCGTAGACCAGCCACCGGGAGTGGCCAGCCCAGCGTCTCGGCTGTCAGTGCATCGACGTCGGTTGCGCTGCGTATTGGTTGTCCGGCTTGCATCAGGGTGGCTCCTAGTGGCGTGACGTTGATCACTGCCAGGGTCTGGCCAAGTGGCGATAGAAGCGTAATTTGGGTTTGTACCGGCGTCTGGGTCCAAATGAAGCTGCCGTGCAGTCCTTCTTCCTTTTGATCGTTCTGGTAGCGCACGGAAAGACGCCCGCCAAAATCGATTGTGTCATGGAAGATGCGCGCGCCTGTTATCGGGGAGGGCGAGGTCGCTTCGGATCCGGGGGCGGAGGGGAGGGAGACGCTTGCACATGCCGCTACAAGCAGCGGCAGTGTGGATGCCGCCGCCCAGCGCAATACAGCAAAAAAAATCATAGGCTTACATTAAGTCGCGCCAAAGTGCTCGTGAGAGTGTCGTTTTTCGGATCCTTGGTTTGCGCATCCCGCCAGAGCTTTTTCGCGTCAGTCTTTTGCCCCTTAACCCACAGTACTTCTCCGAGGTGTGCAGCGATCTCGACATCCGGACGCATTTCATAAGCGCGCCGCAGCATGCTTTCAGCTTCTTTCAGCTTGCCCAAGCGGAATTGTACCCATCCCATGCTGTCCATGATGAAAGGGTCGTCCGGCGCCAGTTTCAGTGCTTGCTCGATCAGCGCATAGGCCTCGTCGAGACGGATATTGCGTTCTGCAAGGGAGTAACCCAGTGCGTTATATGCATGCTGGTTGTCGGGCGCAAGCTCGATAAGTTTGCGTAGCGAGCTTTCCATTGTCGGCCATTGATTGCTCTTTTCTGCGACCATCGCGTAGTCATACAAAAGATCGGTGTTCTCCGGAAAACGCTTAAGGCCGGCGCGGAGTACGTTCAGTGATTCCTGCAATTGATTGGCATCGCGCAGAATTTGCCCTTCTGCGATGACGAGTTGTGACTGTTCGCGTTCGCCGGTAGCATGGAGTTCGTGTAGCAGTTGGCGGGCTTCCTCAAGATCGCCGCGCTTTGCAATAATTTGCGCACGCTTGACTTGAGCATGCAGGTAGGCTTCTCCCGGTTCGACTTGGGCCAGCCACTTGAGAGCGGCATCGCTATCCTTGCGCTCTTCGGCTATTTGCGCAAGCAGCAACAACGCTTGGGTTGGATCGCGTTCGTCATCGGGCTTGGCCGACAGCAGGTTCAGGTAAGTTGTCAAATAATTTTCGGCTGCCTTGAAGTCATTGGTTTGTGCACTCAGTGCGCCTAAGGCGTAAAGCGAGGCCAAATCTTGTGGCTGATTCTTGAGCAGGGTTTCGAACTCACCGCGCGCTTTTCCGTATTGTTTCTGCTCAACCAGCATACGGGCATATGCTATGCGTACCTCGCGTGATTTTGGATTGCGCGCGACAAAATCGGCTAACACGTTTGTCGCCTCGGCTTGGTCCGGCGTGACTTGTGCGAGCGCTAATGCGGCCAGCTCCGAGTCGGGCTTGGCTTTGAGCGCCTGTTGAGCTTCTTGACGTGCGCGCTGGACATCTCCTTGGGCAAAGGCGGCTTGAGCCAAGGAAAGTCGTGCCTCCGGGAGCTCGAGATACGGAGCAAGCAATTCTTCCAGAGTGGTAAATGCCTTCGCCTTATCTTTTGCGCGCGACAGGAGGCGTTGAATTTGGAAAGCCAGCAAGCCGCGTGTCTGTGGCCGGGCGTCCTTCAGGCGTTTCTCCAGAATCGGCTTGGCTTCAGACAGATCGTCGCTCAGGATGATGAAGCTCAGATAGTACTGCAAGGCTTCTTCGGAATTGGGTGCCAAGGTGCGCCACAGGCGTACTGCGTTGAGTGCTTCATCGGCCTGTTTGGCATTCAGTGCGATTTCTGCCGCACGGCGTGCAATTCGCGGGTCGCCTGTCTGTTGTGCCAGTGCCAGGGTGGTGATGTAAGCGCTTTGCCAGTCGCCGCGCTGAAAAGCGACTTCGGAGCTCAGCAGCTTGTAAAGAATTTCCGGTGTCAGTTCCACCGTGGGTAGCGCATCTTCGGACTTTTGCTCAGGAAGTATGGGTTCGGAATTTGAAGAAGATATATGTTGATTTGCCGAAACTTTTTCTGTGTTCGGAGATGCGGGCGCCGTTTCAGCTTCGGGACGCGCTGATTGAGTCGCGCAAGCCGTCAACAGAATCGACAGAGTTACAATGAGAAGAGTGTTTTTCAAAGGATATTCCCAGCTAATCAAGCAAAGTCAATTCTACGCCCAATGGGCTCATGTTCGCACAGGTAAGGTCATATCATGCATGTCGTGCGTCAAGTTTGTCTTTCTGCAAATAGTTTGCGCTTCCAATGCCAGAATTACCAGAGGTAGAAGTTACTCGCCGAGGCGTTGCACCCCATTTGGAAGGGCGCATTGTCACGGGCGTCATTTTTCGCCATAGCGGGTTGCGTTGGCCGTTTCCCAGCGAATTGCTGCAACTTCTCAGCGGATGCACGATTCGGGCGGTGCGACGTCGCGGTAAATATCTGCTGATTGAATTTGATCACGGCACCCTGATTCTCCATCTGGGCATGTCCGGACATCTGCGTATTTTGCCGTCTGCGACGCAGCCGCGAAAACACGACCATTTCGATTTGATTGTTGGTGATCAGGCGTTGCGCCTGAGTGATCCGCGGCGTTTTGGCGCGGTCTTATGGCACAGTTGCAAAGAAGGCGCCGTCGAAGACCATATATTGCTTCAAGGCTTGGGGGTAGAACCACTCGATCCTGTATTTTCCACCGAATTGCTATATAGGGAAACCCGGAATCGCAGCGCCTCAATTAAGCAGGTGTTGTTGGCTGGACACATCGTCGTGGGGGTCGGCAATATCTATGCATCTGAGAGTCTGTTCAAAGCCCGCATCAATCCAAAAACGGCTGCGCACCGCATCGGACGCGCACGCTATGAAAAACTGGTGCAGGCAATTCGGGAAACTTTGGCTGCCGCTATAGAGCAGGGCGGCAGTACGCTGCGGGATTTTCTTTCGGTAAGTGGCCAACCCGGGTATTTTCAGCAGAACTATTTTGTGTATGACCGGGCCGGAGAACCGTGTCGCGTGTGCGGTGTATTGGTGCGCCATCTTAAACAGGGGCAGCGCTCGACGTTCTACTGCCCAAATTGTCAAAAATGAGCTAGATTCGTGGAAATAATTTGTGATGGTTGGGGATAAAGTGAGCAATCTGGTTCAAAGGTTCCAGGAATATAGTGGATGGCGCAGCGGTGTGCTGGCGGCACTTGAGCGTTATCAGGCATGTGCAGCCACGTTGGACCTTTCCGATGCAGCGAGCGATCAGCGCTTTTCGCGGCTGCAGGCGCGACTAAAGGACGACAAGCTCACGATTGCCTTTGTTGCCGAGTTTTCACGCGGCAAGTCTGAGCTGATCAATGCCATTTTCTTTGCCGATTATGGGCAACGCATTCTGCCGTCGTCCGCGGGACGCACGACAATGTGCCCGACCGAATTGCTGTATGACGAAACCTTTCCGCCATCGATTCGATTGCTGCCAATCGAGACCCGTGCAGAGGCTGCATCCACCAGTGACTTCAAGGATCTCAGTCATGTCTGGACTGTTCTCCCGCTCGATATCACGTCTGGCGAGGGCATGCTGGAGGCGTTCAAGCAAGTCAGCCTGACCAAACGCGTTACGGTAGCGGAGGCGAAGCGTTTCGGCTTGTATCACGAGGATGATCCGGATGCGGCGCTTGCGGTGGGCGACGACGGTCTTGTGGAAATTTCGCAATGGCGCCACGCGATCGTCAACTTCCCGCACCCCTTGCTGAAGCAGGGGCTCGTCATTATTGATACCCCGGGCCTGAATGCGATCGGTACCGAGCCCGAGCTGACGCTGAACCTGATCCCGAATGCCCATGCGGTATTGTTTATCCTGGCTGCAGACACCGGTGTCACCAAGAGCGACATCGATGTGTGGCGTGACCATATCGGTTCCGGTCCTGCACGCATGGTCGTGCTGAACAAAATTGACAGCATGTGGGATGAGTTGCGCACTGCCGAGGAGGTGGAGGCGCAAATCGATCGACAGGTCGAAAGCGTGGCAAACACATTGCATTTGGCAAAGGATCAAATATTCCCGGTATCGGCTCAGAAGGGACTGGTTGGGAAAGTCAATCGCGATATCGGTCTGCTGGCAAAGAGCCGCTTGCCGGATCTGGAGATCGCCTTGTCTGTCGAGCTAATTCCAAGCCGGCAGGAGATCGTGCGTGCCCAGTTGAGTGCAGATGTCAGCGAACTGGCGGCTGCCAAAGTGGCATTGCTTGATGCACGCATGCGCAATGTGGTCGAGCAGCTGGTTGAACTCAAGAGCCTGCGCGGCAAGAACCAGGCGATCATCGAGCACATGATGAAACGCGTTGAACTCGAGAAGAAGGAGTTCGATGGTAGCTTGCTGAAATTGCAGGGAACGCGCGCTGTATTTACCCGCCTTTCAACGGAAGTGTTTACCCATCTCGGAATGGATATCTTGAAGGAAGATATCCGCAAAACGCGGGATGCGATGGAAAGCAGCAAATTTTCCTCCGGCTTGCGGCAGGCGGTTAAGGAATTTTTCACGCAGATCAAGACCAATCTCGCGCTATCCGGCCAGAAGACGGACGAGATTACCGAAATGATGAGCGTGATGTACCGCAAATTCTCGACCGAGCATGGCCTAGCCCTTTCGACGCCGATGCCTTTTTCACTGGAAAAGTATCGCAAGGAAATCGAGTTGATCGAGGGCGTCTATCACAAGCAGTTCGGTGCGGCTGCGATCATGACGACTCCGCAAGTCGTTTTGATGACCAAGTTCTTCGACTCGATTGCTTCGCGCGTGAAGCAAAGCTTTTTGCAGGCGAACCGGGACGTGGAAGCCTGGCTGAAAGTGGTGATGGCGCCGCTTGAGGCGCAAATCTGGGAGCACAGATCCCAACTGAAGAAGCGCAAGCAGTCAATCGAACGGATTCATATGGCGACCGATAGCCTGGAAGATAAGGTCGAGGCACTTGAAGCCATGCAGGCAGAGTTCGATGAGAAGAAGAAAACACTCATGGCGCAAGAGGCCAATCTCAGGAATGCGATTGCCTCCGAACTCGCTACGCTCAAAGCGGCAGCATAGATGAAACGGGTATCACCCACGCCGGATGCAATCGCAACCGGCGCTCAGGATTTTTCCGATCCCGGCTTTTCCGAGTCGGTCATTGGCTGGCAGAAGCGCCACGGACGTCACGCGCTGCCCTGGCAGAACACACGCGATGCCTATCGCATCTGGCTATCCGAGATCATGCTGCAGCAAACGCAGGTGGCTGCCGTAATCCCGTACTATCAGCGCTTTCTTGCGCGCTTTCCTGATGTGACCTCATTGGCATCGGCCAGTGCCGAGGAAGTAATGGCTCACTGGAGCGGTCTTGGCTACTACTCGCGTGCGCGCAATCTGCATCGCTGCGCACAGCGCGTCGTTGCCGAATACGGCGGCATGTTTCCATCCGATCCGGAGTTATTGGCAGATCTGCCGGGTATTGGCCGCTCCACCGCAGCAGCAATCGCAGCTTTCGCTTACGGTATCCGGGCCGCGATCCTGGATGGCAATGTAAAACGTGTTTTTTGCAGGGTCTTCGGCGTTGAGGGATTCCCCGGCGCCAAACCGGTTGAAGACCATCTGTGGCAGCGCGCTGTCGCCCTGCTGCCGCAAAAGGACGTCGAGGCATATACCCAAGGCCTGATGGATCTGGGTGCAACACTTTGCACCCGCAGCAGGCCAGCCTGCACCTCCTGTCCTTTGGCGCAAAGCTGCGTCGCGCTGGCAACCAGCCGCGTTAACCTGCTGCCGGCACGCAAACCAAAAAAGGCGATCCCAGAGAAAAGCACGACGATGCTGGTTATAACCGATCAGGATCAGGTGTTGCTTGAACAGCGTCCGGATAACGGGATTTGGGGCGGTCTGCTGTCGTTGCCGGAAGTGGATTGTCTGAATGATTGCGACGATGGTTCATCATTGTTTGATGAGGAAGTAGCGAATGCGATTGCGCCGTTTGGCATGATGGACTCATGCGAACGGCTGCAACCGTTTTCCCATGGTTTTACGCATTTCAAGCTGCACGTCGCACCATACCGCATTCGCTTGAGCAAGCGGCTGCATATGGCCGGGCAGGGGCGTCATGTCTGGTACCGCACAGACCGGCTAGCCGATGCGCCTTTGCCCGCCCCGGTAAAGAAGTTGTTGCTTGCAGTGTGCGGGACATCCGATCTCTTGAGCTGAGTATTGCTAAGCTGCTCCTGCCCATTCGACTCGATTGCGCCCTAGCTGCTTTGCCTGATACAAAGCCGAATCCGCTCGCGATATCAGGTCGGTTATCTTTTCGCCGTTACGGTATTGTGCGACGCCGATAGACAGGGAAATATGCCTTTGTGCGAGCACTTTTTGAAAGTCGAGAAAGTGAGCGTAAACGCGCAGTCGTTCTGCATGCATTACCGCGCCTTTCACCTCGGTGTCACGCAATATCTGGATGAACTCGTCCCCCCCATAACGGCCAAGAGTGTCGGTATCGCGGATGCTATCAAGCGCAACCCTGGCGAACTCCCGCAGGATTGTGTCTCCGATCAGATGACCGTGGTTGTCATTGATGGCCTTGAAGCGATCGATATCGATCAGGCAGATTGAAAATGGTACCGACCGTGTGTCGGCATGCAGTTTTGCTTGTTCCAGTTCAGACTGGATTTGACGCCGGTTATATAGCCCGGTCAGTTCGTCCCGGACGGACTTTTCTTCAAAGTGTTCGAGCTGATAGCGGGTTGTATGCAGTAACTGCCGAAGATTTTGGATTTGCTTGCCGACAATGATCATTCCCGGCAGTGTTAGTGCGAGTACGAACCAGCGCACCAGATCGGCACGAAACCCGTAGTCATAATTCCCCGCATCCGCGCGCGTCATGATGATTCCAAGATAAACAGCCAGACACGCGACCGACAAAAGAATGAGCAATGCAGTCGACAGACGAAAAATACCGAAGGAGAAGGCGATAAGGATGAACGGCACCAGAGCGATTTGCGTGGCAGGCTCAACCTGAGCAACCGTCATCATAATCATCAGCGTGACCAGCAACTGCGGCAGCATAAGGCTCGCATCGGAAAAATGCATGTTCAAACCGAGCCGGAATACAAGGTAAAAGAGGGCCACAACAAGCAATACAATGGCCGCGATACCGGCAAAGACAGTCGAGCCGATAAACCCCTGCCGGTAAAAAACATACAGGCTGAGTACGTAGAGTAGCGAGATCAATCCTATGGGCGAAATTCGCGGTGTCCGCGTCACGGGTATGTTCTTGCGGCGGTCGAGGGACTCGGACCGCACGGTCTCGCGAGCGTCATCCAATAACATACGATCAGAGTTCAAAATAGTCCTGATGTGACCTAAGGGCAGATTGCAGAGGGTTTTTTGCCAAAAGTGAGTAATGGCAACCTTGCATTTATCCTATGAATACCGACAGGCGATTTTGCGAAGTAACAAAGAGAAAGCAAAAAGGGCTGGACACGCTGCTATCGACATGAGCGTCAGAGGAAGAAATTATTTTTTAGGTAATTTCGTGAGCTGCGGAGGAGGACTTGGCTTAAATGATCTGGTGCTGCTGCAAATACTGGTGGACGATAGACAGTCGGGTTTGTGCATCTTCCAATTCCAACAATTTTTGTCGGGCTTGTAGCGGAATAGGCAGAATTTCACACCAGCGGTTTGCGACCCAGCCGGCGTTATCGAGTTGCGTTGGCCGAGAGAACGGACTGAGAAATGCGCTCCCCTGCTCTGCGTATCCCTTGGCATCAATATCGTCGATGACGATTTTCAGCGTTTTCGCGCATTGCACATGAATAGCACTGATCGGGGCGGTGGCATCGGGCGCAATCATCTCGATGCGTGCTTCGAGCCGCTGGTCGGCCAGTACGCGGGTTTCAAGAATACGAAAACGTTCTCCGCCTTGCGTATTGAGCATCAGAAGGCCAAGGTTTTGCATATCCCAACCGGTGATATGCGCAAGGCAGCCGACTGCTTCGGGGACGGCAGCGGCCCCCACTTCCTGGCCATTCTTGATCAGCACGACGCCAAAGGGCGCATCGCGCTTCATGCATTCGCGCACCATGTCGATGTAGCGTGTCTCGAATACTTTGAGTGGCAGTATCGCTCCTGGAAAGAGAACCGTCTTTAGCGGAAATAGCGGGAGCCAGGACTCGTTGCTTGCCATTGCCGTTTCAATTTAGTTCCCGATGCCGCAGCAGTACGCGCTCGGCAGGGCGAAAGTGTCTGGCCAGTTGTTCGACCATATATACAGAGCGATGCTGTCCGCCGGTACAGCCAACTGCGACTGTCAGGTAGCTTCGATTGTCCTGCTTGAAAGCAGGCAGCCATTTCTCGATGAAGGTGCTGATGTCAGCGAGCAGCTCCGTCACGGGAGCCTGTGCTTGCAGGAAAGTTATGACGGGCTCATCGCGTCCGGTGTAGGGGCGCAGAGCAGTGTCGTAATAGGGGTTGGGCAAAACCCGCACATCGAATACCAGATCGGCATCCAATGGCACCCCATACTTGAAGGCAAACGATTCAAATAGCAGCGTCAATGGTGCGCGCTCGGTTCCCACCAGATCCTTGATCCAGGCACGCAGCTTGTTTGCACTGAGGCCCGATGTATCGATCACATGGCCGATTCTTTCGATGGCCGACAGCATTTCCCGTTCACGCAGGATGCACTCGGTGAGGGTGGGCTGATCGTCTGTTGCCCGGCCTGGTTGCAGCCGATGCGACAGCGGATGGCTGCGTCGGGTTTCGGAAAAGCGCGTGATAAGCGATTCAGTCTTCGCCGTCAGGAAAAGCACCTTGACGTCATGGCCCTCATCCTTGAGCGAACGGATATCGGCAGGCAGGCCTGCCAGGGAATCGGCGCTTCGCACATCCATTGCCACGGCAAGCGTTGTTTCGCCGTCTTCAAGTCGGGTCGCGACCAATTGGCGCAGCAGCTTGGGCGGGAGATTATCGACGCAGAAGTAGCCGGCATCTTCGAGTGCGTTCAATCCGACCGATTTTCCCGAGCCGGAAATGCCAGTGATGAGAATAATACGCATAGGCGGTAATAATACCGCATGCTTGCGCTGCCGGACGGGAGTGGCGGAACGTTGTTGCAGCTTTACTCGCTGCCCATTGCCTTCTGTTGCCGCTCCATGAATTCCTTGAGCGTATCGATGCCGCGTAATTGCAAAATGGTATTGCGCACGGCCGCTTCAAGCAGAACGGCCAGGTTGCGGCCGGCTTCGACCGGGATCACGACCTTGCGTATCGGCAGACCCAGCACTTCCTCCGTTTGCGAATGCAAAGGCAGGCGCTCATAGTTTTCTTCCAGGGTGCTGCGCCGTACCAGATGCACGATCAATTTCAGACGCATCTTTCGGCGTACTGCTGTTTCGCCAAAGATGGTTTTTATATCCAGAAGTCCGAGGCCGCGCACCTCGAGCAGGTTTTGCAATAGCGGCGGGCAGCGTCCCTCGATCATGTTGGGGGCGATGCGGGAAAATTCGACCGCATCATCTGCGACCAACCCGTGGTTCCGCGAAATCAATTCGAGGCCAAGTTCGCTTTTGCCGAGACCGGATTCGCCTGTGATCAGTACGCCGACACCCAGTACATCCATGAACACGCCATGCATTGTGATGCGCTGTGCCAGTTCCTTGGACAGGTACACACGCAGATAATCGATTACTTGAGCTGCCGGCAATGGTGTTGAGAATAGGGGAATATTCTTGTCGTCGCACACCTGCAGGATGTAAGGCGGCGTTTCCAGGCCCTGCGCGATTATGAATGCGGGCGGCTCGCCGTTCACCAGTTCTTCCGTCTGGTACTTGCGCGAAGCGGGCGAGAGTTTGTTGTAGTACTGGATTTCCTGGTGACCGAATACCTGCAGACGTCCCGGGTGGATTTGATTCAGGTGACCCACCTGATCGGCAGCCGAGGTAGCATCGCCTGAAATGCGTCTTTCACCACCGGGAAAACCTGCAAACCAGCCCAGTTGCAAGGCTTCCCGCGTATCGTCGTACAGTTGCTGGATCGTGAGGTGCGTGGAAGCGGGCATCGTGAATGGGTGCTGAAGTGTTACACCTGAACGCTGGGCTGCCAAGCGAGGATGCGTGCGTGCACCGAGGCAGCGTCGGGGTCGTTAGCAAGCTGATTTCGGAAATTCTCATCCGAGAACATTTCTGCAATTTCAGACAGGATTTCGAGGTGCTGCTGAGTCACATGATCGGGAATCAGTAGAAATACCAGCAGTTTTACCGGCAGTCCGTCTGGCGACTCGAAGGGAATCGGTTCCTTCAAGCGTACAAAAGCGGTCAGCGGAGCTTTCAAACCCTTGATGCGGCCATGCGGTACGGCGACGCCATGCCCTAGTCCGGTCGAGCCCAGACGTTCGCGTGCAAACAGGTTGTCGGATACGAGCGAGCGAGCGATGCCACAGTTGTTTTCAAAGATCAGGCCAGCCTGTTCGAACGCGCGTTTTTTGCTCGATACTTCGAGATCGAGCACGACATTGTTAGCGGACAGGATTTTTGCAAGAGTGGTCATGACAAAAAACGATATGTTGCAGCGCACAAAATGGGTTTTCGAGTGGCATTATAGGCCTCTTTACAGGATGTGCAATGCAAAGCATATGGTGATCGGAGGAAATAGCATTGATTGAGAACAGGCGTACGATATGGGAAGGTTAACAATTGTCAGGAGGATCACAGCAGAATGCGTGCCATCTAGATAATTCCTTTCCATCCTTACTAAAAAACAGTCTGTTCCCTTTCAAAAAACATATCGAAGTGGCGCAAGCTGACCAAATAGCGCTGGTCATTTCCGGGTAATTTATTGACGGCCATTGCGTAAGTTTGACGGGCGCTGACCCGTAGTGAAGTTGCTACGCCAGGGATTGATATCCAAGCCGCCACGTCGCGTATAGCGTGCATACACCGCGAGCTTCTGTGGCCGGCATTGCCGCAGGACATCCATGAATATCCGCTCCACGCATTGTTCGTGAAACTCGTTATGGTTGCGAAAGCCGATCAGGTACTGTAGCAGGCCTTCCTGATCGATTTGTGCGCCGACATAACGGATCTGTACGCTGCCCCAGTCGGGTTGTCCGGTCACGAGGCAGTTGGATTTCAATAAATGCGATACCAGTGTTTCCTCGACTGTCGATTCTTCATGCTTTGCGGTCAGCAGCGAGGGGTCCGGTGTGTACGTACCGACTTCGATATCAAGCCGGTCCAGCAACAGCCCTTCCAGTTCGCCCATTTGCAAGCTCGAAAATGCATCCGGCAGGGTCAGCTTCACTTGTACAGGCGCACCGAAGCCGGCGGATAAATCCGCGCGCAGCAGGTCTGCCATCGCTTCCGGTGTTGCAAGCCTGCTCTGGTTAAAGGAATTCAGATACAGCTTGAAAGACTTGGATTCGATAATGTTCGGCGAATCAGCGGGAACCGTGAAGGTGCCGATCGCCACTTGCGGTTTGCCGCGCAGGTTCAACCATGACAGCTCGTAGGCGTTCCAGATATCGACCCCAAAAAATGGCAAGGTGCCGGCAATGCCAATCTCTTCGCGTTTCTGCTCGCGCGGGATCGGGAAAAGCAGGGAAGGTGCGTATTCAGCCTGATAAGCAGTGGGTTTGCCGAGGGGCGAGGCTTCGGGCAGATTGGGTGTAGTCATAAGCAGAATTGCCAGTTGGTCGAAGGGGCGAGGAGCAAAGATGCCCACTACCTATGACAGCGGGCGAACCCGGCGGTTCGCCCGGTCTGTATTACAGGAACAGCTTGTAAGCGGGATTTTCGCTTTCATCCCAGTAGCGGTAATCCAGTGTCGTCAGAAACTCGCGGAATGCTTTCATTTCCTTTTTCGGGACTTGCAGGCCAACGAGAATGCGGCCAACGTCGCCGCCCTGGTTGCGATAGTGGAAAAGGCTGATGTTCCAGTTCGGCGCCATGCTATCAAGGAATCGCATCAGCGCACCCGGACGCTCCGGAAACTCGAAGCGGTACAGCAGCTCGTCGTGCGCGAGCGGGCTCTTGCCGCCAACGAGGTGGCGGATATGCTGCTTGGCCAGCTCGTCATGCGTCAGATCGATGGCTTTGAATCCGTGCTTTTCGAAGTTCTTGGTGATCTTCGCCGGTTCGTCACGGTTTGAAATCTGCAGGCCGACGAACACATGCGCCTGTTTTTCATCGCTGACGCGGTATACAAACTCAGTGACATTGCGCGGCCCTGCCAGCTCACAGAAACGCTTGAAACTGCCGCGCTCTTCGGGAATTGTCACGGCGAGCACTGCTTCCCGCGCTTCGCCGACTTCTGCGCGCTCGGCGACGAAGCGCAGGCGGTCGAAATTCATGTTGGCGCCGCAGGCAATCGTCACCAGTGTCTCGTCCTTCAGTGGCTTTTTGCTGGCTTTGGCGCGTTCAACATATTCCTTGGCACCAGCAACTGCGAGTGCGCCGGCCGGTTCCAGGATGCTGCGCGTGTCCTGGAATACATCCTTGATTGCTGCACATACCGCATCTGTATCGACGACGATGACCTCATCCACGTACATTTTCGCCAGTCTAAAGGTCTCTTCGCCAACCAGTTTGACGGCGGTGCCATCGGAAAAGAGGCCGACATCGGGCAAGGTGACGCGTCTGCCCGCTTTAAGGCTGCGCGCCATTGCATCCGAGTCAGTAGTCTGAACGCCGATGATCTTGATTTCGGGGCGGATCGCCTTGATGTACGCCGCCACGCCGGCAATCAGTCCGCCACCGCCGATAGCTACGAAAATCGCGTGGATCGGGCCTGGCCGCTGACGCAGGATTTCCATCGCGATTGTGCCCTGACCCGCGATCACGTCCGGATCGTCAAAGGGGTGAACAAAAGTCAGCTTATGCTTCTTTTCTAGCGTCAGTGCGTGGTTATATGCGTCTGTGTAGGAATCGCCAAATAGTACGATTTCACCGCCGCGCGCCTTGACTGCCTCGATCTTGACCGGCGGCGTGGTGGTCGGCATGACGATCACGGCGCGGCAGCCGAGCTTTGCTGCGGACAAGGCGACACCTTGCGCATGATTGCCGGCCGATGCGCAGATCACGCCGTGCTTGAGCTGTGTCGGTGTCAGATGCGCCATCTTGTTGTACGCGCCGCGCAGCTTGAAACTGAACACGCTTTGCACGTCCTCGCGTTTCAGGTAGATCCGGTTGCCGGTTCGCTGCGAAAGGGTGGGGGCAAACTCCAGCGGGGATTCAACAGCAACATCGTAAACGCGGGCGGTTAGTATTTTCTTCAGATAGTCGGTAGTCATGAGCTCAAGTCGTGTGCATCTGCCTTAAGGCGGCATTCAGGTGAATCGGTCATTATAATGGACGCCCTTGATCAGATATCACAGCCCTTTCATACATGAGATGTGCGCCGCGAACCGGACGCAGCCTTTGGAATCCAATCGATGATCGAATCTGCAATCCGTTGGCTGCTAAGCGTTCTGGCGCTTCCTGATGTTGGATTGACATCGGTCTTTTTGATTAGCTTTGTGTCAGCAACCTTGCTGCCGCTCGGCTCCGAGCCTGCGGTTTTTGCGGTAGCCAAAGCCAACGGCGCACTATTTTGGCCTGCAATCGCTGTTGCCACCGTTGGAAATACGCTGGGCGGTATTGTTGACTATTGGATGGGTTACGGTGCCAAGCAGGCGTTTGCGAAGGAGCGCGAAACCCGCTGGTTTGGCTGGCTGCAGCGTCATGGCGCCAAAACCATGCTGCTGGCCTGGCTGCCCGCAATCGGGGATCCTCTGTGCACATTGGCCGGTTGGCTGAAATTGCCATTCTGGCCATCTGTTTTATACATGGCGATTGGGAAATTCCTTCGGTACGTAACGATGACTGGTTTGCTGTTGTATGTCCCGGACGGTTTTTGGCGACAGCTCGTCGCCTGGTTATGATGCGCGCCCTAGATTTTTCGCCGCGTTAGGGGCGATATGGCCGCGCGCGCAGTAAGGCTGTTGCCGCTTGGCGCGGCCCAATACGGTAGAATGCTTTTTTAGGGTCAGTCCGACTATTTTTTGATGAACGCCCCCGCACAACTCCAAGCTTTGCTTTCTGACGCCCCTAGCGGCGCCATTCCGACGCGCTTGCGCGAAATCCCTTACAACTACACCTCGTTTTCCGACCGCGAAATTGTGATTCGCTTGTTGGGCGAAGAATCCTGGCGCATTCTCGATGAGCTGCGCGCAGAGCGCCAGACGGGGCGCTCTGCGCGTATGTTGTACGAGGTGCTGGGCGACATCTGGGTGGTACGGCGCAATCCGTATCTGCAGGATGACATGCTCGACAATCCGAAACGTCGTCAGGATCTGATCGATGCGCTCAACCATCGCCTGACAGAAGTGGAGAAGCGCCGGACCAGCACCGACCTGGCCGACGTTGGGGATGTGCAGGCAAAGCGCCGCAGCGCCAATGTGGAGCATCTTGTGAAGGCGGCAAGAAAGGCTGTTGCGGATTTTGGCGAGGAATTCCGTCAAACCTATGATCTGCGCAAGCGCGCAACCAAGATACTCGGACGCTACACCGCGAAGGACAATATCAAGTTTGATGGACTGTCGCGTGTTTCGCACGTAACCGATGCAACCGACTGGCGCGTGGAATATCCGTTCGTCGTTTTGACGCCGGATAGCGAAGACGAGATGGCCGGGCTGGTAAAGGCCTGTATCGAACTCGGCCTGACCATCATTCCGCGCGGAGGCGGTACCGGCTATACCGGCGGCGCGATTCCGCTGACACCGCTTTCCGCCGTCATCAATACCGAAAAGCTGGAACAGCTTGGTACCGTTGAAATGACAATGCTGCCCGGTGTCGACAAGCCGTACGCGACGATTTATACCGGCGCTGGCGTAGTGACGAAGCGCGTGTCGGATGCAGCCGAAAAAGCGGGCTTCGTGTTCGCGGTTGATCCGACTTCTGCGGAAGCATCCTGCATTGGCGGCAATATCGCGATGAATGCCGGTGGTAAGAAAGCCGTGCTGTGGGGAACCGCCCTCGACAATCTCGCCAGCTGGCGCATGGTTGATCCGAACGGCGACTGGCTCGAAGTCACTCGCGAGGAACACAATCTTGGCAAGATTCACGACGCGCCTGTCGCCAAATTCAAGCTGGAATGGACTCACCCGGCCGACAAGGGCAGGCAGAACAAGCCGTTCAAGACCGAATACCTGGAAATTGAAGGTCGCCGTTTCCGCAAGGAGGGGCTTGGCAAGGATGTCACCGATAAATTCCTCGCCGGCCTTCCGGGTGTTCAGAAGGAAGGTTGCGACGGCCTGATTACGTCGGCACGCTGGATCCTGCACAAGATGCCGAAGCATACGCGCACCGTGTGCCTGGAATTCTTCGGGCAGGCGCGCGATGCGATTCCGTCGATTGTGGAAATCAAGGATTACCTCGACGCCGAAACAAGAAAAGGCGGCGCAATTCTGGCTGGCCTGGAGCATCTGGACGAGCGCTATTTGCGTGCGGTCGGCTATGCAACCAAGTCCAAGCGCGGCGTGCTGCCGAAGATGGCGCTGTTTGGCGATATCGTCGGTGACGACGAAAACGCGGTTGCGCAAGCAGCTTCCGAAGTGATCCGCATCGCGAATACCCGAGTGGGCGAAGGCTTCGTCGCCGTCAGCCCGGAGGCGCGCAAGAAATTCTGGCTGGATCGCGCCCGGACGGCCGCAATTGCCAAGCATACCAATGCGTTCAAGATCAACGAAGATGTCGTGATCCCGCTGAACCGCATGGGCGAATACACCGACGGCATCGAACGGATCAACATCGAGCTGTCGATCAAGAACAAGCTGCAACTGCTGGACGCGCTGCGCGACTTTTTCGCTGCAGATCATCTGCCGGTCGGCAAGAGCGACGACGCCGATGCTCACGACATTCCTGCGGAGGAATTGCTGGGCGACCGCGTCAGCCAGGCCCGGCAACTGATCGATGCCACGCAGGCGCGCTGGACTTATCTGCTGGCGCAGCTTGATAAGCCCTTAGTCGATGCAACCGGGGAATTGATTGCGCTCGGACTGGATAAGCTCGCGGATACCTTCAAGGAGCGACTGGTCCGACAGCCGGATGCGACGCTGTTTCATCTTTTGCAGGACCGCACGGTGCGCGTGTCTTGGAAAACCGAATTGCGTACGCCATTTCGCCAGATATTCAATGGTGGCGCATTCAAGCTAATCCTCGACGAGTGCTCCGCCATTCACAAGCGCGTACTGCGCGGGCGTGTATTTGTTTCCTTGCATATGCATGCAGGCGACGGCAATGTGCACAC
>DATFAZ010000203.1:0-10142 GCA_035254105.1 Noviherbaspirillum sp. | reverse complement strand
CGCAGAAACAGGAGCAGTCATGTCGATGAAAGCCGCCCCTCCCGTAACCGTTACCGGAGCCATGCTCGCAGGGGTTGCTGTAGACGATTGGATTAAATGGGCCACGCTGCTCTATGTCGTAATGATGATTACGCACAAGGGCTGGCATATGTTCAAGGAATGGAAGTCTGGCCGTGAATCTTCCGAATAAAGGGCGTCTGGCTGTCGCCACGCTTGCGCTGTCGGCGGCTGGCTTTATCGGGATTGTCTCCAATGAAGGCTATTCCGATCAAGCCATCATCCCGATTGCCGGAGACCGCCCGACGATCGGATTCGGTAGCACGTTTCACGCAGACGGAACTCCGGTAAAGATGGGCGAGAGGATAACGCCGCAGGGGGCCATACGTACCAGCATAGCGCACATCGGGAAAGACGAACTCAAGCTGAAGCGCTGCGTTACTGGTGAGCTGAGTCAGGCTGAATACGACATCCTGGTTGATTTCGCCTACTGGCGCGGATCTGCTGGCGCTTGCCGGTCTGAGGTCGTGGCGAACATCAACAAGGGCGATTACGTCGCATCCTGCGAGGCATATCTGAGTCTCGACTCACGCCGCGCCGCTAAAAGGGATTGCAAGGTCGCGGCGAACAACTGTCGCGGTGTGTGGCTCCGAGCGCAGGAACGTCACCGCAAATGCATGGAGGCTCAGTAATGAACCCGCTAACCCGCTTCATCATCACCCTGCCTGCTAGTGGCTTCTTCATTTCTCTAGCTGTCTTTACGGACTTCCTATTTGCCCCGGCTTACGGAAGGCTCTTTGGCGATCCTGCGAAGAAATTCGCACATGTGGCATTCAAGATAGCGGGAGTTTGATATGCCATTCATTGAAAAGTATCTGGGCGCGCTCAAGGCTGGTGGAGTTGTTGCCGCCGCTCTCGCCCTGTTCGCTGCTGGCTGGACTGCGAACGGCTGGCGACTCGGCGCAACGATTGCAGACCTTAAGGCAGAGCACGCAAGCGGCGTTGCCAAGCAATCGCAAGACGCTCTGAAAGAACTCGCCGACGCATCCAAGAAGGTCAAGGACAGCGCCGATACGGCCAATGTCGAAGTGTCTGCGTTAAACGCAAAACTAGATGTAATTCACAGGGAGTTCAAGAATGCGAAACCCGCTCCGCTGCCTTCTGATTGCAAGCTTGATGATGTCAGGTTGCGCAATATCTCCGCAGCAGTTACCACCCTCAACGAAACCATTACTCGACTCAAGTCTAGCGCAGCCCTGCAAGCCACTGAAAGCCCCTGACACGCACGATTTTGACGTGATCCTTGATTGGCTGACGAACGATGTGCTTGCGGCGTATGGCGATTGCGCTATCAGGCATGCCAAGACTGTAGAGGCTTGGCCCAAATGACGACTATCGTTTGCAACCGATCCGGCATGGCGGCTGATCGTCGCATATCCGACATGCCGATGTTCCAGGCTAAGAAGCTGTTTCGCGTCGGCGGCTCGTTGATCGGCGTCGCAGGCAGCATGGATCAGTGCCTGCGCTTCGTTGAGTGGCGGCGCAATCCTGAAGTTCGTCCAACATTCGCCGATTCGCCTTCATTCTCCGCGCTTGAACTTACCAGCGGCGGGAAAATTCTATGGTGG
Source organism: Noviherbaspirillum sp. (assembly GCA_035254105.1). GTDB lineage: Bacteria > Pseudomonadota > Gammaproteobacteria > Burkholderiales > Burkholderiaceae_D > Noviherbaspirillum. The sequence goes on along the minus strand of DATFAZ010000203.1, from coordinate 8,517 downwards.
GGTTCCGAGATGATGCCAGTTGAAATATCCGAGGAATTTTATGCGATCGGCTCCGGCGCTCCCTATGCGCTCGGTGCGCTCAGTGCGGGAAAGTCGCTGAAAGAAGCGGTCAAGATTGCGGCGCGCTGGAACGAGGCGACCGGGCCGGAGGTGCAAACAATGAACTTGCGGAGGAAATGAATGGCGCAGCAACCACTTCCAAACGAGATCCTTCAGGCGACCGTCAATGCATTTCAAGCACATAAGACGGTGACAGCAGCGGCAGCGGCGCTCGGCATTCCCCGCGCGACCTTCGATAGCCGCATGCGCTCTGCAAAACTGGCAGGGCTTGGGCCGACCAGTTCTGACGCTCCGGTAGTCCGCCCCGCAAGCCATCGCGTGATGCATATTCCAGACCTGCATTGCCCGTTCATGCATGCTGACGCTGCTGCGTTCATCAAAGCATGCCAAGAGAAGTTCAAGCCTACCGTTGTCGTGCTGGCTGGTGACGAGCTGGACCAGCATGCCATCAGCGCCCATGATGCTGACCCGAACGGCTACAGCCCCGGCCATGAGCTGACGGCTGGCCTGAAGCAGTTGGAGCAGATCTACGCGCTATTCAAAGAGGCGCTGGTATGCGAATCGAACCACGGGCAAAGGCCATTCAAGCGAGCATACAAGGCAGGACTGCCGACGCAATACCTGAAGACCTACGCTGAGTTCATGGAAGCGCCGCAAGGGTGGGTGTGGGCCGACGAGTTTGAGCTTGATGGCGTGGTGTACTCGCACGGCGAATCCGCGACCGGCGCGAATGGGGCGCTGCAACTAGCTATCAGGATGGGCAAGTCGCAAGCGGTCGGGCACTGGCACGGCAACGCAGGCGCAAGCTATTTCTACAACAACACGACGCTCCTGTTTGGCCTGTACTCCGGATGCCTGATCGATGCGGATTCGTACTCTTTCCGGTACGGGAAACACTTCAAGCTGAAGCCGATTCTAGGGCTGTCAATCATCGATGCCGGGGTGCCTACCTTCGTTCCAATGCCGCTGGATAGCAAAAAACGGTGGACTGGCAAGGTGTAATGCGTAGACTTTTAACGCGAGAAAGTCTCAATCGAGACTGCCCTCTTTGCCCTTTAGATTTGGATTCAACCAAACCAATCGCAAAACAGGCTTTTGACGCGGAGAATGTGAGACACCAGTTCCCGTTAGAACTCTAGGATTAGGATCAGCCATCCAATCATCGAACTTTGCCTTCATCCGCTGAACGATGTATTTTTCGATTTCAGTCATAGTTTCACACTCGCAGGCCACCATTCATACCCCTCAGTCGAAGGAATGAACCGCGTCCCGCCATCCCGGTAGTAGAATCCCCGGTTATTCGCTGACCATTTTGCATCGAACTGGCGACCGTCTTGCAGGACGATGACGCACAGTTCCTCATGGCGCAGGCGGGATAGGGCGGAATCACTCATCATCCAGACCTTTAACGTACTGCGTCCTGCGCGAAATCCGCTCGGGATCGACATGCCGACGCTCTCGATTTCCGCGCACTAGAACGAGAATGGCGACGCGGCAGGGCTTGACCGCGATCACGATGCCGGGGATCGGCTCCGTCTTCCCCTTGCTCGGACTGTAGTGCCATGTCACCTTGTCGTCGGGGTGCCAGTTCATGCGGCTATTTTAGCCAATCTTGTCAGTCGTCTCGCGGCATTCAGGACAAAGCGGGCCGATGCCTCCAAGCATGACGGTATCAGCAAGTTTTCCTTTCCAGTCGCAAGCATTGCATTCGTACTGCTGGCGGGCGGCGTCGATCTCTAGCCGAATCGTCCCAATGTGCCACGGGCCATGATTGAGCACCATCGCATACACGGCTTCAGCATTGTCGTCGTTAGCCACAGTCCACGCGAACCGCTCCGCATCCCTTCGCGCCTCTTCCAGTTCGCGCTGGAGCCTCTCGATTTGATCGGTAAGCGCTGCATTTGCTGCTCGCTCGGATGCCAGCGCATCTGGTGATGATTCTGCTCGCGCCTTGTTGGCCTCTGTCAGCATAGCTTGTGCCGATGATTTGGCAGCATCCATGCCCATCTTTGCAGCTCTTGCTTGGCGTGCAATGGTGAACTGCAGCTGCTCGATGGCGTCTTGCGCAGTTTTCAAAAGCACCATTCCTGTGTCGATGTACGTCTCGCGCAGTAACGTTTTCAGTTCTTCAAGGTCGGTCATTACTTCCTCCACTCAAAACAGTTCCGGCTCACGCTCAATAATGCCACGCTCTCTCAGCCACGCACATTCACCCTCGTGGCCTGAATTGTCCAGCACAACACCACCTTCCTGGTCGATTATCCGGCGCAGCCTGCCACCTCTTCCGTATCGCTCTATTGTGTAGCCGATCTGCTGCCAGCCCCAATTTGGGGAGTCGGGGTGGGCGGTCATTTGGGTTCCTTCGCTTCGTCTTTAAATTCTCCGCAAACGTGCTCACGCAGCGTCATAACGTGGCCTGCGCCAATCGGCAGGCTGGAGTAGGTAATGCCGATCATCGCAACCCGATCCGATCCAGATACCGGCGCAGATCGATTGCATTCTCCAACGGATGAGTTATACCATCGCCACCAGTCGCAGCCAGCACAGCATGGGCCATGCTTCACATAGAAAGCATCGACAACAGCCTGCGTTCGATCCGCCCTTGACATCACCCCTCCACATCCGGCACATCCGGCACTTCGGGGCCGAACTTAGAGGTGATTTCGCGCACGACACGGGATTCCCCTGCGTCCAGGATTTCGCCTTGATGCTGCACGATAGTCTTTTCGAGCGCTTTCACCGCTGCGCGCACATACTTCGGCACAGACGAGGATTTGTCATGCCATTCAACGAGGTTTTTCTTGCCTTCCTCTGAAATATCGCCAATGGCTGGCGCAATCTTCTTTACCGTGGAAACAATCTCATCAGGCTCTTGCCCAATCTCGCAACGGACATATCCAAGCAATCGGCGCAGATGGTTAATTTCCGCGTCAGTCAATTTACAATCCATTCTTCCATCCTCCCTGTAAGGGTGAAAAATCACTAAATTCCGGTCCGCAAAAAAGTTAACGTCCGCGCCAGCATTGGCTTTGCGGGCAGTCAAAATTCCCCAATTGCGGACCAAAAACCGGGCGGGAACCCGCATGAATCCTCAATTCTTTAATCAGCCTTCTAAGCTGAGGGTCGCAGGTTCGATTCCTGCTGGGCAGGCCACTATTCATGCGGGGTTCGATCTTTTATTGTGGTCCGCAATTTTACTCTCGGTCCGCAAAAATATCACTTAGCATCATTTTGTCGGCTCCACGATCTGGCCTTTCCGCAGGTAATGGCGCTTGGTCGTCTTGACATCGCTATGCCCCAAAAGATTGCTTGCCGCCTCGTCGCCGCGCATATCCGCCGTATCGTCGGCTGCCTTGGCGCGTAGGTCATAAAACCAAAATGCCTTTATGTCGTCAGCTAACTCGGGATGTTTCTTTGCTGCATCTACTCGCGCATCGTCAAAGTGATTCCGCAGCACGGCCTTTGTAAGCGCCTTTCCTTGAGTGTTGACGAGTAGGGTGGTTGCGTGGATCTTGTAGCCATCTTTTCGTGCTCGAATTCGTTTTAAGAGCATGTCCAGTTCACCAACGACGGTAATGCGAAGGGGCGTCTTTGTCTTCGCCTGCTTGATGACAAGATGTCCGTCTTTGATGTTATGTTCCGTCAACTTGAGTGCGTCGGCAGGTCGTTGCCCGGTCAGGTAGGCAAGGTCCATTGCGTCTCTTAGCGGTTCGCTTCCAGCTTCCCATACAGCCTTGAAAATGGCGTCGTCAATGTAGACGTCGCGCTTCCCGAGTTTATGCCCCTTGATGCCGGCGGCAGGATTGGGAGCGTTGGTGTATTCCCATTCTCGCGCGCGATTCCACATCGCCGAAAATAGACGCTTGCAGCGATTTGCTGTCGTCGGCTTATCTTTGTACTTCGCAAGGAATCTGTGAACGTGGCCGGGTTTTACTGCCTCTAGCGGGGCATCGGCGAAGTTCTTTTCCAAATACTTCAGGTCGGACTTCTGAACGCGGATTGTGTTTACTGCCAGGGTCGGCAATACTTCGGCGCGATACTTCTTGATGACATCGCCAAACACGATGTCTCGGTTCGGCTTTCCGATCTGGTGCAGTTCCGAGTATTTCCGCAGGGCAGCAATAAAGTCGCCTCCCAATGGAATTTCACGGCGCGGCTTTTCCCCGGTGTCGTAGTAGTAATACACCTTTCCGCTGGCCTTTTCACGCCTGCGCATCTGAGGCGGCAAGTTCAAATTCTTGGTCGGCTTTCGTCCCATGATCTATTCCGGCAGATCCCATTCCTTCTTGCGTGGGAGTTCCTTCTTCCCCTCAATTGCCGAGCGTGTCACTACCGGCTTTCCGCTGGCATTGATCCAGAATGGCAAGCCCATCTTCCGCAGAGTTTCGATCTGCTTCGACTTTATTTTACGCCCAGTCAACTCGGCAATCTCTGAGCTTTCAAGAAATACGGCACTCATTATTTCCCCGACTAATCTTTAGCCTTAAGCGTGATTGTTTTTCGGCTTTGCATGTACTCAAGTGCATCAATAATTTGCCACCCGGTAATGATTCGTCTACGTGTGCCGCCATCGATTAGTTCGACGCAGCTAATTAACCCTTGATCAATCATTTTCTTTAAAGTCGCTAACGGCAGCCCAAGCGCTAGGGCCGCGTCATCAAGCTTGTAAGCTGGGTTAATGTGAATAATCCTTTGCTCTAAGATCTTTAGCAGGCGCTCACGAAGGGCGGCATTCATTACAGTCGCCTGCGGAATGTCTTCCGCGTGGATAATGTTGTGCCGTGGTCGCTCAGACTTAATCGCCGCTTTCTCTGCCGCAATCGCTTCCTGGCGCGAATCAAAGAACTCCATCTTCACGTCTGAGATGGAATTAAACCAATGAGCGTTTTCGCGGTGTTGCCCTAGGCGTGTTAGGGCGCTCAACGAAATACCGACGTACAGCAAAATGCCATCCTTGTCGAAGTGGCGGTACAAAGCGGTCTTTACGCGATCGCCGCCCGATTTTTCGTCATTCAATACTGCACTCATTCTCTACCTCTCTATGCTCTGCTCAAACATATCGATGGTTCGCTCATCCTTCTCCGGCGGGATCGGCTGACCGGCTTGCACGAACTTGATGCACTTGACCTCGCCATCAGGCATCTCGCGCCACTCGACGGCCTCGCCACGGAATGACGCCGCGATGATCGGGCAGCATTCGTTGTCGTCGCACTCGTCCAGTGGGGCGCCTTCACGCATGGACTTGTCTCGGGCGCAGTTGCCGCACTCGTTTTCAAGGAACGAATAACCAACGGTTCCATTGCTCGGAATCCATTGCTCTCCGGGGAGCGGGCCTGGTGTCGGGATGTATTTCATTGCCCTTCCCTCCCTTGTGTGGCGAGATTTGGTATGTATTCGCCCATACCGGTTAGGCGGCACTTGTCGGTGTTGATGCTGACCATGTCCTTCTGCATTGAGAGTCGCAATGTGTCCGGCATCTGGTTCAGGGTCTGCCAGTTCTGTCCATGCTGGCAGGTGTCGCACTTGCGGTGTGTATATCCCAAGCAATACGATTTCATTTTGCGCCTTCCTTATGTGCTGCGCTGTTGGCGGTAGACCGCAGACAGTATTCAAACATCTCCTTGGCCTGATCCGCCGTCAGCAGGTTGGTGCCGATAGGCCAAGACTCATGCTGCTCTGCGCGCTCACTATCAAAGCTAATGAAGCAATCAGGAGCGAATGTTTCCGGCAGCTCCCATCCAAGGAAGCGATTCACCATTTCTTTGATGTCCTGACCGCCAGCGTCCGCAGCAGCAGGCGTGTCTCCAAGCAGCGCGTGTATCTTGTCGCGCAGTTCGGTCGGCAATGCAAACCCGCGTTCCGTCCAGCCGTTTATGTCCCACTCTTTGACCTCCCGCAGCGCCTCCCGCAGCACTTCGTTCTTCCACTCCAGTTCCGCGATACGTTCTGCTGTATTCATTCTTCGCTTCCTTTCCTCTGCTGCGGCCGTACTTGCCAAGCTGCAGCAGCCTCATTTGCCGCAATCTGAATCCAGTCAACCGGACATGTGCCTTTGAAACAGTCCTCATACGGTCGCGTTCTTTCGCCCCATTCCTCGGTGTGGTGGTATGCCTTACCGGCACACGCAACGGCTGACAGGATGCGGTCAATCTCAATGATTCCTGTCGGCGTGAAGCCGTAGTAGTAGGCATCCATGCGGAGTTCGCAGTCGCTCATTCCCCTTCTCCTTTCTTGCTCTGCTGAGCAAAACACTCAACGTTCTTTTGGCTACCCTTGTTCTCGATCGCCATCGAGGTGATCAGGTAATAGTTCTTGCGCGTGTTGTAGATGATTTCTTCCTTGTCGGTTCCGGGGTACAGAATCACTTTTGCGGTTTCGTTGTACTTATCGTCGCCGATTGTGAATCGCAGCTTGTCGCCAACATTGACCTGTCCTGGCTTCGTGATGCGCTGCCAACCTGGGTTGCTCTGCTGAGTGTCGGCCTGCGGAAACGGCTCCATGCAGCAATCTGAACCGCACCCGTACTGCGGATCACCTATGCGCTTTGCCTCTTGGCATTCGTCTTTGCATGGATGCGCCTCGGCCTGCGCGGGTGATGCTTCGCTATACGGCCCATGCACTGAGTAACCCATTGCTTTCAAGTTTTGGGCATCGTCCGGGGAGTGCACCGTCATCGTTGGGCCGTTTCCGTCTAGCGGCCTTCCAATCCACACTCGCGCCTTAACGAGATCCACGATCCGCTTCCCTGTTGGCTTTCCGTCGCAGAACAATGTTCGCAGCGTGTTCGGATGGTATTTGCAAAGTTCCTGCAACATCAGCCTCAGTTCCGCATCCTTCCCCGCCTCTTGCTGCGCTTGCGGTGCGGCGGCAAGCATTGCTTCAAAAATCTTCTTGCATACTGACTGATAGCTTCTTCCACTATTCAGCATGCACATGCCTTCTCGCATAGCGTCAGCGCCAGCATTCATCATGTCGCTATTAACTTCCGGCTCTCTCTCCACCTTGACCGCTACAGGCGGGACATCATCCGAAATGACGCGACCGCAAACAGTGTGCTGCTCATGAAACGTGACCTCCGATGAGTCAACGCCCCGTTGGCAGTGTGAGCAGTACCATCCTTTGTAGGTTGTGTCCCGCTCCACCTTGGCGAGAGAGGCGCGAGCGCAAGCCATCCATCCCGCCATTGCGGACAATCCGTTTATGCCCTGTCTTGCTGTAAGGATCCACTTGTTGAATGCGTCGATTTGCTCGCACTCCCACTGTTCATTGAATACCCCATACGCACGTTTGGCGCTGGCTCCTTCGATGGCGGCGCGATACTCAGCAAGTCGCCTTGAAATCGCTTCTGCACGCTCTGGATATGTTCTGCCTGCTAGTGCAACGGCAAACTCCAAATCCTTCAGAAGCTCATCCGTCAGACTCGTATGCAGCGCTTCAATCGCTACCTTCAACTGATCGTTATTCATGTTGTGCTTTCTGTTGTGTAGTAGCGGTGCAGTTATCCGCTCCATACTTGATTCCTGCTGTCATGCCAGCCATAAAAATGATTCCAGCGACAAAGGTCAGCATGATCACTGTAAGGGCAAAAGCTATTGGCACCGGCACTTCAAAGCATCCGTTATCGTTCATCACCCCTCCTGTGTCGGTTGCGGGGCGGCGATAGCATTAACCGCTTCCATCGCCTCGTCGCTGTATCGATAGCAATCGGATGGGAAGCCCACTTCAGCGCAGATGCAGTGTTCGCCGCATGACTCAGACACGCAGTGCTTCACCAGTAGTCCAGCTTCCTCGGCCCAATCCTGAATGTCGCCGCCATCAACATCGGCACCCAAATTCTCGCGAGCATCAGCAAGAACCTTTGCTCCGAATTTGCGCCACCCATCCGGCACTCTCGGCGCTACGGAAGAGAGAAGAGCGCGGGCGAATTGCTTTGCAACGAATGTTGGCACTTCTGCCCCGTCATTGTTGATAAGCGTGAGCGATACGCGACCAATGCCGTCAGCGTTGTGAGCGGCTGCGACAATCTGCTCATCCGTCAGGCTCCCCAGCGGAGCGCGTTTGTTCCGGTCGGCTTCGATTGCGGCGCGCACCTGTTCTGCGGTGTACGCCGGAATCATCGGCTTGCCGATCTCGCCCGTGATAAAGAAGGTGGCCTGTGGCAGTTCCGGCTCAAGTTTGGTATCGGTCATTCTTGACTCCCTGCGCGGTCTTTCCAGCGCCGAAGTTGATTTTTCAGTTTCTCGTTCTGCTTCTCCAGATCGGCTCTGGCATCTAGAGCATAGTCCCGCATGTCAATAGCGGCACGATTCACTGGCCGCATGACGTAATCGGCCATTGCGCATGTTGCCTTTCCTGCTGCATCCTTATCATTAGCCAGTAACGCGGCGACGTATTCGCGTACTAACTTGTCCGCATACCGCTCCACCGCTACCGGCTCAGGCGCTTTCTGTTTCAGGG
>DATFAZ010000202.1:0-11440 GCA_035254105.1 Noviherbaspirillum sp. | reverse complement strand
CCCGGTAACGTTCGCGACGCTGGCAATCGTCGCGGCTTACCTGGCGGTGCGCTGGACCATAGCCCACTGAGTAGAAGTCGCGACATGACTAAGCCGGTATGGCGTTGCTCCGATTTAAACAGGACCGGTTGGCGTCAATCAAAATTTGTCTGACATTTCTTTCCATGGGATTGCTTTCGGTCGCCAGTGAAGTGGCCTCTGTCAGTGTCCGCTTTTCGGAAAGTCGAATGGCCGCAATGGGTCGGCTGTTCCACTTCATCCCGCTCTAGTGGTCGTCTGAAAGGTAGCCGATAGCTGCCGCCTCCTCAAGCGTACCGGCTAGGCACTCCCGGCCAGAAGCAGCCATCCATGGGTAACATCTACTTAGTTTCTAATTTAAGAAAGTCAATGCGAGCTGCGTTCATTTTGCTTCGCAGTTAGAGGCACGACTGTGAATGCACGCTATATTTCGACCTGAGTCCCCAATTCAATCACCCGGTTGCTGGGCACCTTGTAGTAATCGGCCGCGTCGCGCGCATTTCTCGACATCGTTGCAAATAGGCCTTCGCGCCACAGTGCCATTCCACCACCGACCTTCGGAATAACGTTCTGGCGCGAAATGAAGAAGGATGTCTCCATCATTTCGAAGTCCAGGCCGGCGCTCTTGCAGAGTTGCAGTGCCGCCGGAATGTCTCGCTCGTCCTTGAAACCGTAGTACACATCGACTTGGTAGCAATCGTGACCCAAGGGCTGGATCTTGATCCGCTCATTCTCCGGGACAGCAGGGATATTGGCGTTGTGTACCGTCAGGAACACTGTCCGCTGATGCATCACCTTGTTGTGTAGAAGGTTGTGTAGCATCGCGTGTGGAACCCCGTCGCCTTCGGCGCGGAAGAACACTGCGGTGCCACCCACACGTGCAGGCGGACTGAGTAGAAGCGACTCCAGAAAGGATTCAAGCGGAATCAGGTGCTCATGCAGATTCTGGTAGACCTGTTGGCGACCGTCGCGCCACGTCAGCATGACGACCACCATGGCCGCTCCAAGTACTAGCGGGAACCAACCACCGTGCAGAATCTTCAAGGTATTGGCCGAGAAGAATGCAGCATCGATCACCACAAAGAATCCGGTCGCCATGAGCGAAAGCAACAACTGGTAATGCCAAAGATATCGAATGACGAAGAAGGTTAGGATCGTGGTCAATAGCATTGTTGCCGTGACCGCGATGCCGTATGCCGATGCGAGGTTGGTTGAGGACCCGAATCCAGCCACGGCCAGGATGACGGCGGTCAGCTGCAGCCAGTTGATGAGGGGAATGTAAATCTGCCCCATTTCATGTTCCGACGTGTGCAGGATACGCATCCGCGGCAGGAAACCAAGGGCGATCGCCTGCTGCGAGATCGAGAACGTGCCGGAGATGGTGGCTTGCGACGCGATGACCGTCGCAATGGTGGACAACGCGACCAGCGGATAGACGCTCCATTGGCCCAGCATCTGGTAGAACGGGTTCGTGACGGCCTCCGGGTTGTTCAGTAGCAGCGCTCCCTGTCCAAGATAGCAAATCGCAAGGCCGGGGAAGACAACGAAATACCACGCGATCTGGATTGGGCGCTTTCCAAAATGGCCCATGTCGGCATATAAAGCTTCAGCGCCCGTCACGACCAGGACGACAGCACCCAGTGCGAGGAAGGCCACGCTGCCGTTTTCCTTCATGAAATGAACCGCATGGAGAGGATTGACCGCCGCGAGAATGGATGGGTTCTCGATAATGTTGACAATCCCCATGAATGACAAGGTCGCAAACCAAATCAGCATGATGGGCCCGAACCATTTCCCGATGCCCGCCGTTCCCTTCCGCTGCACCATGTACAAGGCAATCAGAACAGCTACCGTCATCGGAACGACATAGGGTTGGAATGCCGGTGTCGCCACTTCCAGGCCTTCGACAGCGGAAAGCACTGAAATGGCTGGCGTAATGACTCCGTCGCCATAAAAAAGGGCAGCGCCGATAAGCCCGATGAGCGTCAGGGGCGTGTACCAGCGGGAATTCCGACTGACCGAGGAAAGGGCGAGGGCAACCAGTGCCATGATGCCGCCTTCCCCGCGATTGTCTGCGCGCAGAATGAGCGCGACATACTTCAATGAGACGATGATGGTGAGTGTCCAGAAGATCAGCGAGACCACCCCGAAGATATTGGCCTCGGAAAGCTGCAGCCCATGCTCGCTCGAAAAAACTTCCTTCATGGCGTAGAGCGGACTGGTTCCGATATCGCCGTAGACGACACCAATGGCCGCAATCGTGAGCGAGCCGAAGGTACTTTTCTTGAGATCTGAAGACAATGTGAATCCGGTGATTATTGTTGGTGCTTAGCCGCGCAAACTGTGTTCAAAACGCGCTGATTGCATAATGCGGCGAATGAGGGCATTCAGCGATCAATCCTCTCCGATGCGCTCAACGATCAGTTCGCCCGGCAGGAATTTTCCACGCAGCAGTGCCTTGGCGTGATGTTCATTGAGCGCCCTGAGCACTATCGAAAATCGGCCATCACGGTTCCGTACCCGAAATGGGAAGAACGGATCTGCTAAAAGCTGCACGCCGCACGTTGCACAAAAATTTCGCCCGCGGTGAATCCCGAGCGCACAATGAATGCGTTGCCAGATGGGAAAAATCTCGAGCATGTCATCTCCACGCCGACGTTGGGCAAGCGGCGCGTCATACTACGTGTTTTTGTGTAAAAAAGTCGTAAAAATTCAGGCAATCTTGCCTTTCTTTGGACAGACGTACATTGGGGCGTCGAGGAGGAGCAAGTTCGAAAAAGTGCGATTGCGCCGGGTGTCGACTACGAGACTAACCTTTCCCAGTCAGGAAATATTCCTAGTCATTGAGACTAGCGATTTACCTTGGTGCGGCAGTCCGGGCTCCAGCCTTAAAGAATGGTTTTTGACTGAAACATGGGACGGCTGTCCGGGATGGCACCAAAGCATTCAATCCGGGATCGGCAGTAGCAGGCGGTACCCAACCGCAGTTTCGGTGATGAGGTGCTTCGGTTGTGCAGGATCGGCTTCGAGTTTTTGCCGCAAATGTCCCATATAGATCCGCAGGTAGTGTCCACTTTCCGCATGGGACGGCCCCCACACCTCGCGTAGCAGTTGCACATTCGTCACCACTCGCCCGGCATTGACAGCGAGCACAGAGAGCAGGCGGTACTCGGTCGGCGTCAGGTGCACCACTTGGTTTTCCTTGGTAACCATGCGCGCAGCGAGGTCGACCTTGACACCCCCGAATTGAATGACGCTCGGTTGCTTGCTTCCTGACTGACGCGCCCGGCGCAGGGCTGAACGTACACGGGCATGCAGTTCGCCGACCCCGAAGGGTTTTGTCAGGTAATCGTCTGCTCCCGCATCGAGAGCTCGGATCTTGTCGACTTCGTTGGTCCGTGCCGACAGGACAATAATCGGCACATTCGACCACTTCCGGACGTCGACGATCAGATCCACGCCATCGCCATCCGGCAGACCCAGATCAAGGATAATCAGATCCGGCTTGCGCGTTCCCGCATCGATGATGCCGCGCTTTACCGATTCCGCTTCGAAGACCTGCCAGCCTTCTTCCTCCAAAGAGGAACGGACAAAACGCCGAATCAGCGGTTCATCCTCGACCAACAGGGCGACGGGTACGGGTTCACTCATGGTATCTGGCTCTCTAATGGCATATCGCTCTCATCCAGGTCCGGCATCGACGGCGGCACGCCGAGGGGAAGGGTAAATTCTATCGATGCACCGCCTTCTGGCGACTGACCTGCGACTATCTTACCGTCGTGTGCTTCGACGATCGCCCGGCATATGGCAAGGCCCAGGCCGACTCCCGGCGTCGCCGATTCTCGTTCGCCGCGCGTGAATTTTTCGAAAATCGCTTCTTCCTGCCCCGGGGGCAGACCCGGACCGTTGTCGTATACCCTTGCCCGCAACGACTCGCCGGCTAAATCTGCCGCGATGACGATGCGCGAACCGGGCGGCGTGTACTTCGTCGCATTTTCAATGAGGTTGCACAAGACCCGCTCAATCAGGACTGCATCGAATCGAATGAGCGGCAAATCCCGCGCAATGCGCGTCTGAAGCTCATGCCGGGATACGATGGCCTGGCATGAACGCAATGCGCTACCGACGACCTCTTCGAAGTGCTGCCATTGGAGGTTGAGCTTGACTTCGCCGCTCTGGATGCGCGCCATGTCCAATAGATTGGCAACCAGGTTTCCCATCCTGATCGCTTCATTGCGCACGGACTGGGCAAGATCCTGCTGCGCGGGCGCGAGCGGAGGTTTCGATATGGCCAGCGCATCCGAAAATCCTATCAACGAGGTGAGCGGTGTACGCAAGTCATGTGACAGTGCGGCCAGCAAGGAATTGCGCAGTCGTTCAGATTCCATGCGCACCACTGCATCCTGCGCCACTTCGACATAGTGAACCCGCTCCAGTGCAATGGCAGCCAGGGTGGCGAACGTGTCGAGCTGCCGGCGCTGTTCCGGGATCAGTATCCAGCGCCTGCTTTCAGGCTGAATTGCAAGAACTCCGCGCGTCCGCATCGGCGCAACGAGCGGCATGTAGAAATAACTGCTCCCAGGTAGGGTATCGGTTCCCATGCCGGCCGGCGTCGCGCGGTCGAACGCCCATTGGGCAATCCCCAGATCAAGCACTTTCAATTGCGGTGCCGGCGGAGCGGTCGCGTCGACCGAGGATGGAAACTGGAGGCGGCCCGCCTCGTCCGGCAGAAGCAGGACCGCCTTGGCGCGAAATGTGCGTTGAATGAAAGAACGCGTGATTTCGAAGACCTGCTCGGTCTGCAGCGCGCTGGACAACTCACGAGAGAACTCGTATAGCGCACGGGCGCGCGCCTCCCGGTGCGACGCGATCCGCGCCTGGAAGCGAAGCCCCGCGGTTAGCTGGCCGGCGATCAAGCCGACTACCAGCATCACGCCGAACACCACCAGGTATTGGAAATCACTGACTGCGAAGGTCAGCTGTGGCGGTACGAAGAAGAAGTCGTATGCCGCGACGCTGAGAAACGAGGAAAGGATGGCCGGTCCGCGCCCGAAACGCACCGCGACAAGGACGACGTTGAGCAGGAACAGCATCACGATGTTGGCCAGGTCGAAGTGTCCGGCCATCGGTGTGGTGATGAGCGTCGTCGCAACGCATGCCAGCGCCGTCCAAAGATAGCGCCGCATCCGCACGCTACGTGCCGGGGCCGTCTCGTCCGCGCCGTCGTCCACGGCGACCCCGTTCGGCATTCCGGTGTTCCGGCGTTCCTTCACATCTTGCCGTCCGGTTTCGATCAGGTCGATGTCGGGCGCATAGGAGGCGATGTGCTTGAAATGCCGGGCCTGCCAAGGCCATCGAGCCTGGTCCCGCCCGACCACGATTCTCGACAAATTATGGCTACGTGCGTAGTCAACGATTTCGCGAGCGACGTCATATCCTGACAATACAGCGGTCGTGGCCCCCAAATCCTGCGCAAGTTTCAATACTTTGAGGATTCTCTCCCGTTCGGCGGAAGGGAGTCTTTGCAGCTGGGGCGTTTCCACGTAGATCGCATGCCATTGCGCGCTGAGCTGGCTGGCGAGGCGCGCAGTGCTGCGCACGACGTGCTCCGCGCCCAGTCGCGGTCCCACGCATGCGAGCAGGTCCGCGTCCGTTTTCCAGACAGTGTTGATCGATTTCTCAACACGGTATGCGCGGACGTCATCCTCGATGCGGTCGGCCGTCCTCCTCAGGGCCAGCTCGCGCAGCGCGATCAGGTTTCCCTTCCTGAAGAAGTTGTGCGAGGCGCGCTCTGCCTGCGGCCCCTGATAGACCTTGCCTTCGCTGAGGCGGGCCAGAAGTTCGTCGGCCGGAATGTCGACCAGCACGACTTCGTCCGCGAGATCGAACGCAGTGTCCGGAAGGGTCTCCTGCACGCGGATGCCGGTGATGCCGCCGACCACGTCATTCAGACTTTCCAGATGCTGCACATTGACCGTTGTGAACACGTCGATGCCGGCCATCAGGAGCTCTTCGACATCCTGCCAACGCTTCGGATGCCGGGATCCGGCTGCGTTCGAATGCGCCAGTTCATCGACGAGGATCAACGAGGGCTTGCGGGCCAGCGCCGCATCGATGTCAAATTCGGTAAGGATTTTTCCCCGGTAGTCGATGCGCCTGCGCGGCAGAACCTCCAGCCCGTCGAGCAGGGCTTCCGTCTCCTTGCGTCCGTGCGTCTCGACCACACCAACGACCACATCCTGCCCTTCCGCATGCAGCGAGCGTGCGGCAGTCAGCATCGCGTAGGTCTTCCCGACGCCGGCGGACGCGCCAAAGTAGATCCGCAATCTTCCGCGGGACGCGCGGCGTTCCTGCTCCTGCACATGCATGAGCAGGGCATCCGGGTCAGGGCGGTGATAGTCTGACGAGGGCATCGTGGATATTCGCAGCGGTTCTTCTCTCTAGGCTCATTGTGGCACATCCCGGAGGCTTGCCGCGAAGCTACTCATCGTGGTGTATCCAGCGCAAGATTCAGCGCAAGGACATTCACTCGCGGCTCGCCAAGGAAGCCGAATCTCTGCGGCTCGGCGAGCTGATCGACCAGCGCGCGCACTTCTTCCGGCTTCATATTCCGTTCCCGTGCGACACGACCGACCTGGTAATACGCGCCGGCGACGCTGAGTTCGGGATCCAGACCGCTTGCGGACGCCGTGACCAGGTCGACAGGGATAGCGGCAGTATTGCCGGGATCGGCCGCTTTCAGGGCCTCGACACGCCCCTTCACTGCGTCCAGCAACGCCGGATTGGTCGGGCCGAGGTTGGACCCGCCGGAAGACGCGCCATTGTTCGGCATTGGCGAGGTGGCCGACGGCCTTCCCCAGAAATACTTCGGCGAAGTAAATGCTTGGCCGATCAGCGACGATCCGACGACTTGGCCGTCGCGGCTGACCAGGCTGCCCTCTGCCTGTTCCGGGAAAGCGATCGTGCCGATGCCGGCCACAGCATAGGGATACAGCACGCCGCAAAGCACGGTCAGCAGTCCAAACAGCACAAGTGCCGGACGAAGGATGGATTTCATGAATCGCTCCTAGAAAAGATGGAGGAAGGAAAGGATCATGTCGATCAGCTTGATGCCGACGAATGGCACGATGATCCCGCCCAGTCCGTAGACCAACAAATTCCGACGCAACAACAAGGCCGCGCCAATCGCCCGATATTTCACACCTTTGAGGGCTAATGGAATCAGCACCACGATGATGAGCGCGTTGAAGATCACGGCGGACATGATGGCTGACGACGGGCTAGTCAGATGCATGACGTCGAGCGCCTTCAGCTGCGGATAGGTCGTGACGAAGGCCGCCGGGATGATCGCAAAATACTTCGCCACGTCGTTTGCGATCGAGAATGTTGTCAGCGAGCCGCGTGTCATCAACATCTGCTTGCCAATTTCAACCACCTCCAGCAGTTTGGTCGGATTGGAGTCAAGATCGACCATGTTGCCGGCTTCCTTCGCTGCCTGGGTGCCGGAATTCATGGCGACCGCGACATCGGCCTGAGCTAGCGCCGGCGCGTCGTTGGTACCGTCGCCGGTCATCGCAACCAGACGCCCGTGACTTTGATATTCCCGGATCAGATTGAGTTTTTGCTCCGGCGTGGCCTCAGCGAGGAAATCATCCACGCCGGCTTCGGCTGCGATTGCCGCTGCCGTCAGCTTGTTATCACCGGTGATCATCACGGTCTTGATGCCCATGCGACGCAGCTCTGCAAAGCGCTCCTTGATGCCGCCCTTGACGATGTCTTTCAACTCGATGGCCCCCATCACGCGACCATCGTCGACAACCACCAGCGGGGTGCTGCCGCGCCGGGAAATGTCTTCAACCGTCTTCATGACCTCGGTGGGAAATGGCTTTCCCAGGGATTCGACGTGTCGCCGGACCGCGTCGACCGCTCCCTTGCGGATCTGGCGCTCGCCAATATCGACGCCGCTCATCCTCGTCTGGGCAGAGAAGTGAACAAAACTGGCATGCATCGCAGCGATATCACGCTCGCGCATGTTGAACTTCTGCTTGGCCAGCACCACGATGCTGCGCCCCTCGGGCGTTTCATCGGCCAGAGATGCCAGTTGCGCGACGTCGGCCAACTGCACTTGCGTCACACCGGGGGCGGGGTAAAACTCCGATGCCTGCCGGTTACCCAGAGTGATAGTGCCGGTCTTGTCGAGCAGCAGCACATCGACATCGCCTGCCGCTTCCACCGCACGGCCGGAAGTGGCAATCACGTTCGCCTGCATCATGCGGCTCATGCCCGCCACACCAATCGCCGACAGCAGGCCGCCAATGGTGGTCGGGATGAGGCAGACAAGCAGGGCGATCAGGACTGTCATGCTGACAGGCGTACCAAACTTGGCCGTATCCACCGAGAATAGCGACATGGGCAGCAGCGTCACCGTGACCACCAAGAATACGATGGTCAGCGCGACGAGCAGGATGGTCAGCGCAATCTCGTTCGGCGTCTTCTGGCGCTTGGCGCTTTCGACCATTGCAATCATCCGGTCGACGAATGCCTCTCCGGGATTGACGGAAACGCGCACGACGACCCAGTCGGAAAGGACGCGTGTGCCACCGGTCACGGCAGAGAAGTCCCCTCCGGATTCCCGGATGACGGGTGCCGATTCGCCAGTAATGGCGCTTTCATCGACCGACGCGACGCCCTCGACCACTTCACCGTCCGCAGGAACAATATCGCCAGCCTCAACAAGGACCACATCTCCTTTGCGCAGATCTTTCCCCGGCGCGGGCAGCCAGCGGCTGCCATAGTGAGGGGCCGCAAGCTTCTTTGCATAAACGCTCTGCTTGAGCCCGCGCAAGGCGGCCGCCTGCGCTTTGCTGCGTCCTTCTGCAATCGCTTCGGCGAAATTCGCAAACAGCACGGTAAACCACAGCCATACCGAGGTTGCGAGAATGAAGCCGGGACTGGCTTCACTTTCGCCATTTAGGGCCTGGATAAACAGCAGGCTCGTCATGATGCTGCCGACATACACCACGAACATGACCGGGCTGCGCCATTGCACGCGCGGGTCGAGCTTCTTGAATGCCTCGACAATTGCTGGCCAAACGATGGTTGGCTCGAACATGGCCAACCTCTTGTTGGACATATTGGCGACCTTCGGTTCTGACATTTCCATGATGGATTGCCTGCTATTTGGTATAGAGCTGCAGATGCTCGACGACAGGCCCGAGCGCGAGCGCCGGCACATAATTAAGCACGCCGACCAGGATCACGGTTCCGATCAGCAGGGCGATAAACAGCGGGCCGTGCGTCGGCATGGTTCCGGCGGTGACTTCGAGCCGCTTTTTCGCGGCAATAGAGCCGGCGACCGCCAGTACAGGGACAATGAATGCGAAGCGGCCAAACCACATCGCCACCGCAAGCATGATATTGTAAAACGGCGTATTCGCTGAAAGCCCGGCAAAGGCACTGCCGTTGTTGTTGGCTGCTGAGCTGAAGGCATACAGGATTTCGGAGAAGCCATGCGCACCCGGATTGGCAATCCCGGCCTTACCCGGTTCTGCCAGCACTGCGATGGCAGTCCCGGCGAGCACTAGCACCGGTGTCACCAGGATCGCAATCGATGTCATCTTCATTTCATACGCCTGGATTTTCTTGCCTAGGTATTCCGGGGTACGGCCAATCATCAGTCCGGCAATGAACACGGCCAGGATGGCGAAGATCAACATCCCGTACAGACCGGAGCCGACGCCGCCGAACACCACTTCGCCGAACTGCATCAGCGCCATCGGCATCAGGCCGCCGATGGGGGTGAATGAATCATGCATTGCATTCACCGCACCACAGGACGCCGCGGTGGTGATGGCGGCAAACAGCGCTGATGCGGAGATGCCGAAGCGCGTCTCCTTGCCCTCCATATTGCCTCCCGGCTGGAGCGCGCTCTGTGCCTGGTCAATCCCCAATGTGGCAAAGGCGGGATGCGCCGCGTGCTCGGCCTGCATGGCGACCACAGCGGTCACGATGAATATGGCAGTCATGGCACCAAGCACCGCCCAGCCCTGGCGCAGATCGCCGACCATGCGGCCGAAGGCGAAACACAGACTGGCCGGTATAAGGAAAATTGACAGCATTTGCACGAAATTCGACAGCGGCGTCGGGTTTTCATAAGGGTGTGCAGAGTTCGCATTGAAGAACCCGCCGCCGTTTGTGCCAAGCATCTTGATCGCTTCCTGCGATGCGACAGGTCCCATTGCCAGTACCTGGGTCTTTGCGGTCAGCGTTTCCGTTACCGGGTTGCCGGCAGCATCTTTCAGCGGCTGGCCGTCCGGACCATTCTTCGGAGCCTCATAAGTCACGGGGGCGATCAGGGTTACTTCCTTGTACGCGGAAAAATTCTGGATGACGCCCTGGCTCATCAGGAAGGCCGCAAACAGCGTCGAGATCGGTAGCAGCACGTAAAGCGTAGACCGGGTTAGGTCCACCCAGAAGTTGCCGATGGACTGCGCGGAACGATGGCTGAAGCCGCGGATCAGCCCAAACGCGACGGCGATGCCCGTCGCAGCGGAGAAGAAGTTCTGACCGGTCAGCGCGAGCATCTGCGTCAGGTAGCTCATCGTCGATTCGCCGCCATAGCCCTGCCAGTTGGTATTGCTGGCAAAACTGACGGCCGTGTTGAACGAGGAATCGGGACTCACATTGGCAAATGCCTGTGGATTGAGCGGCAACCATTGCTGCAGACGCTGTACCGCGTACACGAACAGGGTTCCGACTGCATTGAATACCAGCAGCGCAATTGCATAGGTTTTCCAGTGCATACCCTTGTCCTGGTTGACGCCGGCGACGCGGTACAGCAAGACTTCTACCTTGCCCAGCCAATCAAGACCACGAACCGGCAGGCCACTGCCAACCTTGGCCATGTAAATTCCCAACGGATAGGCAAGTCCGAGCAGCAATGCCAGGTAAATGGCAAGCAGCAGCAACGATTGCGCGTTCATTTACAGGTCCTCCGCACGTAGTAGCGCGATGACGAGGTACACAAGAAGGCTGGCAGAAACCACCGCGCCCATGACATAGGCGAAGGTCATTTGCGCTCTCCCAGATTGTTGCAGGCTGTGGCGAACGCGCAGGATGCAAGCGCAAAGGCCGCGATTACAACGATATAGACGATGTCCATCATTTCCCCCGATTTCAGGCGTTATGTCTCTTGACACGACGATGAACAGGGTAGCGTTGACCACCTAAAAATGTCGTAAAGAGTTATCCGAACGACGTAAACGGCGTGTAAATGTTGAGGTGCGAAGTTGTTGCGACTTATATAGCTTGCTTCAGTAGTTATACGTGACGCAGACTGTGGCGCTTTAAAATTGCAGGGGAGCACCTGCTATGCAGATAAGCGTGCTAAATAGCCGCCGCTTTCGTGATTGCATTGCAGCCG
>DATFAZ010000201.1:0-18632 GCA_035254105.1 Noviherbaspirillum sp. | reverse complement strand
CACGATGCCGGCGACAAGCTGCTGCGTCAGTGCGCGGACCGCATCTGTGCCTGCGTGCGTGCCGCGGATACGGTGGCGCGACTGGGCGGCGACGAATTCACGGTCATCCTGATCGACCTTGAAAGCCGGGCCCATGTCGAGGACATCGCGCAGAAGATCCTGGACGCGCTGGCCCGGCCCTTCGACCTCGGCCAGGAGCGCGTCCATGTGTCGGGAAGCATTGGGATCACGCTGCATCCCGACGACGGCAACGACCCGGAACGCCTGGTGCAGAACGCCGATCAGGCAATGTATGTCGCCAAGAACGCCGGGCGCAACCAGTTCCGTTTCTTCACCCGGTCGATGCAGGAGCAGGCGTGGCACCGCATCACGATGATGGGCGAGTTGCGTAACGCCCTGCCGCGCAAAGAGCTGCGGCTGCATTTCCAGCCGGTCGTGGAACTGGCAAGCGGACGGGTGACGAAGGGCGAAGCGCTGCTGCGCTGGCAGCATCCGCAGAAAGGCATGTTACTGCCTTCGGAATTCATTACCCTCACTGAAGAGAGCGGCCTGATTCATGAAATCGGTAATTGGGTGTTCATGCAATCATCAATATGGTCCAAGCGATGGAGCGAGCAGAACGGAGCGCTGTTCCAGGTCAGCGTCAATGTGTCGCCGATACAGTTCATGCAGCACAAGAGCATAATGAACTGGGGCCGCCACCTGACCGAACTTGGCATGGCATGGAACAGCGTCTTGGTGGAAATAACTGAAGGCGTGTTGTTCAACACGTCGTCCACAACCGAAGAACAATTACTCGGCATGCGTGATGCCGGCATACAGGTCGCCATCGACGATTTCGGCACCGGCTATTCCTCCATGGCTTACCTGAAGAAGTTCGATGTCGACTACCTCAAGATCGATCAGTCATTCGTACGCGGCACCGCGCCTGACAGTACCAGCAGGACCATTGCGGAAACCATCATCGTCATGGCGCACAAACTCGGCCTGAAGGTCATTGCGGAAGGCATCGAAACGCCGGAACAGCGCGATTGGCTGCAGCATGCGGGCTGCGATTTCGGCCAAGGATATCTATTTTCCCGGCCGGTGCCGCCGGAGGAGTTTGAACGGCTACTGCACGCCAGCTCATCGGCACATGCCGGTTAAGTGCGACACAAGCAGGTGATGATCACATATGTGGGTTCAGGCTCGACTAACTCACATCTTCCCTTCTCGCTCTTCCCTTCGGCAGGCTTGATCTAGTCTGCCGCCACGTAAACAGCAAGCTTAGGGTGCGCTCCGCACGCCATTTTTCTCTCCAGAATGTACTCTCAAGCTACAGTGCACACTCTTTGTTAGGAATTCCGTGTTGCTCTGGCAATGTTGATTCATATCAAACAAATTTCCTTCCCAGGCGCGTACTCTGAATTTGTTGTCATAAACCAATGGAGCGGTGATGAGTGCAGTGAATAACGAAAAAAATCTTCTAACGCTTCAAGAGCGTCGCGCAGAGATCCTGAATGATCTGCGGCGGCGACTCCATGCGGAAGGCGAGAACGAACAACTCGCTTTGGTCAACCATCTCGAAGAGACCGGTGACTGGGCAGAGGCAAGCACTGAAAACCTGCAGGATATCGCCCTGCTGCAGCATGAGATCGATTCCTTGCGCCGGATTGATGGCGCATTGCAGAGACTGAAAGACGGGCAGTTCGGCGTATGCCAGCAGTGCGGAGAAGCGATCCCTCAGCAACGGCTGGAAGCACAACCGGAAGCGGTTGCCTGCCTGAAGTGCCAGACAGAACTCGAGCAGCGTGTTGCACGCCGCGCCTGATTACCATTCACCCACGAAGGAAACTATGCATACACAACACGTCGTCGTATGGCTCGATCACACCGAAGCCCATGTCATCCATTTCAATCGCGATGCTTCGGAAGCGGAGCATATTAAATCGAGCGGCAAGCCGCATTTGCATGTGAAAGCCGGCGGCAACGGCGGAAGCGGCCATGCTGCCGAAGACAAGCATTATCTCGAGGCGGTAACCAATGCAGTCAAGGACGCCGAGGCGATTCTGGTCGTCGGCCCCGGTTCGGAGAAACTCGCGCTCGTCAAATACATGATGAAGCACCACCACACGGTGGCGGATAAGGTCGTCGCGGTCGAGTCGTCGGACCATCCAAGCGATGGCCAATTGCTGGCCCATGCACGCAAGTACTTCGTCGCATCGGACCGTATGCGTGTTGCGGTCTGAGGATGATTCCGCGTCACGACAAGTCATCGTGACATCTGGCTGGCCGGTGAATTGCCGGCAGCCAGAGCTTTCTTCTTCGTCATGAGCGCATCACGGCGAGCGAAAAGCACACCCAACCCTTCCCACGAATTCCGCTAAGATTCCTCTTTTTACGATTTTCAAAATCATGAAGCGAGACCAAATGCTGATGGAAGCGATTCTGGGAAAACTCTTAGAAGCGCCGGAAGCGCAGATCAATGTTGCCGGACTTGCCCAGCGACTGAACGCGGAACAGTCAGTCATTCGCCATCACTTGCACCTGCTTCAGGACAAGGGCTGGGTCGCGGAAACGGAAAGCGGTTTCTGGCGATTGACGAATGCCGGCCATGACTATCTGGACGGCACGCCGGTGCAAGGCATCTCCCTGAAATCTCTGGGGTAGATAAAATCCCGCGTCGAACACCTGCCCCCAGCTTGGAGGGGCGGTAATGATGCGTGAATCGGGAAGGACCGTCGCGATTGGCTGCGTTGGCAGCGCAATGACCACAGGCACCGGCTCGATTTCGCCTTGAAGCTGCCGCCTATTTCCCGCCTATTCCCCGCGTTCCACAGTGATGATGTGGGCCTGCATCTTCCCGGCCACGGCGCCCGTACCGAATCGGCGCGCGATCGCTTCTGCCACCACGTCGGTGGCCTCGTGCAAGCGGGAAGGGGCGCGATCCTCGATCTCGTTGCGAAGCGGCGTGCCTTGGCAAAACGCAAAGGCAGGAATGCGTGGCGAGTCGGCGCTGCTGCGCGCAGGCAAGGTGATTGACTCAGACAGCCGGGGAAATCCGCCGCGCGCAAGGTCATGGGCGACCACAGCAAGATCGTGGTACCCGTGTGGAATTCGCGCCAAGAATCGTGGCGGACTGTCCGGAAACAGCGGCTCGAGGGCTTGGGTGACGACGTCGGCGAATTCATTTTGTTCGATCCGATCCCATACATTGAAAATAAACTGGCCGCCCGGGCGCAGTACACGTCTCGCTTCAGAGAATGCCTTTACCTTGTCCGGAAAGAACATGACTCCGAACTGGCAAACGACCATGTCGAAGTCTTCATCGGGAAATGGCAATCGCATTGCGTCGGCCTGCCGCCATTCGACGGCACGGAACGTGCCCACTGCGGCAGCCTTGTCGAGCATGGGCTGGTTGAGATCCGTTGCGATAATCAGGGTTGCGGACGGCAGGACCTTCGCAAGCTGGCGTGTCACGACCCCGGTTCCCGCAGCAATCTCCAGCACCCGTGAAGGCTGCCTTTGCGCAACGCGGCCTGCCAGATCGGCGGCATAGGGCTCGAAGAGGAGCGGCACCAGATACTGTTCGTAGACTTGCGGAATGGAGCCGGCGAATTTGGCATCGACGTCGTGAGCATTCATCATCGTCTCCTCTGCAGCGAGGCATACCTGGTAATTTATAGGGCACTTTTTGTCGAAAAGCCAGCCACTGAAACCCCGGAACAAGGAATGCATCGCAGAAGACCCGCAACTGTCGCCGCTGTGGAAGGATGTGTTCTGGTTTGACTGGATGGAAGAGCCCCAGCACGCCCTTCTCGACTTGCCAATCAAGAGCGCGCATTCATTTCTGCCCGCAGCCGCTCTTCCTGCGCACGCAACTCTGGCGTAAGTTCCGCGCCGAAATCCTCAGCTTCGAATACCGGCCGGATTTCGATCTCGGATTCCCCTTCCATGGGGTTCGGGCAGCGCCTAACCCATTCCACGGCTTCGTCCATTGACTTGACTTGCCATAACCAGAACCCTGCGATCAGCTCGTTTGTTTCGGCAAACGGCCCATCGATCACTGTGCGCTGCTTGCCCGAAAAGCGCACGCGCTTTCCCTTGTCGCTTGGGTGCAGCCCTTCCGCAGCCAGCAACACGCCTGCTTTGGCGAGTTCTTCATTAAATTTGCCCATGGCTGCCAGCAGCTCAGTGCTCGGCATCTTGCCCGCTTCGGATTCATTTGTTGCCTTCACAATTACCATGACACGCATCGTCATTTCTCCTGGTTGATTGATGGGGCTGCTTGTTGATGGCCCTGGCAAAACGGCGAACGAGGCGGCCCGAAATCGACACTGCGACCGGCTACGCGCAAGGTCAGCACGAGTCGTCGCGTTCAAGTGCCGGCCGATCCCAACCGCCAAGGCTGGCCGCGGCTTCGTAGCTGCATTGCAGGAATTCAAGCAACATCGCATCCGGCGATTGCGCCTGCCGCACTTCGTCATACGGCAAAATAAACTCGCGATAGCTTGTGTCGTACTTCGCCTTACCTTGCATTAATTGCGTTGCGCTGAATCCCGGCGGTTCGGGGTAGGCATAGGCGTAGAACACCGGATAAGGCAGCGCCCCGCCTCCCGGCCAGAATCCGCAACTGCTGACCTCGTGCGAGTAGGCTTCGCGCGCAACCCGATCCGGGAGATGGGGAATGCCGCCGGGATGCTCTGGCGCTGGCCGTCCGGAGAAGCGTGTCACTGCGAGGTCGAAGCTTCCCCAGAAAAAATGCACCGGACTGCATTTGCCGATATAGCGTGTGCGAAATTGCTTGAACACGCGGTCCACCTGCACCAGTGCGCGCCAGAACCGGTTGGTGTATTCCGCATCATAGGTCGCATGCAGACGGTCCTGGTCAAAGGGAATGGCATCCAGGATTTCATTGGGTGTCGTGTGAATTCTTGTGCCGAGACCGAGCGCATCCAGTTTCGCCATCAACTCTGCGTAAAAATCGGCGACCGGATACGAGTGAAGCGACATTGCATCGGCGGATCCGTCACTCGCCTGGATCAACAGCTTGTGATCTATAAAATTAAAATCGATCTGGAATGCACCGGTATCGCAAGGGATGGGCGAGGTCGTCAGGCCGCGCGCGGTAACGTACAAGGGAACATGCCAGGAGTGGTTGATCCACGGCGTTCTGGCAAGCCGTATCTTGCCGACAATCTGCGTCCACATATGCAGGGTCGCGCAAGTGTCTTTCCATTCGTCGAAATTCAGGCTGGGCCACTGCGCGGTGCGGGGAGTGATCTCAAGGGCATCTGAATGCATCGGTTTCTCCACTGCTATTGGTGAAGCCGACTACAGGTGACATACAGAGGCCGGCTGTTTCGATCCTAGCGCACCCGCCTGAAAAGCAAAGCACCTTTCGCCGCATGCTTGATTCTTGTCCGGTTTTTGATCGTTCTGCTGAAGGACACCTTGCAATCCGGTATATGTATGAGGGTGTGAATGCGCGATCTGATTGCGCACCGGCTTATCGCGTTTGTGCAGCGTCAAAGCGTGCTCTCCCTTCAGGACGAGTATGAGAGCGGATTTCCCCCATCGATGGAGCCCGCCATGACCGTAACCAATATCCAGTCCGGCACGAATGTGCAGGAGATCGCGGACAATATTTTCCGCATCAACACCCCGGTTAATGTGGCCGGTGGCTTTTCATTCAATCAATATCTGATCGTCGACGATGCGCCGCTGTTGTTTCACACGGGGCTGCGGAAGTTGTTTCCCTTGGTGCGGGAGGCAGTAGAAAGTCTCGTCCCTGTCAACAAGCTGCGGTACATCGGGTTTTCCCATTACGAAGCCGACGAATGCGGGTCGCTAAATGATTGGCTTGCCGCAGCGCCGTACGCCGCGCCGGTGTGCAGCCGGGTTGCGGCGATGGTGTCGGTCAATGACATGGCCGAACGCGAAGCGCTTGCGCTGGCTGACGGCGAAACGTTGGAATTGGGCAGGCATCGCGTCAAGTGGCTGGATGCGCCGCACCTTCCGCATGGATGGGAAACCGGTTACCTGATGGAAACCAGCACGGCAACCCTGCTGTGCGGTGACCTTTTCACGCAGCCGGGAGAAGGAAAGCTGGCCATCACTGAGGCAGACATCCTGGAGCCGAGCGAAGCCTTCCGGCACGCGATGGATTATTTTTCGCACTCAACGCATGCCTCGGCATTGATTGAAAAGCTTGCGGCCGAATCGCCCGCGACGCTCGCCTGCATGCATGGCAGCGCCTGGAAGGGGGATGGCGCGCAGCTGCTCAGAACGCTGGGCGCGCGGCTGGCAGCCAGCTGAGCGGCGAGCACCATCGCCCTTTTTTCCGGTAATCCTATTTGCTTGGCCTTATGTCGTCTTGCTAGTTGTCTGGTCGGCGCCGCCACCGGATTGCTTGCTCTCGGTGCGCACCTTGCCGGGCGGCGTGCGTTTGGTGTTTTTGAATTCGCTGTACTTGGTTCCGGCCTTGTCTGCGGGGTACTTGTTCTTCGTATTGATCGCCATTGCATTTCCTTTCAGCAAGAGACTTTTTAACCAGTAAAGCTATTAGTTACGCCGCTGTTGGTAAGGTTTCATTTAGCAACCTCATATTCAATTAATCTATCAGTCGCCTTTCATTTATCTCCTTCAGGCGGGTGTCAATAAATGCAGTCAGCGGCCCTCATGTTGATTAATATTAATAAATTAACAGCCTGCAAAACATAAGATCTCCCGATCCATATAAATCAAACGGAGACGGGAAGATGAACTTGCCATGCTGGCGCCTAGGAGGGGTTATTGCGGTATCGCTCGCTGTGACTGGCTGCGGTTTTCTGAAGAATAAACCGGCTGAACAGAAGGCAAGCGCCGAACCTCCGTTCAAGGAATTGAGCGCTCCGGTTAGCATCCGCCGCGATTATCTCGGCATCCCTCTCGTAGAGGCGAACAATAACCAAGACCTGTATTTCGCGCTTGGCTACGTTGCTGCCAGCGACCGCTTGTCGCAAATGATCAGCACGAAGCTGACCGCCGAAGGGCGAATGGCGGAATGGCTCGGAGAATCCGCTATTGAGCTCGACAAGTATATGCGGGCGATGGACCTGAAACAGGCGGCCCGGAATCAGTGGAACGCAGCGACGCCTGAACAGAAGAAGCTGCTGCAACGCTACGCGGACGGCGTAAATGCCTATATCAGTACCGGCACGCTACCAGAGAGCATGCGTTCGGCCGCATACGAACCCGATCCATGGCTGCCGACCGATTCATTGGCCGTCATTGCGCTGTACCAGCAGCTGCTGTCCACCAATCTCCAGGAAGAAATCGCGTTCTTGAGACTGGCGCAAACACTGGGGCTGCAAAAAGCTGCCTGGTTGATCCCGGTGTATCCGGATCAGCCGCTGCCTTTCGACGAAGCGCGAAAACTGGCGGAAGTGAACCTGAACGGATTCGAAGAAGCGGTCGATCGTTTGCTGCTTGCACAGGAGATGCAGGGCAGCATGGGCTTAAGCGGTATTGCGGCATCCAACAACTGGGCCGTCCACAAGTCACGCACCAAGGGCGGCGCAAGCATTATCGCAAGCGACCCCCATCTGCCTATGGCGATGCCTTCTGCCTGGCATTTCGTTCATGCCAGGACGCCTGATACCCAGTGGGCTGGCGTTTCACTGGCAGGAATGCCCGGTCCCATCATGGGTTACAACGGCCATATCGCCTGGGGCGGCACCATGGTCATGGGCGATAACCAGGACATTTATCTCGAAAAGATGCATGTTTTCTGGGACAAGCTGCATTACTTTTACAAGGGGGAATGGTTTCCTGCCGAAGAGCGCAAGGAAATCTTCCGCGTGAAAGACCGGAGCGCACAAGTTCATACCTACTATGCGACAAGGCACGGTACGCTTTTGAACAACCTGTTGCAGAAGCCGGCGAAAGCAGGTGCCATTCCGCCTTCGCTCAAACTGACATATGGCCTGGCATTCCAGAGCACGATATCCGCACCGGCCGGCAATCCTCTTGTATTTGACGACATCGCCCGGGCCAAAACGGTTGACGAGGCCAAGACGCTCATGAAGCAAGTGAAGGGACTGCCCTTCAACATGGTCTTTGGCGACAAGGACAATATTGCCTGGCAGGTTACCGGCAGCTACCCGGTACGCAAGAAAGGCCGGGGGCAAGTCCCTTCGCCCGGCTGGACCGGCGAGTACGACTGGGATGGGTATCTCGACCCGGAAATGCACCCTGCTTCGCTGAACCCGGCCGAGGGTTATATCGGCACCGCCAACCAGCGCATCGTTGCAGCCGATTTCCCGCATACACTGAGTTCATCCTGGTTCTATCCGGAACGCGCAGAACGGATCAACCAGATGCTGTCGCAAGACGCGCAGCATACGGCAGACAACAGCATCAAGATGCAGCTCGATCAGCAATCGCCGCTTGTCGCCAAGGTGCAGGCCTGGCTGAAGGCCGAGGAGAACAAGGAGAAGCTGGAGCAGGCGATTAATGCACTCAATAAAACGCGAAAGGCCAAGGCAAACGAGGCGTTGTCCGCGCTATTGGAGTTTGACGGGAAGCTGTCTTCCGATTCCATGGAAGCTGCAATCTATAGCGCCTTCCTGCACAGTTTTACCCGGCGGACCTTCCTCGATGAACTGGGGCCTGCCAGTAGCGAGAACTGGAAGGCCTTCGTCAGGATTTCCAACATCAGCTATTCGGCCCCGATGGACCATTTGCTGGTCCGGGGAGATGACAGTCCTTTCTGGGACGACGTGAAGACGGCGAAAAAAGAAACCAAAGAGGAAATCATTGCGGAGTCGCTGGCCGACGCCATTGTGTTCCTGGAGAAGAAACTGGAGCGCAAGAGGATTGGCTGGAACTGGGGCGCATTGCACACGTATCACTGGAAGACGGACGCCACAGTGATGGCACCCAAGGTCAGCCTGAAACAAAAGATCGGGCTTGAAAAAATGGACGCGGTATTGAACCGGGGCCCCTTTGCTGCCGGCGGCGACCATACGACCCTGAACATTTCATCCTATAACCTTGGTGCCGACTTCGACACATGGATGATTCCGTCGATGCGCATGATTGTCGACTTTTCCCGGGAAGAGCCGATGATGGCGATGAACAGCTCCGGCCAGTCGGCCGACCCGACCAGCCGCCATTACGACGACAGCATCAAACGGTTTTTGGCCGGCGAATACCTTACCTTTCCGTTCAAGCAGGAGAACATCGACCAGACCTATGCAAAGGCAATGATCCTGCAACCATCGAAGTAGAAAAACAGGTCCGGCGTACTCTGCGCCGGACCTGTTGTAACATGCCGGATAAATGGACAGCCCCCCCGAGACTCTCATTGATGAAGCGCTTGCCACCTTTTTACAGGGGGCGGTATCGATCACGGTGGGCGCCTGTGACGGGAGCCTGCGCCCTTGCCTGGTGCGTGCCGCCGGCTGCCGTATTTCTGCCGACCGCAGGCGCGTCACCTTGTTCGTTTCGGCCAGCCAGTCCGCTGCGGTCTTGGACTGCGTGCGAGCCAAGGGCGCGATTGCGGTCGTATTCAACCAGCCTACGACGCATCACACCTTCCAGCTAAAAAGCCAGTCCGCTGAAATCGGCGCTCTCGAAGAAGGCGACCTGGAGATCATGGCTAATTACAGCCAGGCTTTTGCGCGCGAAGTCGGGCCGCTGGGATTTGCCGAATCGCTTATTCAGGTACTGTTTTCCTTTTCGCCCGATGATGTTGTCAGCCTCAGCTTTCAACCAGCCGAAGTGTTTTCGCAGACGCCTGGCCCGAATGCCGGCGCTCGCCTGAAGGCAAACCAATGAGTGGGGCAACAGGTGAACCAATGCCGGTGAGGCTCGATGCAATCCGGGAATGCTTCGAGGGCGTGATTCCGGCCACCATGGCAACAGCCTCGAACGATGGAACGCCGAACGTCGCTTATCTCTCGCAAGTGCATTTCATCGACAACGAGCATGTCGCACTGTCCTACCAGTTCTTTAACAAGACACGCCAGAACATCATGGCGAACCCCTACGCGACACTGTCCCTGACGAATCCCTCCACCATAGCGCAGTACCGTCTCTCTCTGGCGTACCTGCGCACAGAGACTTCCGGGCCGCTGTTCGAGAGCATGAAGGCCAAGCTGGCGGGGATCGCGTCGCATTCCGGCATGGCGGGCGTGTTCCGCCTGCTCGGTGCAGACGTGTATCGCGTGCATGCGATCGAGGCGGTACCGGGTGCGGCAATTTCGCCGCCGCCTGCCCGGCGCAATCTGCTGGCGGCTTTACGCGCCTGGCACGAGCGCATGTCCGGCTGCACAGATCTTGAATCGCTACTCGCCGAATCGCTGGCTTGCCTGCAGCAGTATTTCAGCATCGATCACACCATGGTGCTGATGGTTGACGCTCCGGGCGAGCGCTTGTACACCGTCGCAAGCCGGGGATATGAGGAATCGGGTGTCGGC
This sequence comes from Noviherbaspirillum sp., assembly GCA_035254105.1. Lineage (GTDB taxonomy): Bacteria > Pseudomonadota > Gammaproteobacteria > Burkholderiales > Burkholderiaceae_D > Noviherbaspirillum. The sequence continues at coordinate 8,190 of DATFAZ010000201.1, read as the reverse complement.
TCGGAAATCCAGGTCGGTCACGGCGTGATCGGCGTTGCGGCACGAGAGCGCATCCCGATCCGCATCGGCCATATGAACTCTGAATATGCGTATGGCCGCGCCGTCCGGCAAAGTGCGAAAGACAGCGCGTGGGCGGATGGACTGGAAACGGAAATACCGCTGCCGGGCTTGCCCGAATCGCGCAGCCAGCTTGCGGTGCCGATCATGGCAGCGCAGCGCCTGCTTGGCGTGCTGTACGTGGAAAGCCCGCAAGACCTGCGTTTCACCTATGACGATGAAGATGCCCTGGTTTGCCTGGCGGGGCAACTCGGAATGGCAGTCCACACCCTCCAGAATGCCAGCGAGGGCCACGAGGACGCACAGGCCGATCAGGCAACGCCGCACCAGCCGTCCGGTGCGCCGCTCGTCGTGCGCCGTTATCCGGAAAATGACTCCGTCTTCCTCGGCGACGACTACCTCATCAAGGGCGTTGCCGGATCGATCTTGTGGACGATACTCAGCGATTTCGTCGAAAAAAGGCGCATCGATTTCACCAACCGCGAACTGCGCCTCGACCCGCGGGTGCGCCTGCCGGATGTGAGCGACAACCTCGAGGCGCGTCTCATTCTGCTCAGCAAACGGCTGCTGGAGCGCGCCGCACCGATACGCATCGAAAAAACCGGGCGCGGCCGGTTCCGCCTGTGCGTCGACCGCCCCATACAACTGCGTTCCAGCTGAACGATCGCAATCCCCTTACACCGCTTCTTACACAGCTTCTTACGCCGCTGCTTGCGCCACTTCGCGCGCCGGCGCGGCCAGGGCCTTCGTGAGCTTGCCCCATTCGGAACTGGGCAAGTGGTTTTTTGCCAGCGCCAGCACAGCATCAAAAACCGGCTCCGGCGCATGTTGACGTATGCCATGCAGCATTTCTGCGCGCTCGCCGGCATTCATTGCCTGCATCATCCAGCGCATAACGCTCATGGCTTCTTCCGGCGTCTGCGACGCAACAATCGCCTGTTCGATGCCGATCAATTCCGCATCGGTATGTGTTGCCCACAACACCGCGTTGTTGGCGGTTTCTTCCACATTCATGTGCACGAAATTTTCGGCCACGAATAACGCGAGATAACGATAGAGCGCATTTGCTGCGTCCTGACGTGCATCTCCCTGAGCGCGCTCCACCGCAGCAGTCATCTCTTCCAGCCGGTTGATTGCCCATGCATGGTGCCCGTGTTCAGCCGCGACTTGCGTTGTCGACCCGGGTCGACGTGCTTCCATCACCGGATGAATAAACTCGTTTTCATGCAAGAAATGGCTACGGCATGTAGCCGCCAGCTCGCGAACCTGGTCCAGCACTTTTGCTTTTTTGGCGGCGTCATTGCAGTCCATATTACCGACTGCAACTAAGGTATCCGTCATGAAAAGCCGTATGGCCTTGTGAATGATTGCGTAAATATTGAAACGCGACTGGCCCTGCAGCTCCGCGCTTTGCTCGAATGCGTGTATGTGATCCATTTATCCTCCTGTGTTGAAAATCGAACGATTCGGTAACGATTGCGTGTCGAACAGGAGATTAACGTGCAGGCGGCTGCGGGATTCTTAAAACTTCATTCAATAAATCTTAAAAACTTCTTAAGTGCCGGACGTCGCCCTAGGCAGCTTCCTCACTGAAATAACGTTCCCGGCTTTAGCCACGTGGCACCTCGACGCTCGATACGGCAGCGAGATAGAAAAAGCGCGAGAATGGCGAGTTGCTTCATCAACCAACCACCGGATTTCCGCATTTCTCCGGACGCCAATAGCTTTACGATTTTTAGGACAATAAAAGAAAATGAACACATGGTATGTACTGCTCGCTGTTGCAGCGGGCGCAGTTTTGCCGATTCAGGTAGGTGTAAACAGCACTCTTCGTCAAGGCATCGGCAGCCCGGTTGTGGCGGCACTCATCTCATTTGCAGTGGGAACTGTCTGCCTGTTGTCGTACGCGATAGCCGCACGCTCCGCATGGCCTACAGCCCAGATGCTTGGCAAGCTACCGGTATGGGCATGGCTGGGTGGTGCGCTGGGCGCGTATTTCGTCGCAACCACCATTCTCGTTGCACCGAAGCTGGGTGCGGCGAATCTGGTCGCCCTGACTATCGCTGCGCAATTGATCGGATCGCTGCTGCTGGATCACTACGGCCTCATTGGCTTCGCGCAGCACGGCATTAATACGGCAAGAGTTGCCGGCGCGTTGCTGCTCATCGCGGGAACGCTGATGATCGTGAAATACTGAATTGGAATGCCGCTTTACGACGTGACCGAATCGACTACTGCAGGAATATAAGCTTCAATGAATTCCGCCGGCATCCTGCGCACCCGGCCGTTACTCAACTGGATGCAGACCAATTCCCAGCGGCCGCGCAGCACGGTTGCACCGTCGGCCGGCCGGATGATCTGGAAATGCCGCTCCATGCTGACATTGCCATCGCTGCCGAGCAGCCAGGTTCCCACCGTGAGCGGTTCGCCGAGGTAGGTGGCAAGGATGTAATCGTACTCGCTGCGGCGAATAGCCATCGCACGGTCGAGCCGCCGGTAGTCTTCCAGGCTGAGTCCAAGATGCTCGGAATGCGACCACGCAACCTGCTCGCACCACTTCACATAGACCGCGTTGTTAGTGTGATTGAGGCCGTCGATATCGCCCGGTGACGGCGTGACGGAAAGCGTGTGGGGGTTGGGATACGTCCACATCCGAAGATGCTCCTATGAAGAGGGAATTGGCCGTTGCCTATTCTTTTCAGGAGAGGGAAGGACAGGCCGCGTGATTGCGGCCTGCTTCGATTGCCGCGCAGTCGTTACAGCTTGCGCAGTACCACGCTGCCGACAGAATAGCCGGCGCCGAACGAGCAAATCACACCGAGGTCACCAGCCGCGAGGCCGTCATGGTGACGGTGGAAGGCAATGATCGAACCGGCCGACGCCGTATTGGCGAACTCATCGAGAATGATCGGCGCTTCTTCGGCGCTGGCCTCGCGACCCAGCAGCTTCTTGCCGACGAGCTGGTTCATGCCGAGATTGGCCTGGTGCAGCCAGTAGCGCCGTACATCGTTCGGCTTGATATCAAACGAAGTCAACTGCGATTCGATATGCGCAGCGGCGACCGGCACCACTTCCTTGAACACCTTGCGGCCTTCCTGGCGGAATTTTTTGTCGCGCGCATTCGGGTCGCTGTCTTCCGCGCTATTCATGAAGCCGAAGTTGTTGCGAATGTTGTTGGAGAACTGGGTTGCGAGCTTCGTACCCAGCACTTCCCATTTATTCGCCGCCGACGGCGACGCCAGTTCAGCACGCTCAACCACGACCGCCGTGGCGACGTCGCCGAAGATGAAATGGCAGTCGCGGTCGCGCCATTCCAGATGGGCTGAAGTGATTTCCGGATTCACCACCAATACTGCGCGCGCCGAGCCGCAGCGCACTGCGTCGACTGCCTGCTGGATGCCGAAGGTGGCTGATGAGCAGGCGACATTCAGATCGAACCCGAAGCCGTTGATGCCAAGCTCATTCTGGATCTCGATGGCCATCGCCGGATAGGGACGCTGCATGTTGGCTGCTGCGCAGATCACCATGTCGATGTCGGCTGCGGTCTTGCCGGCGGCAGCCATCGCGTCGCGGCAAGCGGCGACGGCGATTTCCGCTTCCAGCGACAGCTCTTCGTCCGGGCGCGGCACAAAGCGGGGATACATGCGCTCCGGGTCAAGCACGCCGGTCTTTTCGAGCACATAGCGCTGCTTGATGCCGGATGCCTTCTCGATGAATTCAACGCTCGATTCCTGCAACGCGACCAGCTCACCCGCTTCGATGCGGGCCGCATTACGGGCGTTGTACAGCGCTACGTATTTGTTGAAGGACTCGACGAGTTCTGCGTTGGTGATGATGTGTTCCGGAATATAGATACCGGTGCCGCTAATGATGGCGCGATACATGAGGTATGGTGTCTGGTAGTAGGTGAATGAAAATTGAGGACGTTATTGCCTATGAGCATATACCCTCCTACCCTGAGGATACCCTCTAAAATGAAACCGGTCTCAATTCACCTTCAAATCCAGTCTGGTCCAGCCCTCCATTTCCCTGAAATTACCGTCTCGCGCAGCTTATGTGATCTTTCTGTCAACCCGAACTGCCCGTCACACCACCCATTACCGGCAGCACGATACCGGTAATGAATGCGGAGCACACCGGTGAAGCCAAGAACACATAGGCGGGCGACACTTCTTCCGGCTGGGCTGGGCGTTTCATGTCGGTGCCGGCGCCGAACTGGGCGATCTTTTCCGGCGACTGGTCTGCCGGGTTCAGCGGCGTCCACACCGGCCCCGGCGCCACTGCGTTGACGCGAACGCCGCGCGGCGCCAGATTGGTCGCCAGCGACTTTGTGAAGGCATGAATGGCACCCTTGGTGGCCGAGTAATCGAGCAAGACTGCGTGGCCGAATAATCCTGTTTCCGAACCGCTGTTGACGATGGCCGCGCCGTTTTTCAAATGCGGCAGCGCCGCCCGCGTCATGTAAAAGTAACCATACAGATTGGTGCGGATCGTCATATCGAAATGCTCGTCAGTGATGTCTTCGAGTGCCGTCGCGTGTTCCTGGAATGCGGCATTATTCACCAGCACATCGAGCTTGCCAAAGGTGTCGATGGTTTGCCTGACGGCGTTGTTGCAGAACCCGGAATCACGCACGTCGCCGGCAATCAGCAGGCAGCGCCGTCCTTCTTTCTCGATGCAGCGTTGGGTTTGTTTCGCATCGTCATGCTCGTTCAGGTAGAGCACGGCAACGTCGGCCCCTTCCCGGGCAAACAGCACCGCAACGGCGCGGCCGATGCCGGAATCGCCGCCAGTAACGATAGCGACCATGTCCTGCAGCTTGCCGCTGCCCTTGTAGTGCTCGGCCATGAAACGCGGGGCCGGATCGAGTTCCGATTCGAGTCCCGGCTTTTGCAGGTGGGTTTTAGGAAACGGCGGCTCCGGCTGTGTCACTGGTCCGGCTTGAATGGCACTTTCTGCTCCACCTTGTTTTCCGAAAGCTCTTTTTGCATCGATCTCGTCGATCTCCCGCTGGATTTTGCGCTGGATTTGTACCGCGTCGTCCGCTGCACGATTGGGTAAGGTGTTCATAAGCCTGCTCCTTTCGACCTGCAGTCAAATAGGCTGCAGCGGTTTGAAAAGGTTCATCCGTGTTTTACGAGCGCGTGCTGCGCGCCATTTCATCCAAGGACGTTGCAGTACTCCGGTGCAAGTAAGTGCTCTGGAACCGAGGCGGAATCGGGCACTTCTCGGAACGAAACAGGGGCCAGATTGCCAAAGGAAGAGGCGCGGCAATAAGCCAGCGCCGTTTCGTATTTTTGAGGCTGTCAATGAGAGGGATTTTCCCCAACGCACCGATTCTTTCTTCTGCAGCAAGTGACGAGAGGCCGGTGTGCGAATGGGTGATGCCTGCCTTTATCCCGCAGCGGGACTACGCCAGAAAACGCGTAATGCTCCCAGCGGGCATGCCGGACTGTCTTGAAGTCCATGTGATCCATTCCGAAGAAGGAATCGAACGTTCTACCGCCGTCATCTATGGCGCCTATGCCTATCTGATTCATTACGAGTTCAAACGGCGCGCATAGCGCACAGGCAAGTCACTTTGCCGGCACGTCAACTCGCTCCCCGCTGGCGGTAGCCGGGACAATTTCCTGACGTATTTCCTCGATTGCCTTCACCGGCTCCGGGGGCGCACCGGCACCGATGCCATCGCCATTTACCTCTTCACCGTCTTGCACCGGTTCGCCGGCCTGATTGATGATCCGCTCCATTTCATCCGGACGCATGTCCGGAGGCGTCTTCGGCGCAGCCGGTGCTGGCGTGCGCGATGGCGTCGACTGCCGCGACTGCCGCGACTGGCCCGGTGCCGGATCCGGCTGAGCCTTGTTCCAGCCAAGTAGCCCGTACACGTTTTCCATGAGCGAGCCGAAGAAGGAGTCCGGCGGTTTTGGGAAACGCGCATCCGCATCGATCAATTTGGCGTGAAGCATGCGCCGGGTGAACGCACTCACAGGCGGCAATGCGGTGTGCGCGCCCTGCCCCCAGTGATTGCTGCGCATGGTAATGCGCGCATCATTGAACCCGACCCATGCTCCGGTCACGAGACGCGGGTGCATGAGAATGAACCAGCCGTCGGTGTTGTTTTGGGTCGTGCCAGTTTTGCCTGCAATGTCGGCACGCGCTCCGACTTGCGATCTGGCGGCGCGACCCGTGCCCTGGTTGACCACGGCACGCAGCATGTCGGTCAGGTCGTGCGCCGTCTTCCCGGAGAGGACGCGCTTGCTGTCACTGGTGAAGCTTTCCAGCACATTGCCATTCTTGTCAGTGATGCGGCTGACCAGAATGGGCTTGCGTAACTTTCCCCCGCTGGCAATAGTGCCGTAAGCGTTGACCATTTCGAGCAGCGTGACCGGGCTGGTGCCGAGGGCCAGTGCGGGAACCGGATCCAGCGTGCTTTGATTGACGCCGAGCTTGCGGGCGAAGGCGGCGACTTTTTTCGGCCCCACCTCCTGCATCACCTGTGCGGTAATGGTGTTCTTTGAATAGGCAAGCCCCTCGCGCAGCGTCATTTGCCGCCCGCTTGGCCCGGATACATCCTTGGGTCGCCACACATTGCCGTCGCCCATGTCGATTTCAACTTCGGTATCGGCAAAGCGCGTATCCGGCGACATGCCCTGCTCCAGCGCCGCGCCGTACACAAACGGCTTGAATGTGGAGCCCGGCTGGCGCCTGGCCTGCGCCACATGGTCGTACTGGTCGATTTCAAAATCACGGCTGCCGACCCATGCCTTTACATGGCCGTTAGTCGGATCAAGCGCGACGAATCCGGTTTCCAGGCGCGTCTTGTCGGCGTATAGCTGTGCCATGAAGGCGGCATTTGTCTTCAACTGCTTGAGCGCCTGCTCGGGCGTTGTTCCTTCGTCGATCGCTTTGCGATAGGCGACCGATTCGCGCACAAAGGCATCCAGAATTTCGGTGCGCGTTTTCCAGAAATAACCGAAAGGCTTTACCTGTGTGCGCATGCCGAGATAGGCGAATGGACTGGTCGATATCAGGCGCTCGCGTTCGACTCCCCACTCGACATCGGACACGGCCTGCAATGCCTGCATTTGGCGGGACACGGCCTGTTCTGCAAATGCCTGCATGCGCGAATCGACCGTGGAAACGACTACCAGTCCGTCGGAATACAGGTTGTAGTCATTCTGGTCAGCCCAGTCGATCAGCCATTTGCGAACCTGCACGGCAAGATGTGGCGCGGCGCCGATCGGTTCCGGCTGGCGCATGAAGTCGAGGCGGATCGGGCGCGTTTTTAACTTGTCGACGTCGGCCTTGCTCAACACATTGCGCTTGGCCATCTGCGACAGGACCACGTTGCGGCGATTGAGCGCACGCTCGCTGTTCAGTACCGGATTGTAATAGCTGGTGCCCTTGAGCATGCCGACCAGCGTGGCGCTTTCAAGCACATTCAGTTCCGCCGCGGATTTATCAAAGTAAGTACGTGCGCCCATTTCAATGCCAAAGGCGTTATACAGAAACGGCATCGTGTTCAGGTAGGTCAGCAGGATTTCCTGCTTTGAATACGCATACTCGATCTTCAGCGCGGTAATCAGCTCCTTGAGCTTGCGGGTAATGGAGCGCTTGCGTCCGATTTCTTCCGGGTAGAGATTGCGTGCAAGTTGCTGCGTCAGCGTCGAGCCGCCTTCCGGGTCGCCCTGCAGGGTGCGCAGAATGCCGGCGGCGGTACGCTTCAGATCGACGCCGTGGTGTTCATAGAAACGATGGTCTTCGGTGGCGATCAATGCCTTGACTACGTATGGGGAAACCTGGCCCAGCTCGACCCACTCGCGGTTCATGCGCTTGAAGACGGCCAGTTCCTTGCCGTCGGCGGACATCAGAATGCTCGGCGACTCCGCCTTGGCTTTACGCAGGTCGGCAATACTGGGCGTGAAGGGGATCAGGATGATCGCGTAGGCGAACAGCAGCGTGACACAGAGCGCTCCGCTGGCCATTGCTGCTTTTATCGATGCTTTCAGTCTGGTGGGCCAGCTCAGCGTGGGGTCGACAACTGCTTTGAAGTAAGCGGCAATACGTGTGAATATCCGCGACAGACGTTCGCGCGGCTTGATATCTGCTTCCAAAATGGCTTCCTACGTT
>DATFAZ010000200.1:0-16972 GCA_035254105.1 Noviherbaspirillum sp. | reverse complement strand
GATCTCGCCCTGCCGATACAGTGTCACGTCCTTGTGCCGGTGGCGTGCGATTGCGGCAAAGCCCATCTGCTCAAACAGCGCGCCCAGCGCCTTGGGATCGGGTGCGGCGTACTCGATGAACTCGAAGCCGTCAGTGCCCATGGGATTGTCCCAGGGTTGAAAATCCATGCCTGTCTCCTTGCCTGTGTTTTTATAAACATCTCGACACAGTATAGACAAGGCGGGAAAGCAGTAAATTGCCATTCATACGCAGGAATTTAAATATCCGGCAATAATATTGCGTACCGCCCTTTCAAATGAGCAGATCATGTCAAAGATTAATCTGGATAAAACCGATCGCAAGATTCTTGCCGTTCTGCAAGAAGATGGCCGACTGAGTAATCAGGAGATCGCCGACCGCGTCAACCTGTCGCCGTCGCCCTGTCTGCGCCGGATCCGCAATCTGGAAGAATCGGGTGTTATCCGTCAGTACGTGGCGCTGCTCGATCCGGACAAGATCGGACTGGGCCTGCTGGCCTATGTGAACGTGCGCCTGGAAAAGCACAACGACGCCGCGCCGCCCGGCGCACTGGCTCCGCGCGCTGATTTCGCTGCCTCGGTCGCCGACTGGCCGGAAGTAGTCGCCTGTTATGCCATGACAGGTGAGATGGATTTTTTATTGCGGGTGCACGTGGAAGACATGGGGCACTTCTCGCACTTCATGATGGACACGCTTTTAAAGCATCCTGCGGTGCTCGACGTGAAATCGAGCTTTGCGCTTCAGCGCATCAAGGACACCACGGCGCTGCCGCTGGTGTAATGCCTATTTACTCTTGATTCCGGGAAGGCGTTTCCACAATTTGAGGGCCGCCTTGGTGTTGGCCTTCAGCGTGTAATCAAGTGCAGCAAACTGTTCCTCCACCGCCTCGGCCAGCATGCTACCCGGATTGCCGGGGGTCAGCTTCAGGTAGGCATCGGCTTCGCCGTAATCGCGCTGGATCTCCATGCCGGCCTTCTTCGCAATGTGGATCATTGTCTGGTTGGACGACAGGCAATGCATATACAAGGTATCCACATCTTCGTTGCGGCAGTGGATGGCCGCACGCTCAAACAGCTTTGAACCGACACCCATGCCACGCGCACTGGCCGAAACCGACACGCCGAATTCGGCAATGCGCTCCTTGACGGTTGCATCGCTCAACTGCGGCAGGGCTTCGCGCGGCGCAAAAGCGAGATGGCCCACACCCAGCAGGGCCAGGTTGTCGTCATACACGCCGAAAACCGTATCGCGCGAGAAGTCCAGCATTTGCACATAGCGCGTGATCAGCTCATCCGGGAGCACTGAGCCAAAGCGCAGCAAACGGTCGCTGTCGTCGAGTGCGAGAAAATGCATCAGCATGCGACGGCGGTCGCGCTCGGACAGTTCCTTGACGCGAACAGTTGGCTTGTCCGGCTTCGGTTGTTGCGTAGTGCTCGTATCCATCGTGGCAGGCGTTAGCCCCCCAAGTTCGGTCGATTTCATAGTGGACATCCTATAAATTGCCGACTTATTGTGCGGCGCACAAATTCATTTTAAGCGATCTGCAAATACTGCGAGGGCTTTCACTCTTTATATGCTGACCGATTGATCGCACTCAATACACATCGCTTAATTATTTGCTTTGCGTGTGACGAAAAACCCACAATTGTCGCTGTATTTGACGTACTCAACAATGGCAACGCAATCTCATTTGTGAGAGGCGGCAAATAATGAATTCACGCAAGTTGCTCAATATATTTGTGCTCTGCACTACAGCACATTTCATGCCTGCATAAAGATGTTGCCGGAAGTGTAAATTCGCCGAGTCGGAGGGCAATCCTGGGGTTCGGTGGCGAAGCCGGCACACGTCCGGCATATGAGCGGAGAGGCAGGAATCAACAAAGACGTGCAAGAACGCGCTCAACCTCCATGCTGAGCCTCACCCACAGTGGCCTTTACCGCAGCCACCCGCGCTGCATGCACGGCTTCCGCAATGCGTTGCGGCTCTCCGAGATAGCGCTGTGCCACTTCGCCCGCATTGACGCCTTGCGCAGCGCGTAACGCGGCCTGCAAATGCGCCGCCTGCCGAAATGGCCGGTCGCTGAAGCCGGCGCGCCCGCGATGGTCGCATTCCGATGCGCACAGCATGTCAAGGAAGCGCTGCGACTTGCGAAATGCATCGCAACGCTCGAAAAGGGTCACGATGGTGTTCGGCCGCAGTTCCAGTGCGCGGCTGACGTTGCCATGCTCGCGCGCCGTCATCACCGCCAAATCACGGCAATCATTGGGAATTTTCAGGCGCTTGCATGCCTGTTCTACAAGGCGCACGCTGCGGGCTTCATGCCCGTGATGCTTCGGCCACTCTTCCGGCGGCGTCACGCCTTTGCCGAAATCATGCATCAGCGCCGCACAGCGGACCGGCAGATCGTATCCGCGTTGCGCGGCATAATCAATCACCATCATCACATGCACGCCGGTATCGATTTCGGGATGATGCTGCTCCGGTTGCGGCACGCCCCACAATGCATCGAGTTCCGGCAGAATGCGCGCCAGCGCGCCGCAGCCGCGCAGCACCTCGAACATGCGCGACGGCCGCGACTCCATCAGCCCGCGCGCCAGTTCCTGCCAGACGCGCTCCGGCACCAGCGCATCGACCTCGCCGGCATCCACCATGGCGCGCATCAATGCATTGGTTTCCGGTGCCACCGTGAAGTCGGTAAAGCGTGCGGCGAAGCGCGCGACGCGCAGGATGCGCACCGGGTCTTCCGCAAACGCCTCCGACACATGGCGAAAAACCCGCGCCTGCAAATCCTTCTGCCCGCCAAACGGATCGACGATGAGGCCGTCGTCGCCCTGCGCCATGGCATTGATCGTCAGGTCGCGCCGGACCAGATCTTGCTCCAGCGTGACGTTCGGCTCGGCATGAAAATGAAAGCCCTTGTAGCCGGGCGCGGTCTTGCGCTCGGTGCGCGCCAGCGCATACTCCTCGTGCGTGGACGGATGGAGGAAAACGGGGAAGTCCTTGCCGACAGGCGTGAAACCGCGGGCGATCATCTGTTGCGGCGTGGCGCCGACCACTACATGATCGTGATCCTGCACCGGCAATCCGAGCAAGGCATCACGGACCGCGCCACCGACCACGTAGGTTTTCATTGCAGCCTGGCTCACTCCGGATAAATCTCGTACTTGTCGATGCGCTCCGGTTCCGCAACCGCCTCACTTATCCACTGCGCCACCGCAGGATAGGCCACTACGCGGTCGACATAAGCCTGCAGCACCGGCGGCAGCCAGACACCATAGGTGCGAAAGCGCATCACGACTGGCGCGAAATACGCATCCGCAATGGAAAATTCACCGAACAGGAACTGGTGCCGGCCGAAGCGCTCCAGGCAGTTTTCCCATATCTCGCAGATGCGCGCAATATCGTTCTGCGCGCCGGGCGTGCGCCCTTTACCGGGGAAACGGGCGCGGATATTCATCGGCATCGCCGAACGTAATTCACCAAAGCCGGAGTGCATTTCGGCGCAAATCGAGCGCGCCATGGCACGTGCCGCGACGTTATGCGGCCACATGCCTTTGTCTGGGAACTGCTCCGCCAGATACTCGCAGATCGCCAGGGAATCCCATACTGTCGTCTCACCCGCGATCAGCACCGGTACCTTGCCCGCAGCCGAATGCTGCGCAATACGCATCGACGTATCCGGCTGATCAAGCAACACACGAATTTCCTCGAAGGGGATGCCGAACGCCGACAGCACCAGCCACGGGCGCATTGACCATGACGAGTAATTTTTGTTGGCGATGACCAGTTTCAGGCCGGTCTTCCCGGCGTCGCTCAGTGTCTGGGAAAGGGTCGGGTCAAGTTCTGTGCTTTGCATACCTGCTGTCCATTTCTGTCCATTTCTAAAGACCGCTCGTTATACGGTAACAATCGAGGATAAAGCTTTTGGATGACTTTGCCAAACCGCGGATTCGTCCGGTATTCAATGGCGCACATGCACGGCATCGACGCCGGAATGCGGATGGCGCTGCCCCGTCAGATAATACGGCGCGATCGCTTCCAGCGCTGTCGGCGTGATGCCGAGCTCTTCTTCCATCGACGAGTGTGCAACATTATCGACCCGCATCGAGTCCAGGTTATCCTGCGTCATCACCGGCTCGCCCGGCATATGCTCGAGGAAAAACGCCTGCACCCGTGCCAGCGTATCGGGCAACGCAATTACCGGTCGGCGGTGGCCGGAAAAGGTGCCGGCAAGCTGCACCAGTTCGCGCAAGGTATACACCTTCGGCCCGGCTAGTTCATAGGTCTTGCCAATCGTGTTGTCGTCATACAAAGCGTTGACGAAGGCTTGCGCCACATCTTCCACAAACACCGGCTGGAATTTCGCATCCGCGCGCGCAAGCAGCATGAAAGGCAGCATTTTTTGCAGGGAGGCGAACAGATTGAGGAAATGGTCCTGATCGCCAAAAACTACCGAGGGCCGGAACACGGTGGTTGCGACAGCAGGATTGGAAAAGGCAGCCGCTTCGCCATCCGCCTTGGAACGCTGATACATCGACGGCCCATTGCGATCGGCGCCGAGCGCACTCATGTGCAAATAGCGATGCACGCCGTGCGCAGCGCATGCGGCGACGATCCGTTTTGGCAGCTGCACATGCGCCCGGGCGAAATCCGGCCCGTAGGCCTCGCCTTCCGCCGCGCGCCTGCCATGCAGGATACCGACCAGATTGATGACGGCATTTTTGCCCCGGACGAGCTCGTTTAACGCGACATCGTCATGTATATCCGCTTCAATCACCTCGTCCACCACCGGTAGTGGCAGCAGATGTTCGGCATGCGCACGGCGGCGCGTGGCCACCGTTACAAGGCAGCCGGAGTCGGCGAGCTTTGCGATGATGTGGCTGCCGATAAACCCGGTACCACCAAGAATGAGAATAGACCGATATGGCATGACATCGCTCCCGCTTTCAGTTTTGAAAAGGAGCAAACCACGCACCGGCATGATCGGCAGGTCCTGCCGTCACCATGCCGGCCTTCAGGCATCAGGGAAGATCGCTTGCGACAAAGCCTTTCGGTGCCACCATACCCAGACGCGCTTTCAGGGACTGCGGCTTGCTTTCGAAAAGTGCTGCGTAATACGTTGCATTGGACAATACTTTTTTCACATAGTCGCGCGTTTCGGTAAACGGAATCGACTCTGCAAATATCGCTCCTTCAACCGCATTCGTGAGCGTCGAACGCCATGCCCGCGGACGGCCCGGCCCGGCGTTATAAGCAGCCGTCGCCATCGCCTGCGATCCATCCAGATCCTGCAATACCATGTTCAGATAATTGGTACCCAACAGGATGTTGGTATCGATGTCGTTCATTTTCCCTTGGGAATAGTCCCCCAAGCCAATTTTGCGTGCAACAAACTTTGCCGTAGCCGGCATGATTTGCATTAGTCCGGAGGCGCCGACATGCGAACGTGCATTCTGCACGAAGCGCGACTCTTGGCGGATCAAGCCATACACCCATGCCATGTCCAGCCCGAGCGGCTGCGTGGTTGCATGCATGATGTCGCGGAACGGCGACGGGAAACGCTGCGTGAAATCATGTTCCGCCTTAGTACGGTCAGAGGTGTTGACCATACGGTCGAGCACGTTCTTCTGGCGGGCGAATTCTGCTGCGGCCAGGTGCTGGCGCTCGTTCATCTTGCGCAGCTCCCAGTTCCATTCGCGATAGCCTTCGAAACGCAGGTTCAGGTCGAAAAACTTGAAAGCGCGCTGGAATCCCTGATTTTCCGCCATCGGCGCCAGTTCCTCCTTCGTTACCTGCTGCGCAAGCGGCGGAATCGTGATCTTCCGGTCAAGCTCTTCCAGCGCGAGCTGGCCATAGAAATTGGTCTGGTCCGCAATCGATTCGAACCGTTTCTTCGCTTCTTCCGCATTGCCTTCGGCGAGATAGGCGCGCCCCATCCAGTAAATCCATGCCGGATCGTTGCGCAGCGACGCAGGCATGTCGGCGATGGTCGATTTCACCAGCTTCCATTCACCTGCGCGCAGCGCAGTGCGTGCTTTCCACTGATATGCCTCATTCGAAAGCGGCGCACCGTTAGTGCGGTGCCAGTACACCACCGCATCAGGCGCGAGTTTGAACGATGCCTGGAGCGCAATCTGCGCCCATGCCAGCTCGCGCTCGCGCTCCGTCAGGCGATCGGCGGCGTTTACCAGCGCGCTGACCGCGTATGACGGATTTTTCTTGGCGCTGCGGCCGAGTGCAAGGATAAAGACCTCATGCGCCACACGTCCCTCACCCGGACCGCGCACGACCACCGCTTCGGGCTTGTCGAGTGCCTGCATCAGCGCGCTTTCGCTTGCGCCGGTCGCTACCGCCATGCGCCGGATCGTGGCACCGGTGCCGGATTCGGCAATCAGGCGCGCCTGGGCCCACACATCGTCAGCCGTAAATTGGCCCGCGCTCGCCAACGTCGTCACCAGCGCCGGACATGCCTCGCCGTAGTTTTGCGGCGCCACCAGAAGCGCACGCGCATCGGTAGCGACCTGCTGGCCTTTCAGCGCCTTCGACATCAATGCATAGCATTTGACCTGCGTGTCGTCGTTCAGGACGAATTGCGGATATTGCTCATCGAATAGCGTCCAGTTGCGTACCCATCCCAGCTCCAGCAGCCAGTCGTTGCGCAAGCGGTCGGCAATCGCGCTGCCATCGTAACGCGCCAGAAAGTCGCGGATTTCCTGTTCCGGTGCGCTATTGATGCGCGGACGCAGCCGGTAATAATCGACATACGAGGGAATGGCATAATTGCCAAGGCGCGCCGCGAGTTCGTTCGCACGCGCGGTATCGCCATTGCGCGAAGCATCGCGCAGCGCCAGAAAGATGTCGTCATCGCTGGCAAAATTGACAACCGCTTTCTTTGCGTGCGCAGCAGGCGCCAGCAAAACCACCGCAGCAGTCGCGAACACGACACCGGCAATCCATTTCATCGAGAACATCAAGCAAGCCTTTTAAACACTGAAGAACACTGAATCCACGTCTTGTAGGATAGCATGTGAAGCCAAGACTTTCTTGCCGATATCATGCCTGAAAATATCTCCAACAAATCTGCTTTGCGCCGTATGCTGCTTGCAGACAGACAAGCGATTGCCCCTGAAGTTCGCAAACGATGGGATGATGAAATCGCATCCCGACTTATCACATGGTGGGAAAGCCATCGGCTGGAAACCCTGGGAATTTATTGGCCGATCCGCGGCGAGCCGGACCTGCGTGAGGCATACAAGGAACTGGCCAACCGTGAAGTACAACTGGCCTTGCCGGTGGTGGTTTCCAAGGATGCTCCGCTCAAATTTCTCGCATGGAAGCCGGGTGATGCGATGCTACAGGACGCATTCGGCGTCGCTATCCCTGCAAGTGGTGTCGAAGTGATACCGGCAGCCTTGTTGATTCCTTGCCTGGGATTCAACAAGCTGTATTTTCGGCTGGGATATGGTGGCGGTTTCTATGACCGGACACTGGCGCTGTCGCCTCGGCCGCTCACGGTGGGAGTCGGCTACTCACAAGGATTGGCCGCATTTGATGCCGACTCGCATGACGTGGCGCTCGATGCGGTCATCACGGAAACGTCGGCAATCGACCTGGTCTGAAGATATTTCCGGTTTGTGCCGGAAATATCTTCCTTCAGACACAGCCGATCAGGCAGACAGGTTCAGGCGTTTCCACAGCGCCGTGGTCGCCGCCGCCTGGTTCAATGTATAAAAATGAAAACCCGGCGCGCCACCAGCCAGCAAGCGCTCGCACAATCCTGTCACTACATCCAGTCCAAATGCGCGGATCGATTCGCTGTCATCGCCGAAGCTGGCCAGCTTCAGGCGGATCCAGCGCGGAATTTCGGCGCCGCACATTTCGGAGAAGCGCATCAGCTGCGAATAATTCGTGATCGGCATAATGCCGGCAACGATCGGCACGTCCACGCCGGCCTTGCGTGCCTCATCGACGAAGCGGAAGTAGGCGTCGGCATTGTAAAAATATTGCGTAATCGCCGCGTTGGCACCGGCCCTGACCTTGCGCGCAAAGCTCTGCACATCGTCCTGCGGCGACTTGGCCTGCGGATGCATCTCCGGATAAGCCGCCACTTCGATATGAAACCAGTCGCCGGTTTCGGCCCGAATGAATTCCACCAGCTCATTCGCATAGCGGAATTCGCCGGATGCGCCGTAGCCGCTTGGCAGGTCGCCACGCAATGCCACCAGGCGGCGAATCCCGTTCGATTTGTACTCGTTGAGAATTGCACGCAGGCTGTCATGCGAACTGCCGATGCAGGACAGGTGCGGAGCGGCCTCATGGCCTTCATTCCGGATTTCAAGGACGGTTTCGAGCGTGCCTTTCTGGGTCGAGCCGCCCGCACCGAAAGTCACCGAAAAATACTTCGGCTGCAATTCCGCCAGTTTCGCGCGTGTGGCGCGCAGCTTCTCCGCGCCTTCCGGCGTCTTGGGCGGGAAAAACTCGATACTGAAATTTTTCTGAGTCATGTTTACTTTAGCAATAACGCGGACAAGGCCCACGAGATCAGGCTGTACAGCAGTGCCCCGCCCACGGCGGACCAGAAGCCGGCGACGTAAAAACCGCCAATGAAATTGGCAACCACCCAGAACAGCAGTCCGTTGATGACGAGGATGAACAGCCCCAACGTCAGTACCGTCACCGGCAAGGTCAGCAGGACCAGGATCGGCTTGATCAGGACGTTGACCAAGCCAAGCACCAGCGCAGCGATCAGCGCAGTCGTAAAGTTCTCGACCCGGATCGACTGCATCAGATAAGGCAAGGCAAACAATGCCGCGGCATTGATCAGCCATGTAATAAGCAAGCGCATGATCCCCCTCCCGTTGCAGACAGTGTATTGAACCTGCAGATACTTTATTCCGGGGCGCGCAAAAACGCGATGCCGCCTGCGTCTTCAACGCGCACTGGAATGGCTTTTTTAGTACCGGTAATGATCGGCCTTGTACGGGCCGTTCTTCTGCACGCCGATATAGGCAGCCTGCTCATCAGTCAACTCGCTGAGCTGTGCGTTGAGCTTCTTCAACTGCAGACGCGCCACTTTCTCGTCCAGATGCTTGGGCAAGGTGTAGACGCCGACCGGATAAGCCTTGGTGTTGGTGAACAGCTCGATCTGCGCAATCGTCTGGTTGG
Source organism: Noviherbaspirillum sp. (assembly GCA_035254105.1). Classification (GTDB taxonomy): domain Bacteria; phylum Pseudomonadota; class Gammaproteobacteria; order Burkholderiales; family Burkholderiaceae_D; genus Noviherbaspirillum. The sequence goes on along the minus strand of DATFAZ010000200.1, from coordinate 7,787 downwards.
CGAACGAGGAGCTCATCACATAAGACGGATGGCCGGTGCCGCAACCCAAGTTGACCAAGCGACCTTCGGCCAGCAGGATGATGCGCTTGCCGTCCGGGAAGATGATGTGGTCGACTTGCGGCTTGATGTTTTCCCAGGTGTACTGGCGCAGCGCGGCGACTTCAATTTCATTGTCGAAGTGGCCGATATTGCAGACAATCGCCTGGTCTTTCATCTTTTTCATGTGCTCGTGCGTGATTACATGATAGTTGCCGGTGCAGGTGACGAAGATGTCGCCATGTTCAGCCGCGTAATCCATCGTGACAACCCGGTAACCTTCCATCGCTGCCTGCAGCGCGCAAATCGGATCGATTTCGGTTACCCATACTTGTGCCGACAATGCGCGCATTGCCTGAGCAGAACCCTTGCCCACATCACCATAGCCGGCGATGACCGCAATTTTTCCTGCGATCATGACATCGGTTGCACGCTTGATGCCGTCCACCAGCGATTCGCGGCAGCCATACAGATTGTCGAACTTGGACTTGGTGACCGAGTCGTTGACGTTAATTGCCGGGAAAGCCAGCTTGCCTTCCTTGTGCATCTGATACAGGCGATGCACGCCGGTCGTCGTTTCTTCGGTCACGCCCTTGATCTGCGCGAGACGGGTCGAATACCAATTCGGCGATTCGGCCAGCTTTTTCTTGATCGAGTTGAACAGGCACACGGCTTCTTCGGAATCCGGATTGGCCAGCACGCTCAAGTCTTTTTCGGCACGGGTGCCCAGATGCAGCAGCAGTGTCGCATCGCCGCCGTCGTCGAGGATCATGTTCGAATATTCGCCGTTCGGCCATTCGAAGATGCGATGGGTGAAATCCCAATACTCATCCAGATTTTCTCCCTTGAACGCGAACACCGGCGTGCCGTTGGCCGCAATCGCCGCTGCCGCCTGATCCTGGGTCGAGTAGATGTTGCACGATGCCCAACGCACTTGCGCACCCAGCGCTTCCAGCGTCTGGATCAGCACGGCTGTCTGGATCGTCATATGCAGCGAACCAGTGATGCGTGCGCCTTTCAGTGGTTGTGATGCGGCAAATTCCTCACGGATCGCCATCAGGCCGGGCATTTCGGTTTCGGCGATCTTGATCTCTTTGCGGCCCCAATCGGCCAAGCTGAGATCAGCGACAAAATAATCCTGGGAATTTGTAGACTTCGAGATAACGGCGCTCATCACGCCCTCCTTTCCTGTTAGATAGAAAAAAGTAACGTGAGCGCCGTTGCGAAAAATGTCCAAGCCTGACACGGTCATGGGAAAACCGTGCTGCAACGCTCCTTGGAAGCGGGATTATACCCCGTTAAAACCTAAAAGACAGTGCCCGCGATCAGTGGGCGCGAAGTGCTGCCTGTCCTGAGGTGCGCTGTATCAAGGTGTCCGATTTGTCATTTTCTAGTGGAAGACTGTGCTCGATCCAGTCCAGCATATCGAGCCAGATACGGCGCACCTCGGCTCGCGGCGGCATCGCCAGCGCATTCGGCAATTCGATCGTAATGACAGGCACATTCTTGTGCAGGCCACCGTAATTGCCGAGCGATCCGGGATATACGCCAACGCGGCTGAAATAAAGGCGACCAAAACGGCGAGGTGCCTTGGCTGGGCCATCGAAATCGAGCACGCCGAACGGCGCATGCACCGAAATAATTACCTGCGGCTGGAAGCGCTCCATTTCTTCGTTCAGCCAGCGGCTCTCCGGTTCGGACAACGGCGACTGGCCAGGGAAACGGCGCGGGTCGCCGCCAGTCCTCTTCATCCAGTAGCGCCTGGCATCCTCTTCCCAGCCAGGAGTCGGGAAATTGCGGTTCAGATCAACGCCATTGGCATTGACGCGTTGCGGCTTTGGCGCAAGCAATCCGTCCGGATTGACCACCGGTGCCACATGCCAGTGAAATTCCTGCGCAGGTGCGGTGTTAATCCACTGCAGCCATTGAAATACGATCGCCCCCGCCGTCAGTTCGTCGCCGTGGATCCCGCCCAGCAAAAGAACCCGCACCGGCTCGCCCTGCTTGCGTGGCTTGGCGGCTGGGATCGAGCGCATCAGAATCGGGAACCCTTGGCGCGAATGCGCACCGGTCGGCGCCAGCGCACTGTTCTGACAGGTAACGGCCGAGACGCCGGGCAAGCGCGTGCTCAGTCGTTTGCACCATTCAGCTGGTTGCGCGGGAGCAGACGTTGCTGCCCCCGCCGGCAAGCCGGCAGCGACAGCAAGGATGGCAGTAGCGAGGCGAAGTTTCAACACGATCGTTTTTCCCAATAGGTATCGCCACTGCGCAATCAGGCTTCTTAGAGCCCGGCAGCAGCGCGCAATGCGGCAGCCTTGTCCGTGCGCTCCCACGAAAACTCAGGCTCCTCGCGACCGAAATGGCCGTAGGCAGCGGTTTTCGCGTAAATCGGACGCAACAGGTCAAGCATCTGCACAATGCCTTTCGGACGCAGGTCGAACAGTTCCTGAACCAGCTCGGAGAGTTTTTCATCGCTGATCTTGCCCGTACCAAAAGTGGTGACCATGACCGAGGTTGGGCGGGCAATGCCGATTGCGTACGACACCTGGATCTGGCAGCGCTTGGCCAGGCCTGCCGCCACAATGTTCTTCGCGACGTAGCGGCCGGCATACGCGGCGGAACGGTCCACCTTAGACGGATCCTTGCCGGAGAAGGCGCCACCACCGTGCGGCGCAGCGCCGCCGTAAGTGTCGACAATGATCTTGCGGCCAGTCAGGCCGCAATCGCCCTGCGGTCCACCGATCACGAAACGCCCGGTCGGATTGACCAGATAGCGGGTATTTTTCAGCCACTCCTTCGGTACCACCGGCTTGATGAGCTCTTCGATCGCTGCTTCCTCGATCGCCTTGTGCTCCATCTCCGGGCTATGCTGGGTGGACAGCACCACGGTGTCGATCGCGACCGGCACACCATCCACATATTTCAGCGTAACCTGCGACTTCGCATCCGGACGCAGCCACGGCAGGCGGCCATCCTTGCGCAATTGCGACTGACGCTCGACGATGCGATGCGAGTAATAGATTGCAGCCGGCATCAGTTCCGGCGTTTCGTCGCAGGCGTAACCGAACATCAGCCCCTGGTCGCCGGCCCCCTGGTCCAGATCGAGCCCCTTGCCTTCATCGACGCCTTGCGCGATGTCCGGGGATTGCTTGTCGTAGCACACCATGACCGCGCAGCTTTTGTAATCGATGCCGAAATCGGCATTGTCGTAGCCGATACGTTTGAGCGTGTCGCGTGCAACGCCAATGTAATCGACATTGGCATTCGCCGTGATTTCACCGGCCAACACCACCAGACCGGTGTTGCACAGCGTTTCGGCAGCCACGCGGGCTTTCGGGTCTTGCGCGAGGATTGCGTCGAGGATCGAATCGGAAATTTGATCAGCGACTTTATCGGGATGTCCTTCGGAAACGGATTCCGAAGTGAAGAGGTATTCATGTGCCATCGCAGGCTCCTGTAGTGAAAGGTTATCGACCATGTCGCGGCCAATCCTGAGCCTGCGACGCTTTAGCGAAATTTATAGGCCGCCTCGCAAGTTGTCTGTTAACTCGGCGGATAAAACATCTGTGCTATTTTACGCATCTGGAAAAAAATCACAAATTTTCTGTTGGTCATTTTTGATGCTTGTCACTCTTTTTCGCCTGCTTTCGCGACTTCCCTTGCCAGTTTTGCATGCCTTCGGCGCGATTGTGGGATGGATCGTCTATCTTGCATCCCCCTCTTACCGGCAACGCCTGAAGGACAATATCCGCCGCGCCGGCTTTAATCGTTCCTTATTCAGCGCCATCGCGGAAGCCGGCAAGAATGTCCTGGAACTGCCTTTCATCTGGTGCGCACCGCCGGAGCGCGTGCTCAAGACCGCAAATATCGAAAACTGGGAGCCGGTGCAAGCAGCGCTGGATGCGAAGCGGGGCATCATTTTTCTGACGCCGCATCTCGGCTGCTTTGAAATCACGGCACAGGTTGTCGCTGCCAAAACACCGCTGACGGTGCTTTACCGCCCGCCACGCAAGGAAGCATTAAAGCCGCTGATTGAAGGGGCGCGTGCGCGCGACAACCTGATGCTGGCCCCCGCCAATCTGTCCGGCGTGCGCATCCTGCTCAAGGCGCTCAAGAAGGGCGGCGCAATCGGCCTGCTGCCGGATCAGGTGCCCCAGAACGGCGAAGGGGCATGGGCTGACTACTTTGGCAAGCCTGCATACACTATGACGCTGTCAGCCAAAATGCAACAGATGACCGGTGCACCGATCATCCTCGTCTATGCGGAACGCTTGCCGTTCGGCAGAGGCTTTGCCGTGCGCTTCGTGCCGTTTGAGCAAGCACTGGACGGCACGCCGGAACAACAAGCACGAGCGATCAACAAGGCGATGGAGCAACTAATTTCACGCTGCCCGGCACAATATTTCTGGAGTTATCACCGCTACAAAGTCCCCTCCGGCGTGACGCCGCCCGTGGCACAGGGAGAAGGCTGATGAGGTTGATACTTGGCCTGATGTGGCTGCTGCATTTCCTGCCGCTGCCCATCCTCGGTCGCATCGGGAAAATGACCGGTTCGCTGCTGTTTGCGACGGTGCGCTCGCGTCGCCACATTACCCTGACCAACCTGCGCCTGTGCCTGCCGCACCTGACGGAAGCCGAGCGCCGCGCAATCGCGAAGCAGCATTTCCAGGCGTATGCCCGCAGCATGCTGGAGCGATCCGTGCTGTGGTGGGCGTCCGAAGCCCGTCTCAGGCGGCTGATCGTGACTGATCCGGGCGTGCCTCTGGAAGCATTCCAGTCCGACCCGGTGATTTTGCTGTGCCCGCATTTTGTTTGCCTGGATGTGGCTGGCGTTGCGATTGCAATGGAAACCTCGGCGTGCTCGATCTATATGGAGCAGAAAAACAAGGTGTTCGATGAAGCGTTGCGCAAGGGGCGCGAACGCTTCCATCCGGTGAAGATTTTTACGCGCCCGCAGGGCATCAAACCGATCATTCGCGCAATGCGGGAACATCTGCCATTTTTTATGCTGCCGGACCTGGACTTCGGCATGCAGGATGCGGAGTTCGTGCCGTTTTTCGGCATACAGGCGGCCACCCTGACGGCTCTGCCTCGCATCGCCGCCGCCACCCGAGCAAAGGTAATCCCGGTCATTGCCACATTCCTGCCGAATTACCGTGGATGGAAGATCACGTTCTATCCGGCGTGGGAAGACTACCCAGGCACAGACATCACCGCTGCCACCAAGCGCATGAATGCCTTCATCGAAGAACGCGTGCTCGAAGCACCGGCAGAATATCTCTGGACCCACAAACGCTTCAAGACCCGCCCCCCCGGAGAACCTGGCTTGTACGGCACCAAAAACAAGTAATTCCTTATTGATTCGATCGCAATATGAAACTCAAATTCACCAAGATGCATGGCGCAGGCAATGATTTCGTCGTGATCGATGCGATCAGCCAGCAAATCAACTTCACGCCTGAACAATGGAAGCGACTGGCGGATCGCCGCTTCGGCGTTGGTGCAGATCAGATGTTGGTGGTGGAAAAGCCACAGTCGCCCAGTGTCGATTTCCGCTACCGAATTTACAACGCCGACGGCGGCGAAGTCGAGCAATGCGGCAACGGTGCTCGCGCCTTCGTCAAGTTCGTTACCGACAAGGGCCTAACAACCAAGCGAGCAATCAGGGTGGAAACCATGTCCGGCACGATTGAACCAATGCTCGAAGTCGACGGCCGCATCACCGTGGACATGGGCGCACCGATCCTGGAGCCGGAAAAGGTGCCATTTGATGCCTCCAGCCTGCAAGGCAAAAAGGAGGGTAGCGACATGCTGTGGCCTCTGGACGTGAACGGAAAGACGATCTGGATTTCGGCGGTATCGATGGGCAATCCCCATGCCGTACAGGTCGTCGAAGATGCTCAGAGTGCTCCCGTATTGACGGACGGCCCAGTGATCGAACGCCATCGACGCTTTCCGAAACGGGTGAACGCCGGCTTCATGCAAATCGTCGATCGCCAGCAAATCAACTTGCGTGTCTTTGAGCGCGGCACGGGTGAAACACTGGCCTGCGGCACCGGCGCCTGCGCCGCGGTTGTTGCCGGGATTCGGCGCGGCTTGCTCGATTCGCCGGTGAAAGTATCCACGCTGGGCGGCGAACTGTCGATCGCCTGGTCCGGCGCTGGCTCGCCAGTGATGCTGACCGGTCCTGCGGTCAGCGTTTTCGACGGCGAGATCGAGATCTAACATCTTCAGGCCGAGGCCGTGTTTGAGAGGCGTAGCACCGCACAATCACTGTCGTATATGCTTCGGTTGTCGGTTAAAATCACGACTCGACCTCTGGCTGCCGTTGGAATAGCGCGACCACAGTGCCACCTGACTGCTGCAACCATAACCGACGCCCACATATGACTTATCAACTGGATTCCGCTGCTGTCGCCGATTTTTTGTCCGACAATCCGCATTTTTTCGAACAACATAGCGAATTGCTCGCCAAAGTAAAGCTGACCAGTCCGCTGGCAGGCCGCACTGTTTCCCTGCAGGAACGGCAGATGGAAGTCCTGCGCGAGAAGATCAAGTCGCTGGAACTGCGATTGGCGGAACTTCTGCGCATCGCGCAGGAAAATGACGCAATCACCGAAAATTTTTCAATTTGGACCCGCTCACTGCTGCTGGCCCGCAATGACGTCGATCTTCCGCACACCCTGATCAGCGGCTTGCAGACGATATTTTCCGTACCCCATGCCACCCTGCGCATCTGGGGCGTTGCGGAAGAGGTTTCTCACACCTGGTTTGCTGCCGAAGTCTCCTCCGATGCAAAGATTTTCTGCAACGGGCTGACGGCTCCCTATTGCGGGCCGAATCAGGATTTTGAAGCTGCCTCCTGGATAGAGGATGCCGAATCGATCCAGTCGATTGCAATGCTTCCGCTGCGCATAGATTCCGAGCATGAAGCCTTCGGCCTGCTCGTTTTGGGCTCACCAGACCCGCACCGTTTCACTGCTGACATGGCAACTGATTTTCTGTCGAAGATCGGTGAAACCGCCAGTGCAGCAATGGTCTGCCTGCTCGACTGATTGTCGTCACGGGTGAGTGCAGCCGCCAATCAAGCACACATCGCAGGCTATCTTGATAGTCTGGAGAAACAGCGCAAGCTATCGCCGCATACCGTAAAAAACTACGGACGCGATCTGGTCGAATTCGAAAAACTTGTGCAAGCGCTGCCGGGAAGCCCTTCATTTTCCGCCCTTACCCATTTCCATATCCGAAAATTTGCCGCGCAACTGCATGCCAAGGATTTGAATCCGCGCTCGATCGCCCGCAAATTGTCGGCATGGCGCGGCTTCTTCGAATGGCTGGCCGAGCACGACACGCTGGCGGCCAACCCGGTCGAAGGTATAAAAGCGCCCAAGCGCGCCAAGCCGCTGCCGAAGGCGCTGTCTGCAGACGATGCCGTCCGTGTCGTTGCCGAGTCCTTCCCCGGCAGGGATGCGAACTCACCCTCCCAGCTATGCAACCGGGCAATGTATGAATTGCTGTATTCCAGCGGCCTGCGGGTGTCCGAACTGACGGCGCTGGACGTGCGCTTTGTAAAGGAAGGCAGCTATACCTCTGCCGGCTGGGTCGACATAGACGAGCAGGAAGTCAGCGTCACCGGCAAAGGCAGCAAGGAGCGCAAGGTTCCGGTCGGGAAGCAGGCGCTCCAGGCGATTACCGCATGGCTGGCGGTACGCGGCACGCTGGCCAAGGGCGATTCGCATGCGCTGTTTCTT
>DATFAZ010000199.1:0-3188 GCA_035254105.1 Noviherbaspirillum sp. | reverse complement strand
AGATGTCGGGTTCGGGCGGGAGGGATGTTGCGCCCGCGGTCACGTAATACCCCGACCGTTCTCGCGCGCGTACCAGCCCCCGCGCTTCCAAAAGATAATACGCTTCAAAGACGGTTGAGGGGCTGACTCCGCGACTCGTGCTTGCTTGTCGAACTGAAGGGAGACGATCACCTAACTTCATCACTCCCGAGCGAATAGACTGGGCAATTTCCTCTGCAAGCGCTTCATAGCGTTTCATAAGGACCTTGTATAAATTGCAGAGTTGTTTATTCGTCGATTATTTCCCAAGCAGCGTCGTGAGCAGAAGTGCAGCAGGCGCAACGGCCACGAAAACGCGGAGCAACCAGGCGATTAATGGATGGGCACTGCCGGACTCGAGAAAGTACCGCGCTACCACCGTTCCCTTGATCCAGATGATGGCAGCCACGACGAAAGGCATCCACGGCGCATGGCCGACCTTATGTCCCAAAAGCAGGCTGATGCCGGTGAGCGTGAGCAAAGCCAGCCATGCCGGCACAGGCAGCGATTTTGTTGCAATTTGAGTCATCGTTCAAGCCAAGACGTAAAACAACGGAAAAAGAACCAGCCAGATAATATCGGTTGCGTGCCAGTAGCATGCAAGCGCTTCAAGCCCGTCATGCTGCTGGGCAGAGTAAGCATTCGTCGACAGCCTGAAGAATGCCCAGATCATTCCCAGGATTCCCCAGCATGCATGTACCAGATGGTTGAACGTCAGGTAGTAATAGACGGTATAAAAAATACCGGCCTTGCCGTCGATGCCGTGCGCCAGATTCCAGTTAACTTCCAGCAGCTTGACGACGGGGTAACCCAATGCCGTCACGATGGCCGCCGCTAGCCAGAACCTGGCGCGGCCAAGTTCCGCATTCCTGGCCGAAGCCAGCGAACAGGCCACGAAAAAACTGCTCGTCACCATGATCAGCGTGTTGACGGCACCGGCCGTGGTCCAGATCAGCGCTGGTCCCTGCCTGAACTCCTCGGGGTAGTGATACCTGGCGATGAAGTAGACCGAGAACATTAGGGCGAACTCGACGAATTCGCAGGTAATACCAACCCAGATCCCCTTGTTTCCCGGTATGCGACCTGGCAACTGCCGCGTATTGGCGTCCAGTGTACGCTTCGAGGTGCCCGCCGCATCTGCCCGCGCATGCACCGGAACGTAACTCGCTTCCATCATCATCTTGAAAGTCCTCTATGTCACAGATTTAATATTGCTAATGGGCGGCTTATTGAGGCACAAAAGACACCGCTTTGTCTTGTGCCTGAAGCCGCTCGTCATCCTGCGTCTGTAAGCCGGATGTCACCGTGTTAAGGTCCGCCTTTCCATTATTTTTAGGAATGCGAACCGTCGCTGGATCCGCGCACGATTCTGCACCCTGAAGTTGAACCTCGTTCTGCGTCACGATGGGAATCCCGCCAGTTCCAGTGGATGTAATTCTGTGGCGGTGCGGACGATCATCGGTGCTCATGAGCTAAAGGCGGAATGCATTATCGATCATGCGATCGTTCACCTCGCCCCCTATCGCATCTCGGTCGCGAATGGCCTCCATTTTTTGGGGACGTCCGAATAGGCGGCATGCCCCACAACGCACTCATTACCGGTACGAGAATGCCTGTGTAGATGAGCACTTGCGTGCGCAGTTGCCGTAGGTCTGGATCGCATCTGGACAGTTGCGAGTTCGGCCCGAATGTCGGGTGCGCCCCCAGCTCAATCCAGCTATGTTGAATGTTTTGGTGGCTGGTGGAACTGCCGAATCCGCGGTCGCACTTTCGCACGGTATGCGCCAACATCCTGGGCTGAGAGAGGGACAGCACGCAGTAAGGAATCGCCACGTGCTCTTTCACAAGAATTGCGCCATTTTCATCGTATTGATACATCTATCGATCCCTGCTTCAACCAATGCCTAAATCGCGATGCCTGATGGCGTCCGGCGAATCAATGCATGTCGTTGTTCTTGTCTGTTGCATCTGATTGTGCGCCTTTAACGATTCCCGAAACAGATTCAGAACCGTAAAAAAACACCGTATCAGATCGACGTGCAAGCGAGACAAATTATGCAATGGCCGAGGCTAAAATTCAGAGAGGAAAAGATTAGACCAATGATCCGAAGAGACAGCGCTTGAACGTGTGATTCATTACAGATCAGAAAGCCATCTGACACGCAAAAAGACGATACTAGCAGGCCGTATCTCGGACTTTCGTATATGCCCTCGGTCGATCACGCATTTGAATCGCCCCCAGTATCCTAAACACTGGCGAGTCTCTTGAAGTACTGCTTCTGATCCGACCGGACTTTCAGGGCCAAGCCCAGAGTTAGTTTTCGGTGTTGGGAAAAGTCGGACTTGGGCTTGAAACCCCGGCCCGACGGGCAAATTCGGCCGGCGACAAATCATTGAGAGTCGAGTGAGGCCGGCTCTCGTTGTAGTCCCTCCGCCAGGCTTCAATGATGGCTTTGGCTTCCTCCAACGTGTCGAACCAATGCAAGTTCAAGCATTCGTCCCGGAATGATCCGTTAAATGTCTCGATGTGGCAATTATCGGTGGGTTTGCCCGGCCGGCTGAAATCGGTACGCGCTTGATGATGCTAGGCCCACAAGTCCAGCAATCGCCCGGAAAATTCACTTCCGTTGTCTACGAACAGGTATTTCGGAGCGCCGCGTCGAGCTGCTAACCGGTTCAATACCGTCACTACATGTTCGCTGCGTAGACGCTGACCGACTTCGATGGTCAGCGCTTCCCCGCTGTAGACGTCGACCACCGTCAAGGCCTGGAACTTTGCCCTATTGGACAGCTGATCAGCAACAAAGTCCATGCTACATGCTTCATTCGGACGGGTCGGCTTGATCCTGGCCTGGCGCGTCATAATCATCTTACGGCGCTTCGGCAATTTCGAGCGAAACTGCAGTTGTTCTTCACAGTAGATGCGCTGCGCCTGAGTCTTGCCCAACTGCCAGCCTTCGCGTTTAAGCAGCACATGAATACGGCGGTAGCCATAGCGCACGCGCGCATGCGCGATCTCCCGCATCCGCGCCCGCAAAGCCAGCTTGGGATCCTTGATGCTACGGTAGTACTGGTTGCTGCGGTGCTGCTTGATCAGCCGGCAGGCCCGGCGTATCGGCAATCCGTAGTGGCGCACGACATAGTCCACCACTTCACGCTTCAACGCGGGC
>DATFAZ010000198.1:0-34329 GCA_035254105.1 Noviherbaspirillum sp. | reverse complement strand
CAGCGTCACAGAATTGCCGATATTCAGGCATTTCAACTTCGCCAACATAGACAGTGTTGCCAGCACGCAGTTCGTCGTGGCTATCCAACAGTTCTCCGAGGTCGTCGTAGCGGAAGTTTTCTTCATCCGCAGACCAACATTTACGTTTATCAGTCACGTCTTACTCCTTATCGTGTTGAGGGGCGGCTGGAAGGGGCATCCAGTGCGTTGCGTGCTGGCACACTTCAGGCATGTCTTCGGGCTGCTCATAAAAGCATTCGTTCAACGAATCGGCATTCACGTCGAAGAACTGTTCGCCAGCGAACTCACTGCCTTCGGTATAGATCAGGACGCGCAAGCATTCTCCAAACGGCGGCAGTCGATCCTTCACGCTGATCCACTCCGGCACCTTCGGCGCTGCTGATAGCAGGGCGCAGATAGCCTTGCAGTACGTTTCCGCATCGCTCCCTGTAAATGGAATCACCTTGCCATCTTGATCAACCTCGGAAAACACCACATGACCAATGCCATGGTCAGCTAGAGTCTTCACGATCTGCTCATCGCTCACCACAAGGCCGGAGCGTTTGTTCCATGCGGTGACAACCTGATCGCGGGTGTCTTTAATCATGCCAACGTCGCAGCACTCAATCGTCCAGCTTCCCGGATGGTCTGGCATGATTGGCTGACCGTTGAGCATTAGGTTATGGCTGTGTTGCTCGATGTGGTGCAAGACTGGCGCGCCTCCGCAGAACGGGCAAGGCAAAAGCTGTGTGTTGTCGGTCATGATGCGAAATCCTTAGCAATAGTCACTGCAGTTATGCGGAACAAATGCGGCTTCGATAAATACTTGTTTGCAGTCCGGCCTGATGCGCTCAACAATTCTCCTGTCCGTATTGCACTGAGGACTTCCGTATGTCTTGTAGAACAACGCACAGCCATCATCCGTGACAGCCCACCATGCAGGCGCTTTGCATAACCTGCCGGGCTTCGGCGTTGTAAGTTCGGATAGGGGCATCTTGATCCACGGCTTTTGGTTATAGTTGTCGGTCATGTTCTCTCCTTGTGTGTGGGATTGCGGTAATCCCTGATCACGCTGCCCTCGGCGTCGAAGTAGCGTGTTTGCCATGTCGGGTGGCAGTTGTGCTTGCGCCTCCCCATCTTCAACTGGTTGACGAACACCACGTCCAGATTGGCGCTGCTGTTCATGCCGACGATGGTTCCCAGTTCGCCATCGACCTCGACCTGCATCCCCAAGCGAACCCAGTCCATGCCACGGCAGCGCGTCATGTCGGCTACGAACTGCTCATCCTTCGATAGCTTTTTCATTCCGCACCTCCTTTCTGATCTGGTGCGCCCACAGCGGGAGGTCTGTTGGCTGCCAACTCATGAATGATGGCTGAAAAGTTCGGCCCGAACAGTCCCGCGCAGATGTCGCAGCCACCGTCCTGTTCGTCATCGGCAACTGCCTTAGCGATGCGTTCGGCCAGTTTCATCACGTCCTGATCACCTGCGTCCGCAGCAGACTGCCCACACAGATGCACACCACCATCCCCGCATTGTGCGCAAGGTGCGCCGTCATGGCCGGGAGTGACGAGAGGAACTGCGTTGGCAGCGGGCGCTCTCTCCAGCAAGGCGCGCGCAAACTTCACCACGATGCTAAGAAACGGGGTCTTATCTTTCTGGCCTGGCAGGTAGTGCCTATCCCACTCCTGCATGATTTCGCGGTCGGTCAGAGCGTCTGCATTGGCAGCGGTAGGACTGTTCGCGTTGGCGATGGCCGTATCAATCGCTTCCATCTGTTCTTCACACTGCCACATCGACCACTGGCTGCCATTGCCCTTGCTGATGGACTTGCGTTCAGCTTCGAACCAGTACCTGACAGCCTGCACCGCCAGCAGCAGCTCCGCATTCTTCATCCGCAGTTCCTCGTTCTGCCGCTCCAGCTCTGCGATCTTGTCTGTTGTGGCGGTCATTTACTTTCCTCCCTTGAGTGCGCGTTCATAAGCGCGGGCGAATCGCTTGCAAACATCAGTTGGGACTTCTGCGCCGTCGTTGTTCATCCAAGTCAGGGCAACGCGGCCAGTTCCTGATGCCGAGTGAACTGCGCTTACCAATTCCGAATCGCTCAACTGTTTGGCTGGAAGGGCGGCGATTGCTGCGATACGTTGCGCTAGTACTTCTTCACCACTCAACGGACCCGCAGCGAGGAATTTGGTCGCTTCTAACGCATGTTTTTGCGGATCACGCAGCATGGCTTGTAAATGCCCTATTGCCTGCATACGGTGTTCATCGAATTGCAGAGCGAGCCTTCTCCAATCGCTATCGACAGCCTGCGCTTGCGGCTGCTCGGCCTGAGCCTCTGCAGGAACAAGAAATGTGGCTTGCTCAAGTTCATTCTGAAACTGCTTGAATGCCTGATACAGCGACATGCTGTTTGGTATGCCAATTTGCGCCATGAGAGTTTTAATGCGTTCTTCGCTTGCGCCCTCGCTCATGAACGAAATCACATACTTCGGCTGCTCTTGTCCTTGCTGCGCGGGGAGGGCGGAAAGCATGGCGCGGTAGATACTCTCAGCCTCCCGTTCTGGAAGTGACATTATGTGCAAGAGCTTTGCGCCAGCCTGAATCATTTCATCGGTTGGTTTAAGCGGCACCATCACGTATTTAGACATTGCGGGACTCCGATTCAAACTGAGATTTACAGGCATTGCATTCATAAAGTTCGGGATTTGTAACATCGGGTTTGTGAAATACATTGCACCCGCAATGACATCTGAACGGTTTTCCAGCAACCGTCAAAATAAACTGATGAAGGCTGCCGTCAGGCAGTCGTAAAGGTTCGCTCACTTCCCTTCCTCCTTCGTTATCTCTGGCTGCGATTTGAGGGAGCGGATAGCGTCACGGCAGTCATACATTCCGCTGGCAAGCTCGGGATCGTGATCTGCTTTCGCCTTCTCGATCAGGGCGTCGCACACCTGTGCACACTCCTCAATAACCTGGTTGCGGTCTACATGGCATGCTGCGAGTTGTCGTCCGATCTCCCAAAACTCCATCAGCCAGTGGCCTTCTGGAGGTCTGTTGATGCCCTGCCTTCCGTAGGTGATTGCACCGTCAATTGCGAATCGTGCATTCTGGTTTTCTACCGGCTCACTCGCTTCCAGTGCGGAGAGAGCGGCCTTGGCTACAGACGCCATTTCATAAGCATCTTCCGCACATTGCTGAACTGTTTTGCTGTCGTCGTATCGGTTTGCGATAAAGGTCAGCGCTTCTTTGATTTTCATGTTGGCTCCTAGGCGGCGGTTTTCTCGTTTGCCTGGTCGTAGGCTTGGATCGCATGGGCGATGGCGTAGCAGTTCCAGATGTAATGAAACGTGAAATCGTTGTAGCGGTAATCGAAAAGATCGCGGAATTCGAACCGGCGCCCATCTGACTCCCAGAGGAAGCCGCAGGCGTTGTCGTAGGCAACCTGCCCGTCACCCCAGTCGTTCAGATGCTCGAAAATCTCACAATTGATGTCGCGCCACAGATCGGCATACTGCTCGCTGGTCAGCGGTTCGCGATCCTCCAGCCAGTCTTTGACCTGTTGATGGATTACGCTGCGGAATTTGGCCGGGTCGAACTTCTCAGACGACTTGCGCGAACCTTCATTGCGGATCTTTTCTTGCCAGTAGGCCGGATTGATGCGGGGTCCATGCCTGCGGTCGGCGCGGAAGAACTCAAACATATCTTCGGTACGGGCGAATACATAGCAGCCCATGTCGCCGTTGATAGTGAGATTCCCCGGCCACGTGATGATGTCGAACCAGTAGGATGAGGAATCAGGACTGCGAAAGCGAAGATGCCGGTAAAGGCCATCTTCATGCAGAACGCGCATTGCATGATCCTTGGTATCCACATCGAAGCGTCGCTTCACTTGCTCTCTAATGTCTTTCATTCTCATCTCTCTCTGCTGTCTTATTTCCCCCTCCACAGGCTCGTTTCCCTGCGGAGGGGAGGGTTAGGCGGCTTCGGTGGTTGCCGGCGTTTCGATCAGCTTTCGCGCCTCTTCGACCGTGAACTTCTGGGCGCCTTCGACGGTGTAGAAGTTGGATCGATCAACTCGCGCAGCCCAAGCGGTAATAAAGTCTTCAAGTTCCTGGCGTTCCTCCTTGGTTACATCCTCAAGATAGGTTTCACCAAACTCGCCGCACTCTTCGTAGCATTGCTCTTGCAGGCGCTCGATTACATCATCCGCATCGCCGCGCCCAACAAAGCGCTTGCACTTCCCAATCCAGAACGCCTCGCGATCGTCTGCCTCGGCAAGCGCCTCAGCAATAGCCGCTTCAATCGATGTCTCACTGCCGTTATAGTTTTCTTCGTTGAAGCTATACGCCCATTCGGACGGCGTTTCCGCCTGCGCCATGGCATTTGCAACAAACTCGCGGCACAGCTTGGCAAGGCGTTCGTGTTCCGCCAGCCTTGCCACCTCTTCAGCGGCTTCGCGTTGTTTCCGCTCGAACTCGGCGCGCTCAGCGGCCAGTTTGGCCTCTGCGGCTTCCTGAGCCTCTTTGGCGGCCTTGGCTTGCGCTGCTATCTCGGCGTCGCGTTCGGCCTGCTGGCGGGCGATTTCAGCCCGTTGTGCGGCCAATTCAGCTTCTTGCTTCTCGCGGAGCGCCTTGAGTTCAGCCTCATCGGCGGCGCGTTTCTCAGCGGCGATCCGCTCATCTTCCTTGCGGCGTGCTTCGGTCTCGGCGCGCAGGCGGGCGAGTTCTTCGCGCTCGGCAGCGAGGCGGGCGGCTTCGGCTTCCTTGGCAATCGCAGCATCACGCAGCACGGTCAGCTTTTCGAGCGTTTGGGCGCGGATCGCCTCGGCTTCCGGAACGAATTCCGCATACTCGTCTTGGCTGATAGGCATGATCCGATAGAACTC
This sequence comes from Noviherbaspirillum sp., assembly GCA_035254105.1. GTDB lineage: Bacteria > Pseudomonadota > Gammaproteobacteria > Burkholderiales > Burkholderiaceae_D > Noviherbaspirillum. The sequence continues at coordinate 29,441 of DATFAZ010000198.1, read as the reverse complement.
GATTGCGGTATCAAGCTTCTCGGCATTGGATGCGACATGGCGAAGCGGGGCAGAGGTGATATTGCCAATCGCTTCCTTGATCTTCGCAACCCGATTGCGCTCGGCCTCGATCTTCGCCTGGCGCTCGGCTTCCACGGCGGCGTCCCAATCGTCGCGTAGCTTCTGAAGGCGGGCTTCTTCCGCTTCGGTGATCGCGATCAGGCGCTTTTCTTCAGCGATGACTGCCTTGGAGAATGCCTGCGCATCCTCGCGGGCTGTCTTCCCGGTCTTTTCGATAGCGACGCGGGCATTCTTCAGCGTCATCATCATGGAGTGGCACTGGTCGCGGCCATCCTTGTTCTTGATCTCGGTGATGGTCTGCGCTTCAGCCGCCATCAGCACAAGCTGCTTTTCATGCTCTCCGGTGCCAAGGGCGACGGCGGCGCGTTGCGGGAGTGTGAGTTCTGTTGTTGTCATGATTTCCTCAGAAAGGAATGTCAGAAGCTTCTTCAATCGGCGCGAACGTCATGCGCCTGTAGATGGCGCGAGCCAGTTCAACGTCATGCTTGCAATATTCTGCAATCTCGGAGATGCGACCGTCGCGCACGTAATCCCATACCTGCGATCCGTCAATATCTCCCTTGCCATCCATGCCGAATGCCTTGGCCAGCTTGTCCAGCTTGACGCGATCCTTGAGTCCCGACCAACGGGTCATAGTGTCGAAAACGCTGTCATCCCACGGCTTTGCTGTGAACGGGATATAGCGTGACGGCTTCACTCCAAGAACAACGGCACGTTGGAACATGAAGCGCAAGTCGAACTCGACCAGGTTATGTCCGACGAATACAGGGCGCGTGTTCGGATGCTCGGAACATGCCTTCTCTATCCACTCGAATGCGTTAGCCAGTACTTCGGCCTCGTTCGTATGCCAATCGTCGTCATACAGCGTAAAGGCTGGCTTGTCGTCAAGAGCAAGGCCGATCACGCACACATGACCATAAGCGCCGTCAAAGGATGTCTTACGCCATGCAGCATCGGCTTCTGCTTCGGCATTTTCCTTCAGCCATTCAGCGATGGATTCCGGCTTCTTGTACTGCGCCGGGGCTTTCACGTTTGCCAGAAATTCAGCCTTCAGTTCTTCAGACTGACTCGGGCAAGTCTCAATGTCGATGTAGATTTGTGTCATGCTGCTTCCTTTCGTTCGTCGTTTGCTACAAGTGCATGTGCTTCGCGGTGATGCTTGTTGCAGAGCCATACAACGTCTAGTGGCTTGTCATAGTCGGCGTGATGGCCTTCGACTTTGGCAGATCCGCAAATTTGGCATGGCCACTTTTCAATCTTCTTGTCCCTGATGGCGGCGTTAAGAATGTTGTGCGCCTGATATTTCTTTGGGTTCGACGAGAAATACTTACTCAGCGCTTTCTTATGCGATTCTTTGTACGCATCGGTCTTCGCATATTCCTTTCTCGCCGCCACTCGGTGCGGCATTGAGCCGCGCAACTTGTCATACGCACGGATTCGCTCAATGTTCGCTTTTCTGTTTTCGCGAACATCATTCTTGGTACATTCCTTGCACTTATTGAGGCGCTTATCGCCCATTGCCGAGTGCTTGTAAAATGCCTCCGGCGGAAGAACCTGAAGGCATTTGAAGCACCGTTTAGACTGCAAAGACATACTTGCCACCCATGAACTGACCAAATGGAATTTGATCATCGAAATCACTGGAAGGCCCACCGCTAGATGTCGGCTTGCCTGCATCCTTGTTCGCCTGCTTGCCGTCTTGATAGTTGCGCGGATCGTCGCTATCGGCAGCCTTCGGGCCACTGCCAAGCATCTGCATGCTGTCGGCAATGATCTCGGTCGTGTAGCGCTCAACCCCGTCTTTATCAGTCCATTTGCGCGTCTGAAGCTTGCCTTCGACGTAGACGGACGAACCTTTCTTCAGGTATTGGCCGGCGATTTCAGCGAGCTTGCGATAGAAGGTAATGCGCACCCATTCTGTTTGCTCGCGCTTTTCCTTCGTGTTCTTATCGACCCATGTTTCAGTGCATGCAATCGAGATGTTGGTTACTGCCTCTCCGTTGGGCATGTACCTTGTGGTCGGATCTTGTCCTAAATTGCCGATGCCAATCCATTTATTCACGCTCGCCATGCTTTAACTCCTTGTATTGTTCAGTTGTCAGTAATGCCGCTTTGCTCGGATGGTTCTTTATCCAGTACGCCACTGTGCCGCTGCCTAGATTTAGCTCTCGCTCGGCTTCGTTCTGGCTTCCGAAAGGTTTGCCAAGCACAACCACTTGTTTTGATTGCCAACTATTCGCCCCGCGTCGAGGGTTCGGCTTCCCGATCCTCTTCCTGCCTCTTTCCTTTAGTTCCGCCATGTTCTCTGCATGCGTTCCGGCGCTTAGGTGATCCGGATTTATGCATCGCCTGTTGTCGCAGGAATGCTTTACCTCATAACCCGCTGGAACCGGGCCGTGGTGCAATTCGTAGCTAAGCCGGTGACACGAAACCATCTTGCCGAATGCTTTGATTTGTCCGTATCCTGATGAGCCTACTCGGCCAAGCCACTCCCAACATCCGGAGTCTGTCTCTCTGATGTTCTCGTATAAACGCTTGAATGGCGGAACTGGTGCTGGCATATGACTACGCGGACTCCTTGACTGTGAGTTGTTCTTTACGCGCATCCTTGGCATCGGAGAAGATAGCCATTGCATGCGAATCCTTGATTGCTTCAGCAGCGCGATATGCCGCCGTGTAAGCTGTTTTCAGCGAGTCCAGGCTGTCAGCGGCTTCAATCGCTGCCTTGTGATCGGCAAGCAGCTTTTCGTCAACCTTGGGCGGCTCTGCGCCGGTTTCGAGCCATTGCAGGAGTTCCTTGCCGGTTGCGTCGCTGATCTTGAAATACTGACCATCGAAGAGGCGAGTGCGGTCTTTGCTCGGTGTTGCGACGTGGTTCATGTCAACGTCGAGCATTACAGTGAATTCATATTCGATCCCGTCGCGCATGACGGGGGCAAGGCCGACTTTCCGCACAATGTTCTTCCCGGTGCGTTCGTCCTTTTCCTGCACGTACTCGGTTTTGCTGCGCATGGTGGCGATGATGTGGCAGCGGCTTTGCAGCATCGCATCAACTAGCGCGTTGTGATCCGGCGTGACTTGGCGCCATGCCTGCCAGCTATTTCCCGATTTGTCTGCGGCTTTGCCTTGCTTGTCCAGCAGGCCACCATCACCGGCCCATGCGTGGGAAAGCGAGTCAACGATGATCGTGCTGTAGCCGGCATCCTCGAATGCCTTGATAGCTTCGCGGTACTTGTTGACCGTATAGGGAGCGGAAAGCCCGATGATGTCGTAATCGCCAAGGTCGGCGTACAGATCGCCGGAGCCGTGCTCCGTATCAATCAGGCCAACCTTGCCGCCCAAGCCAAAGGCCAGCAGCAGCGAGCTGTAGGTTTTTCCGGCTCCGCTCGGGGCTGCGATGCCAAGGCGAAGTTTCGCTTTCTTCCGTTCCGCTTTTCTGATTTCCATGTTCAATCCTCTCGTTTCGATTGCACCTGTCGTTGACAAAACCAAGTTCCCGCTCTGCTTGCTGGAACACTTCTGCCGACACCTTGCCGCGAAGGTTGTTGAGTGACGACCAGAGGAACGCGGCTTCCTCTTCGTTTGTTTGCTGCTGCCGATAGCTCATAACATCCTCAAGTCAGACTGCAAAACCGCTTCCCGGCCCTGCAGAACACGTTCGACATGAAAATCGTTCTCGCGCTGCTTGCGGATGTGATCCAGGTGCATGCGGATTGCGTTGATCCTTCTGCGCAGCATCCAGCGGCGGAACATCTTCAGCAACGGGTAGAGCGACAGCGAGATGAGGGCGCGGGCGGTCATGCTTTCGCCCTCCCTGCTTCTGCTTCAAGATGAGCAAACATCGCGTCGCACTTTTCCTTGCCGTGCTTGGCGACGAACTTGCGCAGATCAATGCGGCCGGCGATGCGATCCAGTTGATTTTCGCTTTCTGCCATGTCAATCAACCTATCGAATTCGCACAACTCTTCGGTGGTGCAAGAAATTTTCATTTCGCATTCCTTCCCGGATCTTTGAAATTGGCGCGGACATACTTGTCGCAAGCAGCCTTCGCCTCATCTTTGGATTTCCAGTGCTGCATTCCGTAGGTATTCATCAGCGGTACGCCGAATTCATCGGAACGCGCAGTGAAGTACCAGCCGATGACATCCCAGCGATCCTTGCCGGTCACTGGCGATACATCCGCGATACGATCGCCGCCATAGCGAAGCTCAAGACCTCGCGGGCTCTGCACAACCGCCGCAAGGCCATGCTCATCGGGCTCCCGCCTCCATGAAAGCCGTGCCATCAAAACGCTCCCGATACGCAAACCAGCGCGGCCAGCAGGATCAAGCAAACGCTCTCGTGACGTGCAAGCCAGTCGGATGTAGAGAAAAGATGGTTCATCAAATCCTCCAGAACAGAACAACCACATCTGCAATACGATCGCTTACCGTCCAGAGGACAGCGAAGACAACAGCAGATAGGGTGAAGGTGCGGGTCATGCGGCTTCCTTGATTTCTTCCGGCTGAACGTCAAACCAAAACTCGATCAGGTTTGCGATGCCGAGATACGATTTGCCGACCTTAGAACCTGCGCCGTGACGCTCATGGACTGCGGCGCGAAACTGGTCAAGCGAGCCACGGAAGCAGCCCCTGGTAAGTTCGATTCCGTCTTTCGTGCGGTAGACAGTGAGAGTGCCGTATTCGGAGCCGACGCCGGAATACGTTTGAATGTCGGCGCGGCTTTGCACCCACGCATTGCCGCACACCTGCGCATCGCCGGACACCCGCGCATTGCCGGACACCCGCGCATCGCCGGACACCTGCGCATTGCCGGACACCCGCGCATCGCCGGACACCCGCGCATCGCCGGACACCTGCGCATTGCCGTACACCCGCGCATTGCCGTACACCCGCGCATCGCCGGACACCCGCGCATTGCCGGACACCCACGCATTGCCGAACTGGCTCAAATTTTTTTCGCTCTCGACATAGCCCCCGACATCGCCAGCAGCAACGGAGAGGCCGATAGCGATGAGCGCCTTGATGCGATACAGCTTGCGACCAAAGAATTCTTTTGTATCGTCTTGCAGAAGTTCGTATTTCTTCGCTTCCATTCCCCACCTCCCAATGGTTTGAATTTGGTTGTTGGTGGCCGGGCTACCTTCCACATTTTTCGAATCGCGCTTTTCTCGACCGAGTAAATCGGCGTCATCGGGGCTCGTCCAATCGCCTTACCGTCCTCACGGCAAGGGTTTCCAGTCATGCGGCCATCAACACAAAAGGCGACTCTCAAATGTTCCGCATCTGTTCACTGCCTCAACCAGGTTGAGAAAGCGAGTCGCCTTGTGTGTTGCGCCTCGTTCGTGAGGCTGACGGGCGAAATTCAGGCCGCGCGGAGGCGAGTATCTGCGCGCTGTGCGTCGCGCTCGTCGATCCTGTAATTGAAGTGATGGCCTCTCGTCATCCACTGCAGGTCGGCCAGGTTCTTCCTTGCCACTTTCCGGTCATGAATTGGGCCAGTGAAAACCCTGTGGCCGTGGTAATCAACGAAATCGCCCTTGTATGTCTGAATCTGAATTTGGAAAACTTTCATGACATCCTCCCTAGTTAGTTGGAACTCCAAACTTCGTAAGCCAGCTTCTTCATCTCTTCCCAAAACTTAGTCCCGGCCACCGCATACACGGCCATCGGATTCGCCTGCCAGCTCTGGCACATCATGCGCAGCAGTTCGGCACTGGCGATGCATGTCTTGTGAACGCCTTGATCCTGCAGCCACATTTCCGCGTCGCCCTCGCACTTGGCGAAATCCACGATGAAGTTGTGGACGAACTCGGCATCGAACTCACGGATGCGCTCAACCTCGTCTGCTGCATCGCACAGACGGGCTTGCTGCTCGTGTGCGTGGCGGAATTCGGCGGATGGGATCAGGACTGCGGCCATGTCAGGCACCGGCAGCGGAGAGGGCGGCGAGGGCGATGTCGCCGAGGGCGTATTGCATGTTGGCGCTGACCTCACCCTCAGACGATAGGCGGGCAATCTGCCGCAGCGCCTTCACCAAGGCGTCATGCGTATTGCAAGCGCGGACGATGAAGGATGCGTTGGCTTCTGCCGTCACCTGGTCAATCCCGCCGCCCAAAGTTGGATGCGGATCGCGCTGCGTTGCGTGAGCGATTCCGGCGTAGTGGCCGTTTCCCATGCACTCCGCTTCAATGGTTTGGCCGTTATAGGTCTGCCCATCGTTGCGCAGCTTCCACGGCGTCGCTGTATGTTTCGCTTCCATCGTCTTCTCCCTGTTTGCTGCGTTGTGTTGCGGTATGGATGTATATTAGCGTAAGGCTAAAATGAATACAAGCAGTATTTTCGCCAAAGGCTAAACTAGGCGTAAAATATTTCCATCCCGTTGCTACGGGCTGAAATTTTTCTATCAGGAGGGGCTATGGATCAGTGCAAGTGCAAGTGCAAGTGCAAGTGCGCGTCGGGCGCGGTGGGCGGGGTTAAGGCCCAGACGGAAGGGGTGTACCCGCAATGCTATGGGGATGATTTGATTCTGGCGCTCAAGGCGGCGAAGGAATGGGTTGCAAGTGTTGAATACTGCATGGCGCTTGCCGTTTGGCCCATCCCTTCGTCTGCTGGCGTTATTGCTGCGGTATCAAAGTTTTCAGATGGTTGATTACGGCTTCAACTGAACGGCGATGCATGTCCGGAAGGGTGGCGTTATAGTCTTTCTGTAACATAACCGTGAATGACAGTTTGTCGCCGTTCTTAAATACGAAGTTGCGGGTTATCGATGGACGACCATCACTGATGCTGATGTCGAATGTTTGCTCTTTGAATGGCGCTTCCATAATGATCCTTTTTGTTGTTGAGGGAAGTTCTCCCGGCGTGCCGACAAGCAATGCGCCGGGAGAACGATGATTGTATTCCGCCAGTTGCTACAGACGCAAAAAAACCGGCTCGGGGCCGGTTGGAAATGAAAAGCTTTCCTGCGGATTGTCACTCCCGTCCTATACTGATAGTGGAAGGACGTTGGTTCATGAACTCCGCATTCAAGGCAGCGGTTGTGCCGATTGCCATATCAATGTTGCTTGAAGGCTGCGCAGTGTATGAGCCAGCCTACAGCGACTATCCTTACTACCAGTCCACTCCGGTGTATGTTGAGCAAGGCTACGGCTATTACTACCCGCCAGCGCCCGTATATGTTCAGCCGCCTCCCGTGTATGTCGGGCCGCCGGTTTGGTTCAACTTTGATTTTGGGTATTGGAGCGGGCGAGGCGGACACGGCGGACATCATTGGGGAGATGGGCGCCGGTTTGGGGATGGACGCGGGTGGGGTGGATTTCACCACCATCGGTAATGAAAAACCCTCCGCTAGGGGAGGGGAATAATGATTTTATTCGATAAGATTTCGTTGCACTGGGGGAGAAATAACTTCGATCACCTCAATGATGGCCAGCCTTCGCTCCAATTCATTCCCCGAAGCATCGTATGTGACCGTTTCCTCGTATCTGCATTTAAGACTATCCCCCGGCAAGATCGAGTACTCGCGCGCATGGTACGCGTCAAGCCACGTCTGGTGCAGCATATCTACACGGACTGTTCGCCCGTTGCGCAAGACCTGCCACTGAGCAGTTCCAAGCATGTCCGGCGACTTAATCTTGAAAAACTCTATGCCGGAGTTCGTTACAGCTTGCTGCGGCCCTTGTTCGACGGATGGCGTGACTTCTACTGTGGTATCTGGTATCAGTACGTCGCCAAGCTCAGTTTGAATGGTCACGCGTTGTCCTGGTAGTGCAGCCCTTGCACCCACAACACCATCCATTGCATCCATAACGTCCACAACGTTCGGCGGCGTATATCCAATCAAACCAACGGGGGCGGCTTTGTAATCAGCTTCAAGTTCGACCAATATCTGTCGGACTTCAGGGGCGTCTGCGTCCAATCGCTGGAGTAATTTGTACTTTCCTTTGACGAGAATGCCGCCAGCCCACTTCTTCCAGTCGAGGCTTCCGATCAACTCATCGGGAGTGTTTCTGAGTGCGCGCGCTAAAAGCATTTTCAGTGATGAATGCTGGACATCGTTGAGAACCGATACCGGCTCCAACGAGGTATTGACGCTGGAAAGAAGTGCCGCATCTAATTTGTCCAGCGCTTCAATCATGCTCATCGCTGACTGCAGCATATCAACAGCCAATACTTTCCCTGGCTCATAGTCAATGACTAAGCCGATTTCACCTTCAACGGTCTGCGCTTCGAGCCTGCGTTCCATATCTGCCATTGTTGCACCGACGCTTTCTGTTTACAACCTGTTTCTACTCTCGCCCCCAATGCGGCGTGGATTCTACCGTTTCCGCCTACACTCCCTCCGCTCCAGCCGATCCTTGGCCTTGGCTGCAGCAACGGATTGCCATTGCATGTTTGAAGGACTGTCTGAGCCGCCAGCACATAGAGGCCGAATATGATCCTTCACAAATCCTGGGCACGCTCCATGCCAGCCACCAGTCGAGGGGCATGGGTGTGAGCGCTGGAATTCCGCTTTAACGGCAGAGCTTCGGTGTTGTTTGGCGTTCGACGCCAAAGGGAGCGTCAGTAAGAGCGCTAGAATCAAGTAGCGCATGATCAGCCGTGGTTCCACCACGCGCCGATCCTGGCGTAGAAATACACGCCAAGACCAACTACCGAGAGAACAACGCCGGCTACTGGCTCCTTAGCCATGATGACGACAATTCCCGTGGCAAAAAGGCCGCCTCCGATGAGCTGCAGTCCCTTGTAGCGCTTCGCCGTTGCTTGGGTTGTAACGACGCCTTTGGGCTGCTGAACTCCAGCATTGATCGTTTGCATTGGGTGACCGCAGCTTGGGCAGGATGCCGCGGAATCAGAAATTGACTTGCTGCACTCAGGGCAATTAACCAGTGCCATGCTCCTAGCCTCCTTGTTGGCGTTTGCTATTGCTTCGATCGGGGAAGCTTTGGGAGCTCAATCGCAGAAAGCTTCCAGTTCCACACACCATCTCGTCTCAAAATGAATCCGGTTGGAATAGCATTAGGCCCCTCAAGACGAAAGGCGACCCGATTCAAGTCCATATAGGAAACCGAGTAGGTCGGCGCATCCTTGGGTTCGTCCTTTGATGGGGAACCAGGCTCGCGTTTCCCCTGATCGCCGGGCGATTCAATTTTGCCGGTGTTCATCATGGCGATAACGGCGGTCGGAGAGATCATCGCATCCACCATAGGGCCAATCATTGCCGTGGCAAACGCTTGCCCGATCCCGGCAAACGGATTTCCCTTCATCTCTTGAGAATTCATCTCGCGGCCCATCTCGGCCATCATTTGGCCTTTTATGCTGTCCCGGAGTGCCGGAAAATCGACATGCTCCGAAAAAGTATCCGCGTCGTGATTTTGGATAGCTCGCTTCATCTGATAGAGGGCGAGGTGTGGGCTGAAGTAGCTGCCGGCAGCAAGCAGGGCCGCCACCAAAGAAGCAGCTATATAAGATTTTTTCATTGCCGTTTGGACTTGTTGTTATAGTGCAATTACACCGTAAACGCGTCGGCCGGGCATCCCATATTTATGGTTTTTCGTCTCCCAGCTTGATATAGACCCTATCTCGACCCCAGCGCCGTATCAATTCATCAATCAACTCGCCATCTGAATACTGTGTCAGGTTGCTCCGCGCCTCGAAACTCTCTTCCAGTCGTTTGCTGATTTCGGCGTTCAGTGACCACTTAGGCTTTCCCTGAGCTGCCTCTTCCAGCTTTTCCTTCAGTTTCGGCTGGAGACGCAACCCGAACGGCGCAATGTCTTTATATCTTGTGTATGCCATCTGGCAAGGGTATTAATTTCCTTGCCAGAATCGTAGCTACACGCATGTAGCATAAATTCGCAAATACTTATTTCAGATCAAGAACTTCCCCTGACTCCTACCATATTCATGTCTTGGCTTTGATTCCGGCTCACAATATACTGTGTTTACGTACAGTGCTTGGAAAAGCGCATTCTGTTCCCCGAAGGCCCAGTAGCTGGAAACACAGAGCCGATGTCTTGAGAGACCGCAAAACCGGCCTGTATATTGATTGTAAGTGGACCAGCATCTAGGGGATGGCATGCAAAAGAAAGAAGAAGCAGTTTTGTTGAATGGGTTCCGCGCATTAACAAAGAAGGACAGGACGTTTGTCTTGCAGATCGTTCAGTCCTTGCGGAAGCCGGTTAAAACAAGCACGCCATCTAGCGCACCACCTTCTCGGCAGCCTTAACCGACTCAATGATTTGTCGTTGACCGCTCTCTGTCGCCTGGAGAAATCCGGCGATAACTTGCATGAGAACCTTAACGTCGATCATGTCCGGATCGGAATCCATCCATCCGCGCGGTTTTTCACATTTTTCTTCAATCATTCTGCATTGCTCGTCAGAAATTCCGCGAGTTTTTCCTGTTGCTGAGTGAGTTGATGCATTGATCCATTGACTCACTTGCGAGAATGACTTTTCAAGTTGTTCCGCGAGCTTCCCCACGCCGCCATATTCCGCCTTAAGCAGCGCCAGTCTCTCCCGTCGAATTTCGTCGATCGTTTTCATACGCGCATTAAAAGGCGCTTGGATTAAAAGCGGAATTCGCATAAGGCTAAAAATACTTCCCTCTGCTACTTGTTTTCTATTAGCCATAGGCTAAAATATAATCTATGAAACTACGCGACTACTTAAATGCGGAACGTGGGAGGCAGGCATCCCTTTGCAGGGCTATCGGCGCATATCCGTCCGATATGAGCCGTTGGGCCGATGGAACGAGGCCTATTCCGATTCCGTATGGACCGCTGATTGAGGATGCCACCGGCGGAGAAGTCTCCAGAAAAGACCTGTTCCCGGAAGAGTGGAAAGTTCTCTGGCCTGAAATCTCTCATGTCGCCAATGAATGCGCGGTTGATCGTCGCAAGTCTAGCGGCCGCCGCTCCACCGACAAAGGAAAGAGTTAAACCAGGGCTTCGGGCGGCTGATCGGTCGCCCATTTTTTTGCCCACAGCAAGAAGTTTGATCGAAGTCAGAAACGGGAACTTTGAAAGGAAAGCGGGAATGAGCGAACAGACGAACGAGACCGCCGCGAAGCTGGATGAACTGATTGCAGAGCAGAAGCGCACCAATGAGCTGTTGGAGGCACTTCTGCGTAAGACGCCCGATCCCGCCTTTACTGCTGTTGCCCTTCGGACTCTAGAACGCTCAATGTGTTGAGCACTTGTCGGTGCGCTTTGACCATATATGCGGCGGCATCTTGGGAATCGATGAATTCTGAGCGTCTCTCTATTGGAACCATTTTCGAATCCGTCGTCATGAGTTTGAGTGCAATAGATCGGATCTGTGCGGCATACAAAAGCTTCAAGTAGTCCATGAGGATTCCCTTTCGTGAAAGTTGTTGTTGGGGAATAGCAATCGTACCGCATGGGAATCCTCACCAATAGTTTGTTGTTGTCGTCAGGAAAAGAATAGTTCAAGGGAGGAAATAAAGCATGTGGAACCGATCACACGAAACCTGGGTTGATTGTCTGAAGCGTTACATCAAGGCTTGGAAGATGCGTGGCCCGGCTGGTGACGGCTCTACTGGTCACTGGAGCGACGAGACGATCTGCGACTTCATCGTTGAAGCTCACGTCAAGATCGGCGGGCCGGCAAAGACCGGGATCGTGTTCAATCCTGCCGGTGCCGGCGACGAAAGCAAGCGCCGCAAGGCCAACGCGATGAAGATCATGCGCTACTTGACAGACGAGCCGAATACTGAGTTCGAGTCGCTGCAGCTCTTCAATCTCGCTCCGTCCATCCTCGCCGCCATGCCCGAGGATCTACGCACCGGATTCCTGAACGAGTACATCAGCATGCTCAATCTCTCCGTGTCCGGAATCGAAACGGCAGGCACGAACAGGCTCAACGCCACTGCCCACCTTGTTGAGATCGCCAAGGAGACTTCCGAGGCGGAAGCGGCAGTAGCGGAGCTTATCAGCAGCCCCACATCAGCCCACCTTGTTGAGGCAGACCGCGAACTAGCGGAAGCGGAAGAGGCAATCCACTCTGCCCGCATTGATGTGCGCCGCCAGATGAATATCAAGGCCGTGGGATGAGCGATCAAGTCTTCAGCATCGAGCAGATCAAGCGCAATGCGCGCGAAGCCGCCGAGTGCGGCGAAGGGCCGGATGCATGCAAATACGAGCACGGCTCGGAACCGGCCATGATCTGGCGTGATGCGTTCTATGTGCACGTTTATGAACTTTCGGGCGAGGCGACAGCATGAAGGCCTGTGTTTCTGAGCGTTCCCTGCAAGCCTACTACAGCACTCCGGTTGCTGAACTCTCGCGCCGTGAGCAGGAAATTATGGTTCTGTTCGGCTCCACTGATGTCGTCATGAGCCGCAAGCAAATCTGGCGCACTCTCTGCGAAGCCTTGGGCGATCGCGCACCGGGCGAGGGTGGAGTCTGCGGACGTATCGACTCCCTGATGACTAAGGGTCAGCTCGTCCACCGCGGCGAGTGGAAAGACCCGAAAACGGGCAAGCCACAGGAACTCGTCGGACTGCCGGTGAATGGTCAAGGGAGTTTATTCGCATGAGCACAGTTATCACATCCCAAGAACTGAAGGGCTTTCAATCCCAGCTCGCCAAAGCGCAGGCTGACATGCAAGTCGCTTTTTCCGCCATGACGGCAGCTCAGCGCGACCACTCTGCAGCGCAAAACAGGGTTAAGCAACTGGAAGCCAAGATCAGGGAATTACAGGAGTCATCTGCTGAGCCGATCGTCTCCGAACACGCGATGTTGCGTTGGCTGGAGCGCGCAAACGGATTGAGTCTGGATGCCATTCGCGAAGTGATTTTGGGCGACGGAACCGCTGACATGATCAAGTTCATGAAGAACGGCAAGCTGAAGAAAGACGGCTTCACGCTGATCGTGAAAAACAACACTGTGGTGACGGTCGAATGAATAACCGTTTCCATCAGGCCGCGCCGCAATCAACGGAAATGTATCGCGCATCCACGAAGTCCCAGCTCTGGCTCGACCATCGCCGTAAGCACTGCGCCTGTGGGAAGACAGTCACGGAAAAGGACATGCGTCAGTACGGTGGATGTTTTTCCTGTTATAAGGCCGCGAAGTCTCTCACTAATGCCGAGTCTGCGCCGGTTGCGCAAGCACTTTCTGCGCACGATCAAGAGGGCGTTTGAGATGGCGCAAGCTTCACGCACCTTCATCCTTGTTCACGACCAGGCTCGCGCCGGCGCCAAGCGGGCAATTGACGATCCGGCGTGCGCAGGGTGGCGGGTGCGGATTTCCCCTCCCGCCAAGTCGCGGGAACAGGAGGAAAGGTATCACGCGATGATTGGCGACATTTCAAAGCAATGCACCTTTCTTGATCGCAAATGGAGCTTGGAAGACTGGAAGCGCCTGCTGGTTGATGCATTTGTTGACGAAATACGCGCAGTTGCTAAGGCGGCAGGCAGCCCCGATCCTTTTGCAGATCAAGGACATGTGACGCCAAGCCTCGACGGTCGGCGGATCGTTCAACTCGGCATCCAGACTCGCAAATTCAGCAAGAAGATCGCAACCGAGTTCATCGAATTTCTGTTCGCGTACGGCGCAGAGAATAGCGTTCAATGGTCCGAGGCCTCCAAGGCTGCGTATCAGGAAATGCGGAGGGCTGCATGACGATCACCATCCTCGTCGGCGATGTCCGTGAAAAATTGTGCACGCTTCCCGATAGTTCTGTGCACTGCGTTGTCACCAGCCCGCCATATTGGGGGCTGCGTGATTATGGAGTTGCCGGCCAAATCGGGCTGGAGCCATCGCCGGCAGAGTTCATCGCAACGATGGTTGGCGTCTTCGAGGAGGTGCGTCGTGTTCTGAGAACTGATGGCACCTGCTGGATCAACATGGGCGACAGCTATGCCACATCGGCGACTTCCGCGCATCAATCAAGGACGCATCTTTCCGGTCGCAACGATCTTAATCCGGCCTACCGACCTGGCGTTCCAGCAGGCTTAAAACCGAAAGACCTCTGCATGATGCCGCACCGTTTGGCGATCGCCCTACAGGATGCTGGCTGGTGGGTGCGACAGGACATCGTGTGGGCGAAACCTAATCCGATGCCCGAATCCGTGCAAGATCGCTGCACAAAGGCGCACGAGTACATTTTCCTGCTGACGAAGTCTGATCGATACCACTACGATGCCGACGCCATCAAGGAACCCGTTGCTGGCGATCCTGATGCCCCTCGGAACCGCTGGGATACAAAAGACTACAAAGTGCCTGGACAGAAGCCACAGAAGCGCACATCGCGCGGCGGCAAAGGGAACTCAAAGACATTTCGAGGTGGCGGCGCCTACACCCAGAGCAAGACGTTCGATAACTCTGTTGTTGCGCTGCGCGAAACCCACGGTAACGAGCCGAACCTAACTGGCCTCAGAAACTGCCGTTCGGTGTGGGAGATCGCCACGAAGGGTTGCCCCGAGGCTCACTTCGCCACATTCCCGCCGGAGCTACCGGAACGGTGCATCAAGGCCGGCTGCCCGGTTGGTGGCGTTGTGCTAGACCCGTTCTTCGGTGCCGGCACAACAGGTCTTGTGGCTGACCGCCTCCAGCGTGATTGCATCGGAATCGAGTTGAACCCGGCGTATGCAGAAATTGCGCGTCGTCGCATTCAAGCGGAGGCCTCTTTGTTTGCCGACATAAAGGTGGCTACATGATCCGCCGCTCCCCGCTCACCCATAAAGCAGCACTCAAGACTGGCGAGAAGAAGCTGAAGACGCGGAAGTGCGCCGTAAAAGGTTGCGACGTTCGCTTCACGCCATTTTCATCGCTTGTGAAGTGGTGCTCCCCTGAGCATGGCGCAATCATCGGTGAGCAAGCCTTGGCGAAGAAAAAAGCCCGCGAAGCCGCTGCATCGCGGAAGCTGACTAGAGAACAAGCGCTTGAACTTAAGCCGCCGACCTATTGGGCAAAACGCGCTGAGAAGGCATGCAACGCCTATATCCGCAAGCGTGATGAGGGCGATCCATGCATCTCCTGCGGGACATACGACGCGTCCGAGTGGCATGCCGGCCACTGCTACACAGTCAAGGCAAGGCCAGACATTCGCTACCACGAAGACAACATTCATTTGCAATGTCCGAAATGCAATACCTATCAGGGTGGGATGGTGGGCGAATACAAGAAGCGCGTTGTTTCCAAGATCGGACAGGAACGCCTTGATGCGCTGGCCTACGTGAACCCGGCATTCAAGAAGACTCGCGAGTATTACCAGGGTATCGAGGCCCATTACAAGGCCAAGCTGAAGGAATTGAAGGGGAATGCGTGATGCTGACCAATCATGACGCAATCGTTCTATCGCAGATGCTATCGGAATCCAACATGTTTCCGGAGGCGCGTCAGGAAATCACTCGCACGCTGCTGGACTACTACAAAGAACTGTTGGCGAATAACCAGTTTTCGCAGATTCCGACGCCTCGAAGGATGTGGTGAATGGAGCAATCGCCGCAGCTTGAGGATGGCTACACAAGGCTCGCCAATGACCTGCTTGATGCGCTCATTGGGGCTGGCCTGACAAGCCGTCAGTGGGCTATCGCAATGGCGATTGTGCGCAAAACCTACGGCTACAACAAGAAAGAAGATGACATCGGATTAAGCCAATTGAGCGAAATGACAGGAATTGCCAAAGCGCACGTTAGCGTCGCCGTCAGGGAGCTTGAGGCGCGGCGAATCGTGACGCGAAAACAAGGTGTTTTTGGGCATCGCCTCGGGATCAATAAACGGTTCACAACATGGGCTGAAGGGGTTACCAAAACGGTAACCGGGGTTACCGAATCAGTAACCCCAAATGATGAAAATAGGGGTTACCGAATCGGTAACGAAAGGGTTACCGAATCAGTAACCCCCCCCGTTACCGAATCGGTAACCACAAAAGACAACCCTTCAAAAGACAATCAAAAGACAGTGTCTCGTAAGGGGATCTGCTTTGCAGATTGGATGGAACAACTGCGTGAGGCGGGAGAAAAAGCCATACCTGAAGACCACGCAGTTTTTGCGTATGCGAACAAGATCAATCTGCCGATTGATTTTCTGCGGTTGTGCTGGCTTGAGTTCCGCCGAGAGCATGCGGATCGAAAGGACAAGAGGCAAAAGGACTGGCCGGCGACTTTCGCGGTCTACGTGCGGAAAAACTACTACCGGCTTTGGTTCAAGAAAAACGATGAGTGGCAACTAACCACGGCTGGAATTCAGCTCGAAGAAGAAATGAGGGATGAAAAGTGAACATTAACGATCTGCCAACGCAAGACCGAACAATCGCGATTGAGGCCGAGCAGTCTGTACTTGGCGCTCTGCTGTTGGACAACGATTCAATTGACCGCATCGGGGACTTGCGCGTGGAGCATTTTTACCGCGCCGAGCACCGCGCCATTTACGCCGAAGTTGCGAAGCAGGTTGCCGGCGGCAAGACCGCCGATGTCATTTCGGTGGGCGCTGCCTTGGTCGAGACAATCGAGGACTGCTTCCCTTACCTGAACTCGCTTGTCCAGAACACGCCAAGTTCCGCCAACATCAAACGCTATGCCGATACGGTCGTTGATCGGGCAATCAAGCGTTCCTTGGTTTCCTTGGGAAGCGAGATTCAGGAAATGGCCTCTACGGCGCACGAGGAGGCCGCTACGCTCGTTGATCGCGTCGCGGCAAGGGTAGATGCCATCTCGGAGAAAAAAACGCATAGCGCCCCGATACGGCTTTCCGAGTCTCTTCTCGCGTATGCCGACCTTTTGACCGACCGCATGGAGGGCCGGATCAAGCCAATCTCCACCGGGTTTGCTGATCTGGACAAGCGCCTTGACGGCGGTTTAGAGCGCGGAACGCTGACGGTAGCTGCCGGCAGGCCGGGAACCGGAAAAACCGCATTCGGCCTGTCGATGTGCCGCAACGTGGCAGTGTGGGGCGCTGCTGGCTTCTTGTCGATGGAAATGGATATTCGTCAGGTCAATGACCGGAACATTGCCGCACTCGGGAAACTGCCGGTTAGCTGGCTGCGCAATCCACCCCCGGAGGATTCCGATGGATGGGCAAGGCTGACGCATGCAATGCAGCGAGCGCAAGAGCTGGAGTTCTATATCGACGATCAGACCGGGTTGAATATGCTGGAAATCCGTAACAAGGCGAGACAGATCAAGCGCCGTCGCGGACTCGATTTGCTGGTCATCGATCAATTGAGCTTCATCACTGGCGGTAGCTCGAAAGAGAAAAAGACCTACGAACTGATCGGCGAATATACGCGCGGCCTGATTGCCATCGCCAAGCAACTGAACTGCGCCGTCTTGCTGCTGTGCCAGTTGAATCGCGAGTGCGAGAACCGCACAAATAAACGTCCGCAACTCTCTGATCTTGCTATGTCGGGGTCAATTGAGCAGGACGCGGCGAATGTTCTCTTTTTGTACAGGGATGAGATCTACAACCCTGATTCGCAAGATCGCGGCATTTGCGAGGTTAATTGCGCGAAACAGCGTCAAGGTTCACCTGGTGTCGTGCCGCTGACATATGTCGCAGATCAGACGCGCTTCGAAGATCACACTCACCACTGGCAGCCACCAAAGGCCCGTGAGACTTCGAAATCAAAGGGGTTCGACTGATGAAACCAAACCAAATCGCAAAGCAACGCAAGCTGGATGAAATCGAAAAGCTCTTGCAGAAGCCAATGACGGCAACGCAGATCATTAAAGCAACCGGCTATTCCCGGCAAACACTGCTCAACTATATAAAGGATCTGCGGGACGAGGGACGAATTTACATTGCAAGGTGGGTGGTCGGCCAGTGTCTACGCGCTGCCGTCTACAAGGCTGGATCGCTGCCGGATGTTCCGCCGCCGCCGACAAGACGGAATCGGGATATTCCGGTGGTCTATCCGACTGGCCCGTTCCGCGACTGGCTGACGTGTGCGTTCTACGGCGAGTATCGGAAAGCGGCGTGAAAGACCGCCTCCGGTGCGAAGTCAGATTCGTCCTGAAACTCGCCGCCGAGAGCCAATCCAGATCAGACGACTATCTGGAAGCCGTCAGGAAGGCGCGAGGCAAGGCAGAAGCGGAGAAGTTGAGGCAAGCGGCAAAAGAGCAATGGATTTTGGGAAACAGGGGAGATTGGGATGACTGGAGAACTGACGCAGGAGCAGAAAGAGAAAGCGGCAAGGCTGGTCGCAAGGCTGCTTGATCCGGAAGACTTGGGGCACGCCGTCTCGCCGGAAGTGCGCGACATGGCGCGAGCTGTCTTGGGTATCCCGATGGCAGAAACGGAAAGGTGGCAATGATGGAAGTCGCATTCGGAATCGGCAGGATAGTCGGGTTGATAGTCGCAATATTTTGGATGGCTGTGAGGCTGGATAAGGAGGATTGGTGATGCAGATCGAGGAATTCTTGGCCGCTAAGCGAAAGATGGAAGAGGCTATCCGGGACGCGATCGTACGCGCCACTTGCGAGTTTTGGGCTGAAACAGGATATACGCCGCGCACGATTGGCGTCGATCTATTACGACATCAAGCTATTGGTCAGAGCCGGACGCAATACGTGATTGACCGGGTAAGCACTGAGGTTGAACTATGAACGAACAAGAAATGATCAAATCCGCGCAGGCCATCAAGGAGATCCGCGAGAACATGCCGCTGATCCTCGATCATTTCCGCTTGCAGGCGCAAATGAGCAAGGCTAGGTATGACGAGCTGGTAAGGACGGGATTCACGCCGGAGCAGGCGCTTTTTCTGTGCTCGAAGATATGACCAAGGCGCAAACACTGGAAGCTATGCTTGCCGCTCTGACTGTTGGCGGCAGGATGAATCCAGAGAAGAGCAGGGCGCAGCCAAGGCGCTACTACGGCGATCCAGCAAACCACATCAAGTTCGAAAGCGAAAAGGGAGGATTGATGCAAGAAGCGTTAGGCACCAAGGAAATTGAATCGATCCTTAAACACGAGATCGACAACTGGGTCAGGTGGGGAAAGAAACGCGATTGGATGCCAGTCGGGTTTCGTTGCCCACTTGGGTTTATGTACAAATCAACCGATGTCCACGAGGCCAGCTACAAGCCGCTGCCGTGCGACGAGGGGAACGCGGCCAGGTTCGAGCGGATTGTTATCAGCCTGCCGGAGCGCCACCGATCAGCATTCGTCATGCACCAGCTCGACAAGGCGCATGTTCAGGGTTGGATTGTGATCCTGAGGGGCAGGGACGATAAAGCGCGGATTCTCGGCGTGCAGAAATCGCGGTATCACGAGCTTGTAAGTCAGGCTTACAACATCGTTCTTCGAGAGTGGAAAAAATTTGTTGACAACCGGACTTTTTAGGTAAAAAATAGGGGCAAATTTGATAGTGTTGATTCGCTCGCACTGAGAAAAGCCCCTCCTTAATCGGCGGGGCTTTTTGCGTTTACGCCCTGCCAAGCGGAGGCCGTCATGTCTCACCCAAGCAAGGAAAAGGTAAGGAAATGGCTGGCCGACGAGGTTAAGCGCCATCGCCCGCCACCTGATCCGCGTCAAGTCAGGCGCGAGCTTGGGTGGGATTTGCTGGCGGCAGAGCGGAACCAGAAGCGCAGGATGTTGTAGGCTCCACCCGAGAGGATTCAATAAGAGTCGGTACGGTGACAAGCGAGGCAGGCGATGCCGGTCGCAATTTGCGCCACAATCAGCCGTAAAGCCTAACGGCAGCAGGACGCTGTAACCTGCATGAATTTGAGCGTTATGAAGTGAGTTGATTGGTAAAACGTGTATGGGCTGCGGATAGCCCTAGTGCTTGCGGCTTGTCCGGTATGGCAAGCGATTCACGGGCAGTCAACTCTCTTGATGACGATATGCGAAGGCTGAGTCGCGGGATGCCCGAAAAGGGAGCGTATAGCTAGTCCTGCTCAGGGTCTCACAAGCCCGATAGTGCAAGTCGGAGATCGGCGCCGACCGTCATCACCAATTCAAGCCCGATACGGTTAATCCCGGTCGGGCATTTTAGTTTGAGGTCAGTCATGAGCATCTTTCGCAGAATCGCCTACACGATAGCGATATTCGCCATCAATGCGCCGGGCTGGATCTGGGCGAAGCTGCACGGCAAGCACTACACGCCAGTTGGCGGCCCACAGTAAGTAACAAGTTTGCGTCCACTCGACGCAGGCCCGCACGGTGCATCTGATAGGCATCGGCGGGCCACCAGGTTGAATAGGTACTCCGCACCTTTAAGTAGTGCGCCCAAGTTCGGGGCGGCTCGGAGCAGAACCGGATCACCTTACTGACAAGACGGGTGCGCGAGGTTTCACAGCCAAGCGATAAACGAGAAAATAGCCAAATGACGCCTCGCAAGAGGATAAGCGGATCGCCCACGTGACGGGTTCTCGATAAATAAAGCATGTGACGCCCACGAATCGGAACTGACAGTCCGACGTGAAAGCCGTAGCCTCTTTGATCTTTCCGCAATAAATGCGGTGTCCAATAAGGTCAAAGGCTATGGTCTTGTCTCACAGATAGATGCATTGCGCCCAATTGAATAGCGCGATAGTATGCAGCGAACAACCATTCTCGCCGTCTTGTCAACGTAGTGAGAGCGTCCGGTCCCAGACATTAAACGGGCATTTTTATTTGTTCCTCCTCCCTGATGGAATCGTTGCCCGGACTCCGAAAGGTTTCCGGGCTTTTTTATTTGATGTGGCGAACGGGCTGGAAAGCTCGATCCGCCGTGGTTGGAGATGGCGGGGCAGTAGATGGCATGGAGCAAAACCAGTCGTATCGAGCGCGGCTACGGCCCCGAATGGGACAAGACCCGCAAGCGCATCCTGGCGCGTGACTGCAACGTGTGCCAGCCGTGCAAGGCTAAAGGCATCGTCCATCTCGGCAGCGAAGTGGATCACATCACGAGCAAGGCCAAAGCAAGGAAGCTCGGATGGGCAGATGAGCAGATCGAGGCCGACAGCAATCTCCAGTGCATCAACCGCGAGTGCCACAAGCGGAAAACGCAAGAGGAAAAGGGGTGCAGGCCAAGGCCAGCGATTGGGCCCGACGGATGGCCGGAACGGGAGTGACGCTGGAGGGTGCGATAGATAGAAACTATCGAATGGAGTGGAGGGGGGGTGAAAATCCTTGTCGGAATGGCCGTTGTGACCGACAGGTTCCCTTCTTTCGCACACCCGCGAAATGAAAATATTTTTCCCGTATAGGAAAAAGCTATAAGGAAGCACGATCATGGCAGGGCGGCGCCCGAAACCGACAGCGCTAAAGCTCGTGTCTGGCAACCCCGGCAAGCGCGCAATCAATAGGAAAGAGCCAAAGGCAAAGCGCCTGATCCCATCTTGCCCCGAGCATCTTGATGATAGCGCGAAAGTGGCGTGGGGCAGGTTGACGGTTCTGTTGGATCGCATGGGTGTGCTCACCGAAGCAGATTGTTCGGCGCTTGAGCGGCTGTGCGACTGCTACGCGGACATTTTGGAGTGCCGAAAGCTGATTCGGCGCGATGGCAGGACGTACAAGGTCACGACGCAGACCGGCGATATTCTGATCAAGGGAAATCCTGCTGTGGCGCAGTTGCGCGCCGCCGATGCGCAGTTCAAGAGTTACCTGGTGGAGTTTGGATTGACGCCAGCAGCTAGGTCAAAGGTGCAGGTAAATCCGGATGACGACGACAAGAAAGACCCGCTCAGCGAATTCTTCGGTTAGGGGTTCGGCTGATCCGGTCACTGAATACGCGCAGTCTGTCGTCGATGGTAAGCGAGTGGCCGGCCCTCATGTACGCGGACAATGCGCCAGACACCTGAAAGACCTGAAAGAAGGTAAAAAGCGCGGCCTCGTGTGGGATGTTGATGAAGCAAACAAGGCGCTGCGGTTCTACAGTAACGTATTGAAGCTGAACGGCGGCGACTTCGAAGGAAAACCGTTCGAGCTGCTGCCGTGGCAGAAGTTTGTCGTTGGAAGCTTGTTCGGCTGGAAGCTGGATGACGGGTTTAGGCGGTTTCGGAACGCTTACGTGGAAACGGCGAAGGGTTCTGGAAAGTCTCCTTTGGCCGCTGGCATCGGCATGAAGGGGCTTGTGGCAGACAACGAACCGCGAGCAGAGATTTACAGCGCAGCCACGAAAAAAGACCAGGCCATGATCTTGTTTCGCGACGCGGTTGCAATGGTTGACCAGTCTCCCGAACTGAGCAAGCGGCTGCAAAAGTCAGGCACCGGCGAGCGCTGTTGGAACTTGGCGTATTTGCAGCAAGGCGCGTTTTTCCGCCCGATCAGCAGCGACGATGGGCAGTCCGGGCCGCGTCCGCACATCGGCCTGATTGACGAGCTGCACGAGCACAAAACGAATACCGTAGTCGAAATGATGCGGGCGGGTACGAAATCGCGCCGCCAAGCACTCATTTTCATGATCACCAATGCGGGTAGCAACCGTATGGGGCCGTGTTGGGGGTATCACGAATACGGCGCAAAGGTCGCGGCAGGAGAGGTGCAGGACGATGCATTTTTCCCCTATATATGCAGCCTCGACGAAGAAGACGATCCGTTTGTGGACGAATCCTGCTGGCCGAAAGCCAATCCGTCTTTGCAGGATGCCGACCTACCCGGCATGAAGTACATCCGGGAGCAGGTTGTTGAGGCCCGAGGCATGCCGGCGAAAGAGGCGATTGTGCGGCGCTTGAACTTCTGCCAGTGGACAGACGCAGAGTCGCCCTGGCTGAGTCATGAAATCTGGAAGGCAGCATATCAAGACTTCGACTGGCGAGATTTGCGAGGTCGTCGGGCACTTGCTGGTCTTGATCTTTCCAGCACAACGGACTTGACCGGGCTGGTGTTCCTCGTTGAGCCAATCGAGGATGGCGAACCATGGAAGATTGTCCCATTTGCGTGGCTGCCTGAGATCGGGTTAGAGGAAAAGGACAAGAAGGATCGCGTTCCGTACGTCCAATGGAAGGCCGAGGGCTATCTGGATACGACGCCGGGGCGCGCGATCAGCAAGCGCGTGATCCTTCAGAAATTATCGGCAATGTGCGACTTCTTCGAGGTCATCGGCGTGGCATATGACCGTTGGCGCATCGAAGACTTGATCGCGATGGCGAACGATGAGGGTATTACGCTTCCGGAAATGAAGCCTTTCGGGCAGGGATACAAAGACATGAGTCCTGCCGTCGAAAAGTTTGAAACGATGCTGCTCAATGGCGAAATCGTTCACAACGGGCACAAGATATTGACCATGTGCGCCGGCAACGCAGTCATTGAGCAGGACGGCGCGGAAAACCGAAAGCTGAGCAAGGAAAAGGCAACCGGGCGTATCGACTTGATGGTTGCAAGCGTGATGGCGGCTGGGCTGGTGAGCGCCACGGAAACGACCGATACCTTCCCTGACGACTACGAACTGAAAGTTTGGTAATGAACAATCAACAGAAGAATGGCAAAGGCTTTGATGTAGTGGAGGCTGGACGGATTGCCATGTTCGTAGGGGGTATTTCGCTGATCAGTTATGGCTTCTGGCGCGTGTTTGAGCCTATGGGGTATATCGTCGCGGGCGTGACGTTGTTTGCAACCGCGATGGTTGGCGCGGTGCGCGCCGGGAGTCGTTCGTGAGTTTTCTCAATCGACTTCTAGGTGGCGGTATCGAATCGCCATCAGCATCGGTGTCTGGAACTGCAGATCCCGCGTCATGGCTGATCGACTTGTTCGGCGGGATGGTGACGGCAACCGGGTTGCGCGTCGGCGTTCGTGAAGCAATGACAGTTCCTAGTATCGCTTCGTGCGTTCAGGTTCTATCTGAAGACATCGCCAAGGTTCCGCTCATTCTCTACAAGCGTAAGCGCGGCGGTGGGCGGGAGAGAGCCGTTAATCATCCGCTGTACCGAATTCTGAAGGAGCGCCCTGCGCCTTGGATGTCGTCGTTCATGTGGCGACGCCTGACGGTTTCAACTGCCTGCCAGCACGGCAATGCCTTTGCTCGCGTTCATCGCGACTTCGCCGGCAGAGTGGCGCGCATCCAACCCTTGCCGCACGGATCGACCGTCATGCGCTGGGCTGGGGATGGCGAGCCGTTTTTTGACATTTCCCTGAACGGACAGCGCGAAACCGGCCTGTCCTACCGCGATGTGATCCATCTGCCCTACCGGGCATCGAATGACGGCACATCGAACGGCGGAATTTTTGGGCATTCGCCAATTGCCATGCATCGCGAGGCCATTGCATTAGCTGTGGCAACGGAGCGGTTTGGTGCAAAGTATTTTGCGAATGGTGCGCGTCCGTCTGCGATTATTGAGCTTGATGGCAAGCTTCCAAATGATGAGGTTGCGGCGCGAATCAGGGCTTCCATTGAGCGCACGTATTCCGGCGTTGACAATGCTGGCCGCGTGGCGATTCTTGAGCTTGGAATGAAGCTCAAGGAAGTCAGTTCCAAGAATGATCAATCCCAATACTCGGAGGTGCGCGAGTTCCAAGCCGAAGAAATGGCGCGAATTTACCGCGTTCCTCCGCACAAAATCGGCCTTCTGCGGCGCTCGACCAACAACAACATCGAGCACCAAGCCATCGAGTACGTCACAGACGCCGTTTCCCCGATTGCCGCAGCATTCGAGCAGCAACTGACCATTCCCCTGCTTTCCGAACTGGAGCAGGAAGACTATTTCATTGAGTTTGAGCTTGACGGACTGCTGCGCGGCGACATTCAGAGCCGCTATCGGGCGTATTCGCTTGGGCGTCAGTGGGGATGGTTGAACGTCGATGAAATTCGCGAGATGGAAAACCGCAACGCCTTGCCGGATGGTGCGGGCCAAGAATTTTTGAAGCCATTGAACATGGCGAAGGCTGGAAGTGATCCAGCGCAAAACAACCAGGAGAACCAAAATGCCTAACCGCGCCATGCGAGCACTTCTGTCAGAGCCTTGGGCTATTGATCCGGGCTACCTGCCACTGCTGGCCGCGATCGCTCAACGAAATCACAGCGCTCCGGAACTGGAAGCCGCTGCCGGATGGGCGAAGCGCGACTATCAAATGATGGCTGGCCCGTCCGCCATAAAGTTGGACGGCTCGTATCGGTCGTTTGTTTCTGAAGGTGTGGCAATTATCCCGGTCACAGGCCCGATTTTCCCGCGCGCCAACCTCATGACCGAGATGAGCGGCGCAACGTCCTGCGCCATGATTCAGAACGATCTTGCCGTGGCCGCCAACTCGGAAGATGTCGGCGCAATCCTGATGATGTTTGACACTCCCGGCGGCGCGGTTTCCGGCGTAAATGCGACTGCCGACATGATGGATCAGATGAGCAAGAAAAAGAAGATGGCCTCCTTCGTTACCGGGACTGCCGCATCTGCCGGCTACTGGCTTGCGTCGCAGACCGGCGAAATCGTCCTTGAGCGCACAGGCATCGTCGGCTCAATTGGCGTGGTTGTCACCGTGCCCAAGCAGGTTCAAGCCGATTCAAACGGCTATGTCGAGTTCGAAATCGTATCCAGCAATGCAGCAAACAAGCGCCCGGACCCGTCCACGGAAGACGGACAGGCGGAAGTGCGCGCAACGCTGGACGCTATTGAGCGCGAATTCATCGCTGATGTTGCCCGAGGAATGGGCGTTTCCACCGAAACCGTTATTGAGAAATTCGGGCAAGGCGGCATCAAGGTCGGAGCCGATGCCATCAAGGCCGGCATGGCGCATCGCATTGATAGTTATGGCGCAACGCTGAAACGAATGCAGAACATGGTGCGCGCAAACAAACGCGCCTCTGCTTTAAAGAAGTAATCCGGCCGCAGGGCCGTTTTATCAACCAAGACGCTCCGGCGTCTTTTTTTATTTGTGAGGAAAAATATGTCTGATATTAATGACCTGCGCCGGCAGCGTGCGGAAGCCGCTGATAAGCTTGTGGCGCTGAACGAACGCGCAATGAACGAAAAGCGCGTTTTCACCGACCAAGAGCAGGCCGAATTCGATCAGCTCGACAAGCTCGTTGCTGATCTCGATCGTCAGATTGCTGCCGCAGAGCGCGCAAATGCCGTCAAGGCTTTCACTGCGAAACCGGCGAAAGAGGCGACTGGCAGCGTTGGCGCAAACGATCCGCCTCGCGTGGAAGTGGTTGCGGATGATGAACGCATTCCGGGCATTCACTTTGCGCAGATGACCCGCGCCCTGGTGGTTGCTCGCGGCAACATGAGCGCTGCTGCGCAGTTCGCGGAACAAACCTTTGGCGGTCGTCATCCGGTGACTGAGGCAATCGGCGCTGCCCTTGGCAGCAACGAATTCAGCGGCGGCGGCGCTCTTGTTCCGGAGCGCTTCACTGCTGAAGTCGTTCCTCTTCTGCGCCCGATGACCACGATTCGCCGCAACGCTCGCGTCATTCCGCTGGTTGGCGGAACCGACACCATGCCGACCGTCGAAAACGGCACCAGTGCTTACTATGTCGGCGAAAACACCGACATCACCATGAGCGAGCCGCAGTTCGGTCAGATCAAGTTCACCGAGCGCGAAATTGCCGCGCTTGTCCCGATGAGCAACAAGCTGCTGCGTCACGCTGGCGTCGCTGTTGATATGGTCATCCGTGACGATCTGATCCAAGGCTTCGCACAAACGGAAGACCTGTACTTCCTGCGCGGTAACGGTACTGGCGCTGGCCCGAAAGGCTTGCGCTATCTTGCACCGTCTGCAAGCGTGATCGCCGCTAACGGCACGATCAACGTTGCGAACATCGATACCGATGCACGCAAGTTGGAGCTGTGCCTGATGAACGCCAATCTGCCGATGCGCAACCGTCGCTGGCTTATGGCTCCGCGCACTTTCACCTACCTGCGCGACCTGCGCGACAGCAACGGCAACCTGGTCTATCCGGGCCTGTCGCTGGCAAATCCGACTTGGAAGGGCTATGCGGTTGAAATGACCACGCAAATCCCGATCAATCTCGGCAGCGGCGGCGACGAGTCGGAACTGTATCTCGTCGAATTCGGCAACGCGATTGTTGCGGACAGTTACAACATCCGAATCGATGCTTCCGAGTCGGCATCGTACAAGTCCGGATCGAACCTGATTTCGGCTTATAGCCAGAATCAGACTGTCATCCGTGCGCTGGCCGGTCACGACTTCGCACTGAACCGTGCGCAGGCTGTCGCCGTGCTGACTACGGTCAAGTGGGGCGCTTAATCCGCGCTGATCCGATCGGAAAATCCAAATAAAAGGCTGCCTCGCGCAGCCTTTTTCCATTCTACGAAGGATGAAACATGAAATCTCTTGGACGTGATCTCGCAGCAGAAATCGCTGCCGCGTATGCGGCTGCTGCAACCTCCGCGACTGCTGGCGGCACTGGTGATAACACCGAAGTCACCGGCGTCACCATCGACCTTCTGTCGCTTTCCACTCGCTATGAGTCGCTGTGCTTTGCCTTGGCGGCAACGGCAACGCTGGCAGCCACCAAAACTTTGACTGTGGCCGCAAAAATCGAGCACGGCGACGCAAGCGATATGTCTGACGCTGCCGACCTGGTTGCATCCGCGACTGTCCTGACGTTGACGGGCGCAACTGGCGGCTCCACTGAAACCGGCACTGCCAAGGTTGGCGTGAGTCTTGAGTACGCAAAGCGTTACGTGCGCATCAAGTTCACCCCCGACCTGTCCGCGACCGGCACTGACACTGCTGTTGTTCAGTCCGTGGCTCTGTTTGGCGGCGCGAGCAAGCTGTGAAGATCGTAAAGTTCGTGCGCAACGCCCCCCCGTACCATCCAGGGGAGCTTGCCGGTTTCCCTGGTGATCGGGCTGCAAAGCTCGTGGCGCAGGGCGCGGCAGTGTTGGTTGTTCCTGATGTCGAGCAGGCTGAAGTGGCGACGGCTCAGGATAACGATCAGCATTCCGCGCAACCGGCTGCTGGCAAGCGTCAGGGGCGCAAATAATGGGCCTGAAACTCATCACAGCACCCGTCTCTGAGCCGGTTTCGCTCGCGGAAGCCAAGATGCATCTGCGTGTGGAATCGGACTTCACGGATGATGACGCACTCATTTCCGCGTTGATCGTCTCTGCAAGGCAAAGCGCGGAGCATTTGACCGGGCGCGCCATCATGCCGCAGATCTTGGAGCTGGCGCTTGATGAGTTTCAGGATGAAATTTCGCTTCCGCGCCCGCCGATGGCGTCGATCACAAGCGTCAAATACATCGATCAAGACGGGGCATTACAGACACTTGGGACTGACGCTTATCTGCTGGACGATCACAGCGAGCCGTCACGCATAGTTCCTGCATATGGGACATCGTGGCCGGCAGCCCGTAATCAGTCGAATGCTGTACTGATCCGCTACGTGGCGGGTTATGCCGATGCGGAAGACGTGCCGCAGGAAATCAAGAGCTGGATGCTGCTGCGAATCGGAATGCTATACGAAAGCCGCGAATCTGCGGTTCAGGGCGCTCCCATCGCTGAACTGCCGTACGTTGATCGGCTGTTAGATTCGTACCGCATCTGGAGGGTGTGAAATGGCGGATAGGCCAGTGCAGGTACAAATCAAAAAGCTTGATGCCGGGCAGGACGAGATTGGGCAGCCCACGCAAGTTTGGAGCGTTTTTGCCTCTCCTTACGCCGAGATTCGCTATCAGACGGGCCTTGAAACCATCAAATCTGGAGCGGCCACCTCAATAGCAAAAGCAAGCATACGTATTCCATACCGGCGAGGCATCACTTCTGGGATGCGCGTATTTCACGAATCGATTCAGTACGACATCAAGGCCGTGCTTCCCGTTGTCGGGAAAAAGAATCGAATTGATCTGGTGTGCGAGGTCACAAGTGGCTGATCCATTTGTCATAAGCGTGGATATGGGCTCTCTTGATGACATCGTTGACGAGCTAACCATGGCAGCCGAAGAGGCCGCTCGACCCGCTGCGCAAGCTGCTGCCGAAGTGCTTTACAAGGAAGTCAAGCGCAACGTCGCCAGCATCGGGAAAAAGTCCGGCAACCTTGACCGCGCGATTTACCAAGTGTTTTCAAAGCGCGATAGCGGACCGGGACTCGCCAGCTATTACGTGTCGTGGAACATGACAGTTGCTCCGCATGGGCATTTGATCGAGTACGGGCACATTCAGCGTTATGCAAGCTACGTAGGCAAGGATGGTCAATGGTACACGGCCATCAGGCCCGAGAAGCAGGGAACGCCGAAGCCAAAACGCCGCGCATCGCAGGCCGAGAAGGATGCGTATTACGTGCTTCGCCCTGGTGGGCCAGCACTTATCCCCCCGCGCTCTTTCGTTCGGGCCGCTGAATCCGCATTCCCCGCCGCTATCAAGGCAGCGGAGGATGAACTACTGAAACGGATCATGAAAGGCTGATATGACAATTGAAGCCAGCCTTTACAACGCGCTGAAGGTTATTTGCCCGCGCACGTTCCCCGACATCGCGCCGACCGACACGCTGCGCCCCTATGTCACCTATACGCAGTTCGGCGGGCAGGTTAT
>DATFAZ010000197.1:0-7389 GCA_035254105.1 Noviherbaspirillum sp. | reverse complement strand
ACGGTCAGTCACATGGCGACCAAACACGGCAAAAGCGCTCCCAACTGCTGCAATTTCAAGAACCGCGAAAACCAGGACGTACCAGGCTCCATGCACAGCGAAAAATATCGCCACTGCCAGGGAGGCAACACTTAGAGCGAGATAGGCCAGCGCCAGCTGACGGGGCGCAAACGAACAGTTACGCCTGAAAACCCACTCCAGCGTGCGCATGATTTATCGCCCGGCTGTGCATAAAAAATGACACGTTCATAACACTGCTGGGGCAGTATAAGCCTGAACTGAATTATTTATCAAGCACAAAGGTTTCTGTAAATCAATGATCCAGATCAAGGTTTCCGAAAATCAAGGCGGATAATGGCTTCGCCGCTGGCAGTGGTGGTGGGAGTCGGGCGGAAGGCATGCCCGTAGACGACCTCGAAGGTCAGGGGGATTTTTCCATCGGCACGGCGGCTGGATTCCAGCACGTCTGTAACCTTGCGCCATGACTGGCGGCCCAGCAGGCTGCGACGTCGGGTTGCCAGGGGGTTGCCGCCCCAAGCACGTACATCGGCCAGCAGTTTGTCGACGGAATCGTAGGTGACGGTAATGGTTTCCATATCCATCACCGGTGTTGAAAAGCCGGCATTCACCAGCATGTCGCCGAAATCATGCATATCGACGAAGGAAAGCACATGGGGCGCGTGATCTGCCGCGGCAAACGCAGCCCGGATTTCCTTGAAGGTATCCGGCCCAAAACAGGAAAACATCAGCAAGCCATCTACGCGCAACACGCGCCGCCACTCGGCAAACACGCGGTCAGGCTGAGGGTGCCAATGCAGCGCCAGATTCGACCAGACCAGATCGACGGCGGCATGTTTCAACGGGAGTTGGGCAAAGTCACCGCACAGCAAACCGGCGGCCGACCCAAGGCTGGCCTTTGCCGGCAGCCACTTCGATAGTAGCCGGTTCATGGAGGACATCGCCGTTGCCTGCCGTTGTCGCGCTATCTGGAGCAAGGGCAGCGAAGCATCACAACCCAGCATCTGCGCATCGGCATACTGTCCCTGCAGCAGGGCAAGATCGGCACCCTCGCCGCATCCTGCATCGAGCACGCGTTGCGGCTGGATTTTCACCAATGCCAGGCGCTCGTGCATGCGGCTTGCAATTTCCCGCCTTAAAAAATCAGACTCGGTTATACGTTCCGGTGCGGCAAACAGCTTGCGCACGCGACGCAAATCGATCGGGGAACTGGAATCAGCACTGGAAGGAGAGGAAGTCGGGGCCACGGGGATATCCGATGAAGGCAATGCGATAATGCAAGCAGTTTACACGCTTGAAGATTCGGCCGCTCCATGCTTTCCCGTCTGCGTCACTGGTCGCAACAAGTCCTGCCCCGCCTGCCTGCGGTACTTCCCTGCGCCTGCGCACTATGTGGCACATATGGTGGCGCGCATGGCAGCGAGGCGCTTTGCCAGGGGTGCCGTGCGCAATTTTTCGGCGGACATCCGCATCGCTGCACATGCTGTGCATTGCCGCTGACAACACGCTCTGCTGCAATCTGCGGCGCATGCCTGAAGAAGCCGCCCGCATTTGATGAAACGATCGTTGCAACAGACTACTCGGCTCCTGTCGATCAGCTGGTACTGGGCCTGAAATTCGGCAGCCGGCTGGAACTGGCACCCTTGTTCGCGCAAATGCTGGAGAATGCAGCGCAGGACAGGCGGCTGACGCCATTGCCACAACAAATGACTGCCGTGCCGCTGGGAGCACAGCGCCTGGCCGAGCGGGGCTTTAATCAGGCACTGGAAATTGCCAGGCCGTTATCGCGCGCGCTTGGCATCAAAATGGATGCACGACTCGTCGTCCGCCTGCACGAAACCCGTGCCCAGTCGCTTCTCCATCCGGATGAGCGCCACAAAAATATACGCAACGCCTTTCTGGTGACGGGCGATGCCATCGAACGCGTACGGGGCCAGCACATCGGCGTGGTCGATGATGTCATGACCACCGGCGAGACCCTGAATGAACTGGCGCGGACATTGAAACGATTCGGCGCTGCACGCGTAACGAATTTCGTCTTTGCACGCACTCTGGAAAAATAGGAGTAGCTTTGTTCCACGTTGTATTGGTTGAACCCGAGATCCCGCCGAACACCGGCAATATCATCCGCCTGTGCGCCAATACCGGCGCCCAACTGCACTTGATCGAGCCGCTCGGCTTCCCGCTCGACGACGCGAAAATGCGGCGTGCCGGCCTTGATTATCACGACTATGCAACAATGAAAGTGCACCGAAACTGGGACGCATTCATCGCCAGTGAATCGCCCGATCCGGCGCGCATGTTTGCACTGACGACACACGGCTCGGTGCCATTCGCGACAGTGGCGTTTCGACCGGGCGATGTGTTCGTGTTCGGCTCGGAAACGAAGGGGCTGGCGCCGGCGCTGCGGGAATCTTTTCCTGCATCACAACGGATACGGCTGCCGATGCGCCCCGACAATCGCAGCCTGAACCTGTCGAATACGGTTGCTGTTGTGGTTTACGAGGCGTGGCGGCAAAATGGTTTTTCTGGTGGTAGTTAATTCATCTTTCAAAAGGAGCATCATGCAATTGCGTTCCACACTTATCTTCGCAGCCGCCACCCTGGCTAGCTCGCTTGCCTTTGCGCAGGACTACAAACTGAAGGATCTGCATATTTCGGATGCATATGCACGGGCGACCATGCCGCAGCAGCCGGCAGGCGGCGCGTTTGTGACGATTGAAAACAAGGGAAAGACTGCCGACAAACTGGTTTCCGCTGCCTCGCCGGCTGCGAAATCAGTCGAGCTCCATACGATGGTAATGGACGGCAACGTGATGAAGATGCGTGAAGTGCCGAATATCGAAATCAAGCCGGGCGAAAAACTGGTGATGAAACCGGGGGATGGCTACCACGTCATGTTGATGGGCTTGAACCAGCCGCTGAAGGCAGGAGAAAAGTTCCCGCTGACACTGACTTTCGAGAAAGCCGGGAAGACGGAAGTGTCCGTCATGGTGCGGGAGCTGAGCAGCGGCGGCATGATGCACAAGATGCAATAAAAACTGAAGGCGCCGCCCCGTGATTCGCCTTGTGAGCCTTACGCAGCGGCGGCGCAATTACTTCTGAATTACTTTTGTTTACCGGACTGATCTGCCGGCTTACTGCACCCGCTCCATGCGGGATATTACAAGCGCAGGGCCTTTTCTTTCGACGACAAACTTGATCTTGTCGCCTGTATTAATTCCTTCCAGCAGCGCCTCATTCGATACGCCGAATGCCATGGTCATCGGCGGCATGTTGACGCTGGCGAGTGGACCATGTTTGATGGTTATCTTGCGCGCCTGCCGGTCGACCTTCTTGATCTCTCCCTCGGACATGGGCGCGGCGGCCACTGCCGGCGCGGCAGCGCCATGCGACATGTGTGCCGAATGGTCAACGGCAAACGCCGTTGCCGCAGCAAGTGCGAGCACAAGCGCAGAAGCGGATTGAACGCCAATTTTCATGAATATCTTCCTTGATTAAAATTTTCAAAGGCACCAAGCGCCGAACACCGGCTTCAAGCGCGCACCCGTATTTTTACTGCTGCGAGGCAATATGATGCCATAGCATGGATCAAGTTTTGACGAGATTGACGACGGCGCGCACTTCGCCGGTGTGCAAACCCATGGCATTGTGCAGCTGTGGCCGCATCCAGCCAGCCAGCGGCGTTGCTTCAGGCGCAGGTAAAAGGCCAATCTGTTGCAAAACCGATATCGCTGCCGGGTATAAGCCTCTTGCATTTCCGTCAACACCTTTCAGGGCAATTCCGAGGCCGGCAGAACGGATGCCGATGGCCTGCACGGCTTCCGCGCCACCTTTCGCGACCCAGTCGCCCGGCGCAGTCTGCATGAATGCAAGATCGATACGGCCGGTGCCCGAAACCAGTGCCGGATACGTGGTCATGGCATCGAACAGCTGCCCCGGCAAATCGCCATACAGCGGGTCTGGATCGCTTCCGGCCAGGCGCGCATAAGCATACGCAAGGCGCGACAGGGGCACTGCATAATTGGGCGCGGAGCAGCCATCGACGCCAGCGACCAGTGCGGATTCCAGTGTGCCGGTCATGTGCGCGACACTTTGCCGGATCGCCTGCTGCAACCGATGTGCGGGATCGAGATAGGTACCGAGTGGCTGGCCGTGCTGCACGCAATACGCCAGAAAACCGGCGTGCTTGCCGCTGCAATTATTGTGCAACTGGTTGAATGTCTCTCCGGCCGACGGCTGCTTGCCCGCAGTCGAAAAATGTATCGGCACATGGCAGCCGCAGCGCAGCTCGCGCTCATCGCAACCGGCTCTGTGCAGCATGGATTGCACGATGTCGATATGCATCGCCTCGCCGGAGTGGCTGGCACACATCAGCGCCAGCTCGCGACTGCCGTAAGCAAAATGGGCGGGACCACCATCGCGCAGGAAAGGCAGCGCCTGAAACGGCTTGAGGGTGGAGCGGGTGAAGGTCAGGAAATCCGGATTGCCCGCGTGGTAAAGCAACTCGCCGCGCTTGTTGACAACGGCGATCGCGCCGAAGTGGATCGACTCCACCTGCCCGCCGCGGGTGACTTCAACCAGTGGGACGACATCCATAACACCCTCTACCAGGCTGTTAAGCTTTTCTTACCTTCGACAACAGTTTGGTGGTCGAACGGTCATGCTCGAATTCGATTGCAACGGCGCGACCGCCGTAGGCTGCAACGGCGCGCCCTTCGGGAATCGCAGCCATGTCGTAATCGCCACCCTTCACGTAGATGTCCGGCTGCGCTTCCTGCACCACTTCAAGCGCGGTGTCCTCGTCGAACGGCACCACCATGCTGACCGACTCCAGCGCGGCCAGTATCGCCATGCGGTCCTCGCAGGTATTGACCGGGCGGTCGTCGCCTTTTCCGAGCCGCTTGACCGAGGCATCGGTATTGATTGCGACCACCAGCGAGGCACCAAGTTCACGCGCCTGTGCGAGATAGGTGACATGGCCGCGATGCAGGATGTCGAACACGCCGTTGGTCAGCACCACCGGTTTAGGCAAGCGGGCGACCCGCTCTTTCAGCGCATTGCGCGCACAGAGTTTTTTCTCAAAGTTCGGCATGACAAAATAAAAAGGCCGCAAGCGTCTTGCTTGCGGCCTCTAGTGTAGCGCGTGAAACGCTTACGCAGGCTTGGCGGGGGCCATGCGAGTCGTTATTTCCTTGCGATAGCGGTTCAGGTCCTGCACCGATTCAAAGGTGCGCTCGAACAGCAGAGACATATTGTGCAGGATGCGATCGACAACCTTCTTTTCCCATTCGCCGTCGAACTTGATCTGGCCATCGAGCCAGCGTTCCAGCCAGTTCGGGTCGGGCAGGCGGCTTTGCACGGTATCGTTCGGGAACAGCGCCTGGTTGACGTGCAGGTTGGTCGGATGCAGCGGCTTTTCCGTACGGCGAGCCGATGCCATCAGAACGCCGATCTTGGCGAATGCGGCACGGGCGGTATCACCGGCTTCGTTCAGCGCCTTTTTCATGTAGCGCAGGTAAGCGCCACCATGACGTGCTTCATCCTGGCTGATAATCTTGTAAATCTGCTTGATGACCGGTTCGGTATGCCAGTCGGAGGCGCAGCGGTACCAGTGGTTCAGACGGATTTCACCGCAGAAGTGCAGCATCAGGGTTTCCAGCGGCGGTGCCGGATCGAATTCGAAGCGCACGTTGTGCAATTCTTCTTCGGTCGGCACCAGGTCAGGGCGAAAACGGCGCAGATATTCCATCAGCACCAAAGAGTGTTTTTGCTCTTCGAAAAACCAGACCGACATGAAGGCTGAGAAATCGCTGTCGCCACGGTTATCGCGCAAAAACATCTCTGTGGCAGGCAGGGCGGACCATTCCGTAATGGCATTCATACGGATGGTTTGAGCCTGTTCCTCCGATAGTTTTGAAGCATCGAACTGGTCCCATGGAATATCCTTCTCCATGTTCCAGCGAACTTGTTCAAGCGATTTAAATAGATCTGGATACAGCATTACGCACCTTCACAATTGAGTTAACCGTTGGATTCTAACAAGAAAACCAAAATTGAGAATTTGAAGCCAGCAAACCGCATTGGCGCCTGATAAGTATTTGATTTAAAAGAAAAGAAACTAATTGCACCAAGGAAAACATGCCAGATACTAGTCCCTCCATTCCAACAATACGTATTCCTCGCACCGTCTGGGTACTCGGTTTCGTCAGTCTGTTAATGGATATTTCTTCGGAAATAATTCATAGCCTGCTGCCCGTATTTATGACCGTTGTTCTTGGAACAAGTGCCACTACGGTTGGCATCATCGAAGGTATCGCAGAGGCAACGGCGTTGATCGCGAAAGTGTTTTCTGGCGTACTGAGCGACTATGTCGGCAAGCGAAAATGGCTGGCGGTACTCGGTTATGCACTCGGCGCCTTCACCAAGCCGCTGTTCGCACTGGCGACCGGTGCCGGGTGGGTGTTGAGCGCCCGCTTCATCGACCGCATCGGCAAGGGTATACGGGGTGCGCCGCGCGATGCACTGATCGCAGATGTAACGGATCCGGCGGTGCGCGGTGCGGCATTCGGCTTACGCCAGTCGCTCGATACGGTCGGCGCCTTTGTCGGGCCGCTTCTGGCAATGGCGCTGATGCTGTTGTGGGTAAACGATTTCCGGGCGGTGTTCTGGGTTGCAGTCATTCCCGGCATGCTGGCGGTGCTGCTGTTGATTTCCGGTGTGCGGGAGCCCGAACGCGAAACCCAAAACAAGAAGTCCGCTTTTCCGATTTCGCGCGCCGCGCTACGCTTGCTGCCGCCTGCGTACTGGTGGGTGGTTGGCGCCGGTGCGGTGCTGACGCTAGCGCGATTTTCGGAAGCATTCCTGGTATTGCGCGCGCAGCAGGGCGGCTTGGCGCTGGCACTGGTGCCGCTGGTGCTGGTGGTGATGAATTTGGTTTATGCGGTGTGCGCCTACCCGCTCGGCAAACTCGCCGACTCCATGAGTCACCGCAAGTTGCTGATCGCTGGCATTGTGCCACTGGTGATTGCGGACCTGCTGCTGGCGTATAGCGGAAACCTGTTATGGGTCGGCGCAGGCCTCGTGTTCTGGGGTTTGCACATGGCCGCGACACAAGGCCTGCTGGCGGCCATGGTGGCCGATACCGCGCCTGCGCAGTTGCGCGGCACTGCATTTGGTTTGTTCAATCTGGCGAGCGGCGTAGCCATGCTGGTTGCGAGCGTAGTGGCCGGCGTATTGTGGGACCGCTACGGTGCGGCGGCAACGTTCAATGCCGGAGCACTGTTTGCAGTAATCGCGCTGGCCCTGCTGATGCTGCGCAGGACTTGAATAGATCCAGGGGGCTGATACCCGAGCAAGACCCAGAACCGG
>DATFAZ010000196.1:0-49292 GCA_035254105.1 Noviherbaspirillum sp. | reverse complement strand
ATGGAACAGTACCGCATCAACCAGCTACTGGTGGCAGACGCTGCAGGCAAGCTGGTCGGCGCCTTGCACATTCACGACCTCACGCGCGCCAAGGTGATCTGATGCACGCAGATGCAGTCGCCAGAGCCGCGCGCGTAAAACTCATGATTTTCGATGTCGACGGCATTCTGACCGACGGCAGCCTTCATTACGGTCCCGACGGCGAAGTCATCAAGACCTTCAATGTCCTAGATGGGCACGGCATCAAGCTGCTGCAGCAGTCCGGCGTGGCAGTCGCCATCATTAGCGCCCGCAAGTCCGATATCGTTGCCCGGCGTGCCGCCGATCTCGGCATCCGCCATCTTCAGCAGGGCGTGCACGACAAGCGTGTTGCATTTGACGAATTGCTTTCGCATACAGGCATCAGCCCGGATGCCTGCGGATTTGTCGGCGATGATGTCATCGACCTGCCGATTCTGTTGCGGATCGGCTTTGCGGCCAGCGTTCCGAATGGCCACCCGGAAGTGCGCTCACGCGTGCATTACGTGACACAAGCTTCCGGTGGCTGCGGGGCGGCGAGGGAACTGTGCGACTTCATCCTGCGTGCCCAAGGCAACTATGAGACGGCACTGGCGCCGTATCTGTCATGAATGATGCGCGTACGGCCCAGCGATTTCGATTAGCAGTGATTCTTGCGCTGCTGATGGCGCTCGGGCTCGGCAGCTTCTGGCTGTACGAAATCATGCGCCGCGCGACCGATGAGGCCTTGCCCAATTCGGCCCGGAAGGAGCCGGATTTTTATGTGGAAAATTTCAGTTACATCAAGATATCGCCCACCGGCAAGGCGCAATACCATGTTTCCGGCAGCCGACTGACGCACAATCCACAGGATGAATCCTATGACATGGTGTTGCCGGTCATCAGAAATGTTAACAATACCGCGCCGCCAATGACGATACGGTCCGAGCGTGCGACGGCGAACAACGACAATAGCGAACTGCATTTGTACGATAACGTACACCTTGACCGGCCGGCTTCTCCGCAAAATGAAGCCCTGCATGTCACTTCCGAATACATGCTGGTATTGCCGGACGACGATATCGTAAAAACGGACAAGCCGGTGGAGATTACGCTTGGGACGTCAAAGCTTACCGGCACCGGCATGCTTGCGAACAATGCGACGCGTGAACTCCATTTGGCAAACAATGTTCATGGCACGTATCAA
This sequence comes from Noviherbaspirillum sp., assembly GCA_035254105.1. GTDB lineage: Bacteria > Pseudomonadota > Gammaproteobacteria > Burkholderiales > Burkholderiaceae_D > Noviherbaspirillum. Next base: position 48,088 of record DATFAZ010000196.1, on the reverse strand, counting down.
GCACCGGCTCGCTAATCCGATATAACTTGATGCATTACATTCGAGACCTTTCATGAAACGTTTTCTGTTGTTGCTGTTAATGCTCAGCACTGCCCTGACAAGCAGCGTGCATGCAGAAAAAGCCGATGCTGATAAGCCGACCAATGTTGAAGCCGATCAAATGGCTTATGACGATGTAAAACAGATCAATACTTTTACTGGTAACGTGGTGCTGACACGCGGCACACTGATCATGCGTGCGCACAAGATGATCGTGACACAAGATGCGCAGGGCTATCAGTTTGCCACCTTGCTGGCGCCGGCTGGCGGACTGGCGACATTTCGCCAGAAGCGCGATACCGGGCCCAACCACTGGGTAGAAGGACATGCGGAACGTATCGAATACGATGGCAAAACGGAGTTGGTCAAGCTGTTTTCCAAAGCGATGATCCGGCGTCTGGAGGGTACCAAGCCAACCGATGAAGTCGAAGGCGAGTTTATTTCCTACGACAGCCGTGCCGAGTTCTTCACGGTAAATAACACGCCGACCGGCGAAAACAAGCCGGGCGGCGGACGCATCAAGGCGGTGATTCAGCCGCGCGTGGAATCAAAGGATAAATGACATGGCAAGTACCCTGGTCGTTCGCGGCTTGCAAAAGAGTTACGGCAAACGTCAGGTGGTGCACGATGTATCGCTGCAGGTAGAGAGCGGCGAAGTGGTCGGCCTGCTCGGCCCCAATGGTGCAGGCAAAACCACGTCGTTTTACATGATCGTCGGCCTGGTGCCCTCCGATGCGGGCGAGATCGATCTGAATGGTGAAGCGATTTCGCGCCTGCCCATCCATCGCCGGGCAAGACTTGGCCTGTCGTACCTGCCGCAGGAAGCATCAGTGTTTCGCAAGCTGACGGTGGAAGACAATATCCGTGCGGTGCTTGAACTGCAGCGCGCCAACGACAAGCCTCTGACGAAGACAGAAATCGACAAGCGCCTGAATACCCTGTTGGCCGAACTTCAAATCGAACGCTTGCGTGAAAACCAGGCGCTGTCGCTGTCCGGCGGTGAAAGGCGGCGCGTGGAAATCGCGCGCGCACTCGCGACCAGCCCGCGCTTCATCTTGCTGGATGAACCATTCGCAGGCGTCGATCCGATTGCCGTGATCGAAATCCAGCGCATCGTACGATTCCTGAAGGAACGCGGCATCGGGGTGCTGATCACCGATCACAACGTCCGCGAAACCCTTGGCATTTGCGACCGCGCTTATATCATTAATCAGGGCTCGGTTCTTGCCAGTGGCCGACCGGACGACATCATTTCGAATGAGTCTGTACGGCGCGTTTATTTGGGTGAACACTTCCGGATGTAAGGAAGAACCAGACAGGTATGAAACAGACCCTCCAACTTCGCATTTCGCAGCATTTGGCGCTGACGCCCCAACTGCAGCAGTCGATTCGCCTGCTGCAGTTGTCTACGCTCGAACTGCACCAGGAGCTGGAGCAGATCCTGTCCGAAAATCCGCTGCTGGAGCGTGTCGACGATCCGCTCGACCATTCAGTGCGCCTGCTGGCCGACGGCGCCATCAGCTCCTCCCCCACCAGCAATGGCAGCGCAACGGAAACATCCGGCGCTGAAGCGGCCTCGTCCGGAGCGGAGACTGCTGAAAGAGATTTCGATGCCGGCGATACAGCCGATACGCCACCCAACGGCGAGAACGACTGGAGCTTCGATGATGTTGCACGTACCTCCAAAGCGCCTGAGGACGACGATGCCCGCCCGCAGCTCGAAGCGCACGAAATAACATTGCGCGAACACCTGCTTGAGCAGATGCGAGTCACTGTGCGTGAGCCGCGGGACCGCGCACTGATCGAGCTGATCATCGATGCGCTGAACGACAACGGCTATCTGGAAGAATCACTGGAAGAAATTCATGCGCGCCTCCCCGAAGAGCTCGAAATCGAACTGGAAGATCTGGCCTTCGCACTGAAGCTATTGCAGAGTTTCGACCCGGCCGGCGTCGGTGCGCGCAACGCGTCAGAGTGCCTGGCAATCCAGATCAGGCGCTTTCCGAAAGTGCCGATGGTTACACGCAGACGGGCACTTGATATTGTCGAACACCACCTCGCCCTGTTCGCACAACGCGACTTCAACAAGCTCAAGAAAATTCTCGACTGCGATGACGAGGATCTGCGCGAAGCGCAGCACGTGATCAAATGTTGCAACCCGCATCCGGGCGCACTGTTTGCGGCCGACACATCGGACTACGTCGTACCGGATGTCATCGTTAAAAAATCAAAGAACGGCTGGCAGGTAACCCTCAACCATGAGGTAATGCCGCGTTTGCGGGTCAATGCGCTGTACGCAAACATCCTCAAGCAAAATAAAGGTGAGGGATCGCTCACTTCGCAGTTACAGGAAGCCAAATGGCTGATCAAAAACATGCGACAGCGCTTCGACACGATCCTGCGGGTAGCACAAGCGATCGTTGACCGGCAGCGTAACTTTTTCTCTCATGGTGCGGTTGCAATGCGCCCTCTTGTCTTGCGCGAAATAGCTGATACACTGGGTTTACACGAGAGTACTATTTCACGTGTGACAACTCAAAAATACATGCTGACCCCGCACGGCATGTTTGAGTTGAAGTACTTTTTCGGTAGCCACGTCGCCACCGAAGCGGGGGGTGAAGCTTCATCGACTGCGATACGGGCGCTGATCAAACAATTGATAGGAGCAGAAGACCCCAAGAATCCATTCTCTGACAGCAAAATTGCAGATATGCTAGGGGAACAGGGCATGGTCGTAGCGCGGCGTACCGTCGCAAAATACCGTGAAGCCTTGAAAATCCCGCCTGTTAATCTGCGCAAATCCCTGTAATTATTTGTAGTGTTGTCTCTGTTGCTGTGTTCTGGCGTAGCGCCATTACGTTGTGATGAAATCAAAGCGAACCATCCAAGTTCACACCAGAACCGGATCGTACATTGACTTTATTCATAACCGGGACACGCTGCGAACCTCCAGCGACGCTATCCATAGGAGCGCTGTATGAATCTCACAATCAGTGGACATCATCTCGAACTGACACCCGCCATCCGCGACTATGTCGAAGCAAAACTGGAGCGGATCAAGCGCCATTTCGATCATGTCATTGATGTTGCGGTCATCTTGGCCGTAGAAAAGCTCCCCGAAAAAGAGAAAAGGCAAAAAGCCGAAATCAATCTGCGATTACGAGGGAAGGACATACACGTGGAAAGCATCGCAGAAGACCTGTACGCCGCGATCGACACGCTGATCGACAAACTCGACCGGCAGGTTCTCAAGCACAAGGCGCGAATTCAGGATCACCAGCATGAAGGAATCAAGCATCTGCCGGAAGCACCGACCGACTTGAGCATGTAATCTCCGCCGGATCTTCCGGCAATAAGGAAAGGGCGCAATGCGCCCTTTTTTATCGGCCGAAGTTCAGATCAGTTTCAACTGGCGCACGCAAACGTCAGCGGCCCAAATGTCGGTGCAGCGACTGCCGGCTGCGACCAATCCCGATAAAATACTCCAACACTCTTGCCCTATCCTGCCGATATGACCGACTTCGTCCAAACCTCTGTCCAGAACAAGACTGGCTTCATCACACTCGATCGTCCGAAGGCGCTCAATTCACTGTCGCTCTACATGATACGCACGATCACCGCGACCCTGCTCGACTGGCGCGCTGACGAGGGCATTCGGGCGATTGTGATCCGAAGCAGTAGTGAAAAGGCCTTCTGCGCCGGCGGCGACATTCGCTTCTTTCATGACGCAGGCACCAAGACGCCGCAAGGCGGCAGCGCACTACTGGAAGATTTTTTCACTGAAGAATATGCGCTGAACCACCTTATCCATCATTACCCGAAGCCGTATATCGCACTGATGGACGGTATTGTGATGGGCGGCGGCATGGGCGTGGCGCAGGGCGGCGTTGCAAACCGTATGCGCATCGTTACCGAGCGTACGAAGATGGCTATGCCGGAAGTGAACATCGGGCTGTTTCCGGATGTCGGCGGCACCTATTTCCTGTCGCGTGCGCCCGGCCAGATCGGCACTTACCTGGGCGTGACCGGCGAAATCATCGGTGCAGCCGATGCAATCCATGCAGAACTGGCAGATGTATTTGTGCCGTCTGCGCAGTTGCCGGCATTAAACGCGATGCTTGCATTGCACTCGAGCGGCGATGTGCGCGACGCCATTCGTGCATTTGCCGCTCCGTTCCAGTCAGAGGCGGCTTCTTCCGGAAGCAAGCTCGCATCTGAACGCGCCGCAATCGACCAGCATTTTGCACATGACGACCTGAAGTCCATCGTCGCCTCTCTGGCGACGGATAATAGTACGTTTGCACAAAAGACGCTGTCAGTGATGGAAAAGCGCTCACCGCTGATGATGTGCGTGACCCTTTCCCAGCTCAGGCGAGGCCGGGGCATGAGCGTCGCCGATTGCCTGCGCATGGAGCGCAACATGGTGCGTCGCTGTTTTGAAAATGGAGAGGTGCTCGAAGGTATCCGTTCTGTCGTCATCGACAAGGACAATGCTCCGAAATGGCATCCTCGTTTGCTGGAGGATGTGACGCCTGAGATGGTTACGCGCTTTTTCGACCCGGCCTGGCCGGCGTATGCACATCCATTGCGGGATCTTGCCTGATCAGATTTCACCAACCATGAACAAGCGCCGGTGTTCACGCATCGCATAGCGGTCCGTCATGCCGGCAATATAGTCGGCGACTTTGCGCGCCTGGGTACGCTCCCGGTCTTCGTTCAAACCGTCAGCAGGCATCTGGTAGTTCGGCGGCAGAAGACGTGGCTCCGCCATGAAAGCTTCAAACAATTCCTTGATGATGCGGCGCGCCTTGCTGGTCATACGATTGACCTGATAGTGGTGATAGAGATTCTGCCGCAAAAAGCGCTTTAGCAGCAGGGCCTCCTTGCGCATCTCGTCAGAGAAAGTGATCAGTGCCGGTGCATTGCGCACATCGTCCAGCGTCTTTAGTCCTGCCTCCTGTATACGGGCTTGCGAAGCATGAATGAGATCCACGATCAGGGCATTAATCATGCGACGAATGGTTTCATGGATGGCGCGCCGCCCGCCTATGCCCGGAAACACGGTTTCCACTTCACTGCGATGGCGCGCCCAGAAATCCACCTCATCCAGCTGTGCAGAAGTCAGCAAGCCGGACCGAAGTCCGTCATCGATATCGTGGTTGTTATAGGCAATTTCGTCGGCCAGATTCGCCAGTTGCGCTTCCAGCGTCGGTTGCTTGTGGTGGATGAAACGATGACCGATCTCGCCAAGGCTTTGTGCGTTTGAAACGGAGCAGTGCTTGAGAATACCTTCGCGCGTTTCAAACATCAGGTTCAAGCCATCGAATGCGCCATAATGCTCTTCCAGTTCATCGACCACGCGCAGGCTTTGCAGGTTGTGCTCAAAGCCGCCAAAATTCTGCATGCACGCGTTCAATGCTTCCTGCCCGGCATGTCCGAATGGCGTGTGCCCGAGATCATGCGCGAGCGAGATTGCTTCAACCAGATCTTCGTTCAGGCGCAAGTTACGCGCGATCGAACGGGCAATCTGCGCCACTTCGATACTGTGAGTAAGCCGCGTGCGAAACAGATCACCCTCATGATTGACGAACACCTGCGTCTTGTATTCCAGCCTGCGAAATGCGGTGGAATGAATGATGCGGTCACGATCGCGCTGGAATTCGGTGCGCGAACCAGGTGACGGCTCCGAGAAGCGTCGACCCCGCGATGCCCCGGAATGTGCGGCATATGGCGCGAGGTGGGCTTCGAGGTTCATCGGGAGACGCAGGCCTTCAAAGTCGCGAGAAGCTGCTCCTCGGGCACCGGCATGATGACGGGGGCGCCGAGCGGCTTGAGCAGGATGAACTTGATCTGGCCGCCTTCATTTTTCTTATCGACCTGCATCAATTCCAGCCAGCGCTCGGTGCCAAGATCGGGAGCAACGACCGGCAGTCCCGCTGCCTGCACCAATGCGGTTACGCGCAATTTTGTCGCCTCGTCAATGAAACCGAGGCGATGCGACAGGTCAGCCGCCATCACCATGCCGCAGCCCACGGCCTCGCCGTGCAGCCATTCGCCATAGCCCAAGCCCGCTTCGATCGCGTGGCCGAAGGTATGCCCGAAATTGAGTATCGCGCGCAGGCCGCCTTCACGTTCATCCTGACGCACGACGTCAGCCTTGATTTCACAGGAACGTCGGATCGCATAAGCAAGCGCCGTCGCATCACGGGCGACCAGCTTGCCGATATTGGCTTCGATCCAGTCGAAAAAAGGTGCATCGATAATGGCGCCATGTTTGATCACCTCTGCCAGTCCGGCGGACAGTTCACGCTGCGGCAGGGTTGCCAAAGTGGCCGTGTCGGCAATGACGGCCTGCGGCTGGTAAAACGCGCCGATCATATTTTTGCCAAGCGGATGATTGATGCCGGTCTTGCCGCCAACTGATGAGTCGACCTGCGCCAGCAATGTCGTCGGGATCTGGATGAACGGCACACCACGCATATACGATGCTGCAGCAAAGCCGGTGAGATCGCCGATCACGCCGCCGCCCAAGGCGATTAGCGTGGTCTTCCGGTCGCACTTATCCACAAGCAGGGCGTCAAAAACCTGCATCAGGCTGGCCCAGTTCTTTTCCTCTTCGCCGTCGGGCAAAACAATTGTTGTTACCTGTTTGCCGGCATCGGCCAGAATCCCAAGCAGCTTGTCGAGGTACAGCGGTCCGACCGTGGTATTTGTCACCACAGCAACCCGCTTCCCTGTCACATGACGGCTGATCAGGCTGCCATCCGATAACAGCGACTGTCCGATCAAAATGGGATAGCTGCGGTCACCCAATTCAACTTGTAAGGTAATCGGCGAGGTTTGCTGCGTCGTCATGAAGATTTACGTAGATAAGTTCGGTTTTTCCCCGCCCGTGGCTTCTTTTTCGTCCACATCAAGCTGGGCAATGATGGTTTGCACCAACGATTGTACGTTAGGACGGCCGGTTTCAACGACGAAGTGGGCAACCTCAAGATAATAGGGCTCCCGTTCGCGCGCTAGTTGTTCAAGACGCTGGCGCGGATCGGCGGTCTGCAGCAGCGGTCGATTTTTGTCGTGACTGGTGCGTTGCAGGATGCTGTTGATGCTGGCACGCAGATAGATCACGGTGCCGCGGGTTTTAAGAAATTCGCGGTTCTCGGGTTTTAGAATGGCCCCGCCGCCAGTGGCCAGGACAATATCGGTTTGCTGGGTCAGGTCGCGAATCACTTCCGCTTCGCGCTGGCGAAAGCTCGCCTCCCCCTCGATCTCGAAAATCAATGGAATCGAGACGCCGGTGCGCACCTCGATTTCATGATCGGAGTCGATGAATCGCTTGTTAAGTCTTCGGGCGAGGGCGCGGCCAACCGTGGTTTTGCCGGCCCCCATCAGGCCTACTAAAAAAATGTTTCGGTGCACGTTTTACTGACTCTTTCATGGTCCTTGAGGCTTTTCGCCCCTCAAGCGCCCCAATTTACCGCACCGACATCTTATCGTCCACGATTCTCGGTGTCAGGAAGATCAGCAATTCGGTCTTCTCGTTGACAACGCCCGTCGTCTTGAAGAGATGGCCCAAAACCGGAATATCACCAAAAAGCGGGACCTTGGTTACGTTGTCACGCTCCACCTGCTGGAAGATACCGCCAATCACCACCGTGCCGCCGTTATCGATCAGCACCTGCGTTTTCACATGCTTGGTGTCAATTGCGAATCCGGCCAGTGTCTCCTGACCCACGCTATCCTTATTGACGTCGACATCCAGAATCACATTGCCGTCAGGCGTAATTTGCGGCGTCACTTCCAGCTTCAGGTTTGCTTTTCTGAAAGCAACGCTGGTTGCGCCGCTGCTAGTTGCCTGTTGATAGGGCAATTCCGTACCTTGTTCAATCAATGCCTTGAGCTGATCGGCAGTCACGACACGCGGGCTGGAAATGATCTTGCCTTTACCATCGGCTTCCAGGGCGGTCAGTTCCAGGCCGATAAATCTGGTAGCAGCCGCATTAAACAAGGTCAGAGCAAGAGAACCCGGAGTATTACCGCCAATTCCGTTGGCCGGCAAATTAACTGCATTGCCGTTTACCGTGGAAAGAGCCGAAGAATTGAGGCCTGGAGCGTTGCTTGCAGTCCCGCCTGCAGCGCTTACGGTACCGGTTTGTCTGCCGCTGGTTTCGAAAATACGCCCGCCCGGATTGGTGCGCAGGCCGAATGCCAGCTTTGCGCCCAGATTCCTGCTGAAGGTATCGTTGGCCTCGACAATGCGCGCCTCGATCAGTACCTGACGGCTTGCAATATCCGTCTTTTGCACCAGCTTTCGGACTTCCTCAAGTTTCGATGCAATATCCGTCACAAATAGCTGATTGGTTCTCGGATCTACCACAGCACTGCCGCGCTTGGAGAGGATGCTGCGCCCGGTGCCGCCTTCGATGCCAAACACCTGTTTGAACGCCTCCGCCTTCTGATAATTCAACTGGAAGGTTTCGGTTCTCAATGGCTCCAGCTCAGCAATCTGCGCCTTCTGTTCCAGTTCCAGCTTTTCCTTGGTGAGCAGCTCGTCCTTGGGTGCGATCCAAAGCACCGACCCATTCTTGCGCATATCCAGGCCTTTTGCCTGCATCACGATGTCGAGTGCCTGATCCCACGGCACATCTTTCAGGCGCAAGGTCAGGTTACCGCCAACGGTATCGCTGGTAATGATGTTCAGCCCGGTAAAGTCGGCGATCACCTGCAGCACTGCACGCACTTCGACATTCTGGAAGTTCAGCGACAGCCGCTCGCCGCGATAACCTTGTGTCCCCTGAACCAGTTTGTTCGGATCTTCCTTGATCGGTTTTACCTCGACGACCAGTTGCGTATCGCTCTGATAGGCGCTGTGTTCCCACAAGCCCTTCGGCTCAATCACCATGCGTACATTCTCGCCTTGTGGCGAGGTTGTCACCGTCTGCACCGGCGTGCCGAAATCCGTTACATCCAAGCGGCGGCGCAACACCTCGGGCAAGCCGGTTTTCATAAAGTCCACCACGATGGTCTGTCCCTGCTGGCGGACATCGACCGCAACCTGGTTGCTGGGCAAATCGACGACGACACGGCCTTCCCCCCCAACACCACGGCGGAAATCGATATCCCGCAGAACTGGCTTGCCGCTCTCGGCAGCTTGGGTCGCTACCGGAACCCCGGCTGCGTTTACCGCCGTCGCAACACCGCCGGAACCGTCAATCGTTACCACGACCGTATTGCCCTCGACCGCAGTCGCATAATTCAATGGTCGCAGCAGATTGAACACCAATCGGGAGCGTCCGCCTGCCTGGACCACGTTCACGCTACGTACGTCTCCCAAGCCGATATCCTGGGCAGACTTGCCAGTTGCATTGGCAGTCGAGGCGAAGTCCAATGCGATGCGTGCCGGACTGGTAATGGAAAAACCGATCGGCGGTTTGGCGATCGGGTTTTTCATTGTCACCTTGACGATAACGTTTGCCCCCTGCTGGTTGGCGTTAATCGACTCGATGGCGTTTTCCTGCGCCTGAGCGAAGCCGCAAACGAGCGCGAAGCACATCACGGCATATTGTTGCAATGTCTTGCGCCCGATTGCGCCCATATATTTATAGTGTTTTGTGATCGCCATCATTTTGTATTCTCCTGCAACTCTAACTTGGCACTACGCTCGACCCAGTCGCCAGCTGCGTCACGGACGATTTCCTTCAACTCCACTTCGGTATCTGTAATTCGAGTGACCATACCGAAATTCTGGCCGATATAGTTTCCTACCTTGACCTGGAACACCGATTTGTCGACCTGCAAAAGCGCGTAGCTCAAGCCTGGCTTTTCCAGAGTGCCGACCATCTTGATGGCGTCGAGCGGATAGTTTTCCATCGGCTCCTTGCGACGATCGAGATCCGGCTTGATCTTGCTGGTGGAATTGGCCGCCAGTTTTGCAAGCGCCGCAGACAGCTTGACCGGGCTGAATGGATCGACTTCTTCCTTTCCGGCATAGGTAAATGGGGTGAATTTTTTAGGCTCCGAAATCTTCTGCACAGACACGGGGGTCTGCTGCCGGACCTCGTCCATCCACTGCCTGACTTCTTGTACTCCGCCGTCGCCGCATCCTGCCAAGGCAAGTACGCCAGCCACAGCAGCAACGTGCTTCATGATGCGAAAGAATTTCATTTTTTCGCTCCCGTTGCCTTGCGTTGCGCAGCAATTTCCTCGCTATCGAGATAGCGGAACGTCTTGGCGACTGCGTCCAACGTCAACCCGCCATCCTTACCCGTGGTAGCAAGCGCGAGATTATTCAGTGTCACGATGCGCGGCAGGTTGGCGATGTCGCTGGTGAACGAACCAACATCGTGGTAATTGCCAGTGATCTTGATGGTAATCGGCAACTCGGCATAATAATCCTTGACCACTACCTGGCCCGGCTTGAACAGCTCGAACTGCAATCCTCGACCCAAGCCCGACTGGTTGATATCGGATAGCAGCGCATCCATCTCCGCCTTGCTCGGCAGCTGCTTTTCCAGCGTGGCGACATACTCGCCAACCTGTTCTTTCTGTTTACGCAGGCTTTCCAGATTGATCGCCTGCTTTACCTTCATCTTATAGGCGTCCCGCAGCTGAATTTCTTCCTGTTCGCCGGCGCTCAGCTCATCCTGCTGGCTGCTCAGGTACAGAAACCAGCCCACGCCAACGACTGCCACGAGCGTGCCGAGTCCGCACATCATGCGCGGAATCAGCGGCCACTGCCCCGGATCCCTGCCGTTCAGGCCGCGAAACTGCGCTGCGACCGACTCCCCGATTTTTTTCAAATCTGCCATAGTGCGTCTTTCATGTCAGGGCTTCTTTGGTGAGGCGTCTGCCACCGCTTGTGCCGCCTGTTCCTTGTCGCGTGGGCGCTTGATCCCGACGTTGACAGTAAACTCGAATACGCGTTTTGCATCCTTGCCCTGCCCCATGCCGGCTGAGCGGATTTCGATCAGGTCCGGACGCTCCAACCAGGGAGAGCTGTTGCCGAGATTGCGCAGCAATTCGGAGACACGCTCGTTCGACTGCGCGTAACCATTAAGTACAACGCGTTGATTCTCTTGCTTGAACGAACGCAGATAGACACCTTCGGGAATCTGCTTGACCAGTTCGTCCATCAGATAAACCGGCTGGTTGCGGTCACTCTGCAAATCTTCCACCGCTTGCTGGCGCGCCTTAAGCGCCTCAATTTCCTGCTTGAGCGTGGAAATTTCCTTGATCTGCGTGTCGAGCTTTGCGTTTTCAGCTTTGATAAAGTCGTTGCGCTGGGTTTGCTCGGCAATCTGGGCTGCGATAATGCCGCCGATTGCCATGACTATCGCGAGGCCCATCATTGCCGATAGCGCCAGAAGCCGCACGAATGCTGCCTTGCGCTGTTTGCGCTTCTCCTCACGATGAGGAAGGAGGTTAATCCGGATCATCAGTCAAACCTCCGCATCGCTAGTCCACATGCAACCAGATAGGAAGGCGCTTCCGCACGCAGTTGTTTTTCGCGCACATTCGGCGCCATTTGCATACCCTTGAACGGGCTTACGACCGAAGTGGAAACCTTGGTACGCTCCGCTATCAATTCGACAAGACCGGGAAGCACCGCGCAGCCTCCGGCCAGAAAGATCTGATCGATACGCGTATACGGCGTGGAAGTAAAAAAGAACTGGATGGCGCGCGTGACTTCCATCGCAGCGTTTTCCAGGAACGGCTCCAGCAACTCCCGCTCATAACCGTCCGGTAGGTCGCCCGCCCTTTTTTTCGACTCAGCTTCCTCGAACGTCAAACCGTAGGTCCGCACGATGTCTTGGGTGAGCTGATTACCACCGAAAGGCTGTTCACGCTCGTAAATGGCCTGTCCATCCAGCAACACCGACACGTGGGTTACCAGTGCACCGATCTGGAACAATGCGACGATCTGCCCTTGCCCGCCCTTGGGTAATTGTGCGGTGATTCGATCAATCGCCGCGCGTGCCGCATACGATTCGATGTCCATTACCTGCGGCTTCAGGCCCGCCGCTTCGGCGACGGCCACCCGGTCTTCGACTTTTTCCTTGCGCGTGGCGGCAATCAGAACTTCCACGTCTTCCGGTGCATTCTGGGCCGGTCCGATCACATCGAAATCTAGGCTCACTTCATCCAGCGCAAAGGGAATGTACTGGTTGGCCTCACTTTCAACCTGCACTTCCAGTTCGTCTTCGGACAAACCGGCCGGCAGGATGATTTTCTTGGTGATGACCGAAGCCGGCGGCATGGCAATCGCCACATGCCGGGCGCGCGTACCGCTTTTCTTCCAGACTCGGCGCACCGCTTCCGAAACCTGTTCAATGTTTTCAATATTGCCGTCAACGACGGCGCCGCGCGGCAATGGCTCACTTGCGAAGCGTTCCAACCGAAATTCGTTTTTGCCTGCTTCAGCCAGTTCAACGAGTTTGACACCCGAGGTGCTGATATCCAGGCCAATCAACGGCGGATTCTTCTTGCCAAGTAACGATCCGAAATCTAAGGCCAAGGGCTGCTCTCCCCGAAAAGGTGGTTTATTGCGTGAACGCACCACTTATTTGAATGTCGAATGAGCGGATTAATCGCAAACGCTCAAAAATCCGTTTAAAAACCAATATTTAGGTGATATATATCCAACGTTACATTAAATCCTAGCAATAAGCCTGAAGGGGTGTAAAGCACTTTCCTGTCAGTAATTTGTAACCGCGTTGCCAAATGTCCACGTTGCCTAAGAGGAATTATTAATATATTGACAATTATGAATAGTGTTGCCGCCCGTTATAATCGTTCCCTCTCCAGTCCTTCATTTATCTTCTCTGCATGACCCGTCAAAAATCCTCAGGCGACGCTTCCAAGAAAGCGCCGAAGCGCCGGTATCCTCTGCCCATACGCCTGGCACTAGGCATCATTGGCGGGCTTGCCGGCCTGGCCTTGATCGGTGTACTGATTCTCGGCTTTGCGCTCGTGATGGCTTACCCCAACCTGCCTCCCCTGGATGCGCTGACCGACTACCGGCCAAAAATCCCGCTGCGTATTTTTTCGGCGGATAACGTCCTCATCGGCGAGTTTGGTGAGGAACGACGCAATCTTGCGCGCATCAAGGATGTCCCTGACATTATGAAAAAGGCGGTTCTCGCGATCGAGGACGACCGTTTCTATGATCACAGCGGTGTCGATTATGTCGGCATCGCACGCGCAGCAGTGCACAACCTCACCAGCAACTCCAGGCAAGGCGCATCGACCATTACGCAACAGGTAGCGCGCAACTTCTTCCTGTCGAGCGAACAAACCTTCAAGCGCAAGATTTACGAAATGCTGCTTGCCTGGAAAATCGAACAGAATCTGTCCAAGGACCAGATTCTTGAGGTGTACATGAACCAGATCTATCTGGGGCAGCGCGCCTACGGCTTCTCATCGGCAGCCCAGATTTATTTCGGAAAAAAACTGGCGGACATCACCATCGCAGAAGCAGCGATGCTGGCCGGCTTGCCCAAGGCGCCTTCAGCCTACAATCCGGTCGCCAATCCGAAACGTGCACGTGCAAGACAGCAGTACATCCTGCAACGGATGTTTCAGCTCGGCTATATCACTGATGCCGAATATGAGCAGGCCAGGAATCAGGTATTGAAAATCAAGACCGACAGCAGCGAATTCGGCGTGCATGCGGAATACGTGGCCGAAATGACGCGGCAACTGGTTTATGAACAATTCAAGGAAGAAGCTTATACGCGCGGCCTGAATGTCTACACCACGATCACCAAATCGGACCAGGATGCGGCATACCTCGCGCTGCGCCGCGGCGTAATGGAGTACGAAAAGCGGCATGGCTACCGCGGCCCGGAAGGTTACATGGAGATTCCGGCCGCAAAGGATGAGGCCGATAACGCAATCGAGGTGGAACTGGCGGAGCATCCGGACAGTGACAACATCGTTGCGGCCGTCGTACTGGACGCCTCGCCGAAGAGCGTCAAGGCGGTGCTGTCATCCGGCGAAGAAATCACGATTACCGGCCCGGGCCTAAGTTTTGCCACCAACCTGCTGAGCGACAAGGCGCCGCCCAACCGGCGCGTCAAGCGCGGCGCCATCATCCGGGTGATGCAGGAAAACCAGGCATGGACGATCACACAGATGCCGGAAGTCGAATCAGCCTTCGTTGCCACCAACACCCAGGATGGCGCAATCCGCGCGCTGGTCGGCGGTTTCGATTTCAATCGAAATAAATTCAACCATGTGACGCAAGCCTGGCGCCAGCCCGGTTCGTCGTTCAAACCGTTTATTTATTCGGCCTCGCTGGAGAAAGGCCTGTCCCCGGCCACGATCATCAACGACAGCCCGATCAGCTTCGACGCCGGCCAGACTGGCGGCCAGGCATGGGAGCCGAAAAACTACGACGGTAAATACGAAGGCCCGATATCGATGCGCAAGGGCCTGACCAAGTCGAAGAACATGATATCGATCCGCATCCTGCACAAGATCGGCGCCAAATACGGCCAGGAATATACGACGCGCTTCGGTTTTGATGCCGACAAGAACCCGCCCTACCTGACATTGGCACTCGGCGCCGGTGCGGTAACACCCCTGCAGATGGCGGGAGCCTATGCCGTGTTTGCCAACGGCGGCTACAAGATCAGCCCCTACCTCATCTCGAAGGTGACCGACTCGGAAGGCCGCGTGCTTTCCAAGGCCAATCCCGACCTCGCGGGTGACGATGCCAATCGCGTGATCGACGAGCGCAATGCCTTTCTCATGGATAGCATGATGAAGGACGTGGTCAAGTCCGGCACGGCGACCAAGGCATTGGTATTAAAGCGCCCTGACATCGCAGGCAAAACCGGTACCACCAATGACTCGGTCGACGCGTGGTTTGCCGGTTACCAGGCGAAAATTGTCGGTATCGCCTGGATAGGCTTCGACCAGCCAAAAAACCTTGGGAACCGCGAAACCGGTGGCGGCCTCGCCTTGCCGATCTGGATCGATTACATGCAAAAGGCGCTGAAGGACATCCCGATCGAGGAACGGTTGCCGCCGGAGGGTATTCTCCAGGTAGGAAACGATTACTACTATGCGGAAAACCCGCCGGGAACAGGAGTACGCAGTCTTGGTCTCGTCGAGCCTCCACTGACGGAAGAGCAAAAGGCGAAGGATGAAGTGAAGAACGAACTGTTCTGACCTGCTATCCCGACAATGAAAGCCGGAGCCTGCCCTTGCAGCTTCCGGCTTTTTTATTTTTGGCTGCTTAATACAACAGCCATACCCCCCTGCTCGCTAACCATCCTGGACAAGGATGCAAACAACTCCGACTGGTCGCGCGTATTGATCCAGCAGCCGTTATCGTATCGGTAATGGAAACCACCGGACTTTGCCGCAACCCACATTTCCTGCATTGGTGCCTGGCTGTTAACGATGATTTTTGAACCATTATCGACAAACTCGATTTCCAGCACATTGCCGCTGCGGCTGCACTCGACGTCAAGATCGCTCTCGTCATATAAGCGCTCCAGCGCCGATTCGATGGTGGTCAGCACCTGTTCCGCCAGCGCCAGGAATTCCGATTCAGTCATGCTACACTCCGATCAATTTCTCCAAACCGTGATTCTAATCGTGAAGTCCCTTCTTGACCCGTTGCACCTTGGCGCCATTCTCGTTGTTGCCGCATTGGCGGGATGTGGTCAAAAGGGGCCGCTTTACCTGCCGGCAAAGCCTGTGCCGATGCAGACGCCTGCTCCCGTACCTGCTGCGCAAACTGCACCGGCACCTGCCGGCAGCGCAGCTCCAGTCTCCAAATAGTCGCTTCTTACCATGTCGCATTTTTCGTATAAAAACGGCGTCCTGCATGCCGAAAATACCGCCCTGACCGCTATCGCGGAACAATTCGGCAGCCCCACCTATGTCTATTCCAAGGCAGCACTGGTCGAAAATTTTTCCGCTTATGCAAATGCCTGCCGCGAAAACCGCCGCGACGAGTCAGGCGCACTGGTGTGTTATTCCGTCAAATCAAATTCCAATCTGGCGGTACTCAACCTGCTGAGCCGCTTGGGCTCGGGATTCGACATCGTCTCGGGCGGTGAACTGCTGCGCGTGATTGCTGCCGGCGGCGATCCGCACAAGGTGATTTTTTCCGGCGTCGGCAAGACCCATGAAGAAATGCGTCTCGCGCTGTCGCACGATATCCTGTGCTTCAACGTCGAATCGACCGCCGAGCTGCAGCGCCTGAACGAGGTGGCCGGAGAGATGGGCAAGCAGGCGCCGGTATCGCTGCGCGTGAACCCGAATGTCGATGCGAAGACCCACCCGTACATTTCCACCGGCCTGAAGGAAAACAAGTTCGGCATCGCCTACGATGAAGCGCTCGCTGCCTACCGGATGGCCGCAGCATTGCCAAACATCCGCGTGGCCGGCATCGACTGCCATATCGGTTCGCAACTGCTGGACGACGCACCGCTGCTGGAAGCGCTCGACCGCCTGAGCGAACTGGTCGACCGCCTTGCCATCGAAGGCATCCACATGCACCACCTCGATATCGGCGGCGGTATCGGCATTTCCTATAACGGCGACCAGCCGGTCGCTGTTGGCGATTACCTGACGCGCCTGTTTGCGAAGATCGACAAATGGCGCCTGCTGAATCACAAGGGCACGCCGATTCAAGTGATGTTCGAACCGGGTCGCTCCATCGTCGGCAATGCCGGCGTGCTGCTGACCGAAGTCGAATATTTGAAGCATGGTGCAGAAAAAAACTTTGCCATCGTCAATGCGGCAATGAATGACCTGATGCGCCCGGCAATGTATGAGGCATGGCATGGCGTGCAGCCGGTGAAGCAGCGTGCAACGCCAGCAAAAACTTATGACGTGGTCGGCCCGGTATGCGAATCCGGTGACTGGCTGGCGCGCGAGCGTGCACTGGCGATTGAACAGGGTGACCTGTTGGCGATCATGTCGGCCGGCGCCTACGGCATGACGATGTCATCGAACTACAATACCCGCGGCCGCGCAGCCGAAGTGATGGTCGATGGCGACAAAGTGCATCTGATTCGCAAGCGCGAGTCGCCAAGCGAACTGTTCGCCCAAGAATCCCTGCTGCCCTGAGCGCAGCAGAGTTCACACAGGCGCCGGCTCAGTCCGGCGCTTTTGCATTCTGGGCAACAGCACGTTCCAGTACACGCGCAAGAACAGCAGCAAGGCGAGGATGCTGCCGAACAGGATCGGCTGTTCAAAATCGTTCTTGCCCGCCTTCATCCACCAGAAGTGCAGGATCGCCAGCGGCGCAATCAGATAAATCATCCGATGCAATGATTGCCAGCGCTTGCCGCCAAGCCGCTTGATCATGCGATTGGTACTGGTTGCCGCCAGCGGGATCAGCAAGACGAAGGCAGTAAAACCCACCGTGATGAACGGCCGTTTCACCACATCCTTCAGCATTTCGTCAATATCAAAGAAATGGTCGAACCACAGGAAGGTGGTGAAATGCAGCGCCGCGTAAAAGAAAACAAATAAGCCCAGCATGCGCCGCAACCGGATCAGCCAGTTTGCTCCGCTCAGCCGGCGCAGCGGCGTGACGGCAAGCGTCAGGCAGAGAAAGTACAGGGTCCAGTCGCCGGTGTTACGCGTGATGAATTCAATCGGATTGGCACCAAGCCGGTCAGTAAAAGTAAACAGTGCCAGGCGTGCAAAGGGCAGCAGGCACACGCCGAACAAGACTGTCTTGATTGCGGCAAGTTGGCGCGGAGTTGGGTTGAACATATGCGTCAATAAAACTTTTTCAGATCCATGCCGGTGTAGAGCGAAGCGACATCGCCATAGCCGTTGAACATCAGCGTCTTGCGCTTCCTGGTGAAGAAACTGTCTTCG
The DNA here is from genome assembly GCA_035254105.1 of Noviherbaspirillum sp. Classification (GTDB taxonomy): domain Bacteria; phylum Pseudomonadota; class Gammaproteobacteria; order Burkholderiales; family Burkholderiaceae_D; genus Noviherbaspirillum. Next base: position 30,202 of record DATFAZ010000196.1, on the reverse strand, counting down.
CCGATGCGCCGCTCCGTTGCCTGCGACCAGCGCGGATGATCGACTTCCGGGTTCACGTTGGAATAAAAACCATACTCGCGCGGCGCAGAGATGTTCCATGCAGTGCGCGGCTGGTCGCGGGTGAAGCGAATTTTCACAATCGATTTCGCCGACTTGAAACCATACTTCCACGGCACCACGATCCGCACCGGCGCGCCATTCTGGTTCGGCAGCACTTCGCCGTACATGCCGACTGCCAGCAGAGTCAAAGGATGGTTTGCTTCGTCCAGTCGCAGTCCTTCGACGTAGGGCCATTCCAGCACCGGGCTGCGCAGGCCTGGCATCTGCTTCTTGTCGGCGAGGGTAACGAATTCCACATACTTCGCATTGCCGTTAGGCTCCACTTTTCGGATCAGTTCGGCGAGCGAATAGCCGATCCACGGGATCACCATTGACCAGCCTTCGACGCATCGCAGGCGGTAAATGCGCTCCTCCAGCGGCGCCAGTTTCAGCAGGCTATCGATATCAAGCGTCACCGGCTTTTTCACTTCGCCTTCAATCGAGATGGTCCACGGCCTGGTTTTGAGCACCCCCGCAAATTCGGACGGGTCGGATTTCTCGGTGCCGAATTCATAGAAGTTGTTATACGTGGTTGCGTCCTTGTACGCAGTCGGCTTATCCATCAACACGTAGGCGGGGTTCCTGCTGGCCGCGAGTTTTTGCGCGCCGGCAGACTGCGCGAACGCCTCGCGCATCAGCATGTCGGCCACGGCGCTGCCGGCGATCGAACCGAGCGCAAGTTGCTTGATGAAGGTGCGCCGCGACTCGAATATCGCGCGCGGCGTGATTTCGGAATTGAAAGGAATGTCGATGCCGTTTGGATTACGTCTGATTAACATGACAGCTCCATGATGTCGTGAAAGGCATGCTCATTGGTCTTACGTGACCGGATAAACCTTACACCAATTTGATCAGCGCCGAAGCTGGGCATCGACCGTGCGGGCAATCGACAGCAGTCGGGTCTTGCCGATGCTCCCCGACAAGGCATAACCATAATCGCGGTCGATCCAGTAAAACACGCTCGCGCCCTCTTTCTCCAACACCTTGAAGCCGGTTTCGGATTGCGCTTGCAACACATGCCGGACCGTCAAAGTCAGGCGCTCGCCATTTGCCGATTCGTACATTAACTGTGCCAGCGGAGCCGCATCTCCCGACGTTCCATCACCCGGCAATAGTCTTCCGCCCAGCAGCGCAAAGCCCTGATCCTGCAGGTTCGGCGCATGGATCGGCGCATTCAGGCGCTTGGAGAGCCAGGCAACCAGATGCGCTTCCTGCTGCGCCGGAACTTCAACCGGATGGCGCTGTTCGGCGGTATATAGCACGTGAGCCACCAGCGCCTTTTGCGCGAAGACCGTGGGCATCTTCGCTTGCTGCATTGCTGCATGCGCGAACCAGCCTGCCGCAATACCGCAACTCAGCCACGCAATGCCTGCAGCAAGGCCGCGCGGCCAGCGCCGTGGCTTCAAGACAGTGGTCAGGCGCAAGGGAATCGGCTCATTCAGGACGCTGTCATAAGCGATATGCAATTGCCGGTTTTGCACTTGCCATTGCTGTACTTGCAGAGCCGCCTCAGGATGGGCCGCCAGATAGGCCTCGACTTCGGCGCGGCGCGCCGATTCCATTTGCCCATCAGCATGGGCGTGCAACTCGGCTTCGGAAATCGGTGCACTCGACATATCACTTAATCCGCGTTAATTGTGCCGATGATGCAGGTGTGGGCTCTCCGGAGAGCAGCTTGCGCAACTGCTCACGCGCGCGCGCCAGGCGCGACATGACTGTGCCAAGCGGAACATCCAGCATCTGCGCAACCTCTTGATAACTCTGCTGCTCCAGCCCGACCAGCACGATGACGGCACGATGCTCCGGACTCAGCTTAGCCAGTGCGCGCTGCATATCCAGTTGCAATGCCGGATCGCCCGGCGCAACCGGCTCCGGCATATCCCCCGCTGGCGGAGCCGCAAGACGACGCGGCACTTCATTCAAATACAAGCGGTACAGCATGGTAAACAGCCAGGCGGTGAGATTGGTATTGATGTGAAAAAGCCAGCGCCTTTGTAATGCACGTTCCAACGTATCCTGCACCAAATCATCCGCCCAGGAAACGTCATGCGTCAGTGCGCGCGCATAGCGCCGCAGCCGTGGTATCTGCAATGCGAGCGCATCGGCGAAGTCGGCCATGGGCGGAGGAAAAATTACGGCTTGGCGATATGCCAGACATTGTTGACACCATCACCGGACTTGTCTCCCGGCTTCTGGTCTTTCGCCCACAAATAAAGCGGCTTGCCCTTGTATGTCCACTGCTTGCTGCCATCATCGCGGCTGATGATGTTGTAGTCGCCACTTGCCTGATCGCCTTCCTTTGCCATCAGCGGCGGCCAGTTTGCGGCACAGGGGCCACTGCAGGCACTCTTGCCATTGCCGGCGCTATCACGGTCGAACGTGTAAAGCGTCATGCCGGCGGAATTGGTCAGCATGCCGTTTGCTACCTTGGCCGGTGACTCGGCCAACGCCATGCCGCTGCTGCCGGCCAGAATGGCTGCCAGCAATGGTGCTGCAATTGAGAAGTGGGTCTTCATGAAGTCCTCGCTAGGCTGGTTAATCAAGCGTGCAGGTGCACATCCGGTAAACAGCCAAGCGGGACGTTTTATTCCCGCTGTAGCGAAAAATTTTTAGAGTTCACCATAGGAATGCAAACCCGACAGGAATATGTTGACGCCGAGGAATGCGAATGTCGTCACCACCAGCCCGACCAAAGCCCACCAGGCAGCAACATGGCCGCGCAAACCCTTCATCAATCGCATATGCAGCCAGGCGGCATAGTTGAGCCAGACAATCAGTGCCCAGGTTTCCTTGGGGTCCCAGGACCAGTAGCCGCCCCAGGCTTCTGCCGCCCATAGCGCGCCCAGAATGGTGGCAATCGTGAAAAATGCAAAGCCGACCGCAATCGCCTTGTACATTATGTCGTCCAGCACCTCCAGCGCAGGCAAGCGGTCAACCAGCATGCCATGCGATTTCAGCAGGTAGGCCATGGAAACCATGGCGGCCAACGCAAAAGTACCATAACCGATGAAGTTGGCCGGCACATGAATCTTCATCCACCAGCTTTGCAATGCAGGCACCAGGGGCTGGATTTCGGCCGCCTCGCGGCTGACGGTGTACCAAAGCAAGAATCCAACCGCAGCGGAAATCACCAGCAACACGAAGGGACCAAGCTGACGGGTTTCGTAATGCTCTTCGTAATACAGGTAGAACAACGCCGTAATCAGGGAGAACAGAACGAAGACTTCATACAGGTTGGAGATGGGAATGTGTCCGACATCGACACCGACCAGATAGGACTCGTACCAGCGTACCAGCATGCCAGTGAATCCGAGCACGACCGCCGCCCATGAGAGTTTGCTGCCGACCGCGCCGCCGAAATCCGAGCGGGTAATGAGGCCGCCCCAGTAAAACAGCGTCGACAGAAAGAACAGGGTACTCATCCACAGGATGGCAGACTGGCTCGACAGCGCGTATTTCAGAAAGAATTTGCTGTTTGCCGCATCCAGCGCGCCGCCATACAGCGCGATCGCCGCCAATGCCAGCACCGCCAGCAAGGCCATCAGCCCGCGCACCGGCTTCCATTGCCAACCGAGCCAGGCGAAGGTGGGAACAGACAACAGCAGCATCGATTTCTCGTACCCGTCCATATAGGCGCCAAAACGGTTGAACGCAAACAGCGCCCCTGCCGCCAATGCTGCTGCATACAGCCAGTCAATGATCGACAAGCGCTTGAAAAGGCCTGGCGGTGCTGCATAGGTTTGTGATTGAGTCAGTTCCATCATGTTCTCCGGGTGTGTCGGTATTGGCCTTGCTGCTTATGCCGGTTTTGCCGGTTGCACCAATTGCACTTTCAAGGTTTCAAATTCTTTCTCGAAATCCAGTGTCTTACGCTGCGTACTTAATGCCATCAGCGCATGTGTCTGGCCAGCGCCATCGGGCTTAAGCCAGATCCACAGGCGTCGTTCCCGGATGTAGAACATGGCGAACACGCCAATGGTCAGGAACAGACAGCCGAGGTACACAATATTCTTGCCGGGCGAACGCGTCACCTGAAGCACAGAAGCTTTGACTTCCTGGAATTCATTGAGTTGCAGATAGACTGGTGCACCATAAAGCGTCGCATCCGACATCGCATTCGTGGCAAGCTGCAGAAAGCGCATATGCTTTTCATCCGCCGCAAGCGGCTGCAAGTCATCCTGTTCACGCGCGACCTGCCAAAGCTCCCACAGGGAACCGTTCAGGATTCGCATGAAAATGGCAGCGGTCTTTTCCTGCTCCGCAACAGGCACTTTTTCAAGGAACTTCGCTACCGCGAAATAGCCCGCTTCTTTATCGTCGCCAGCAAAGACTTCCAGTCCGCGCAAGGCCGATGCCTGTAACTGATTACGCAGGTTTGCCGCATCCGGTCGGGTGTTCGGCATGGCCTGCTGCGCGAAGCGCTGTGCTGCCTGCGCGCGCAGCGTGGAATCGAACAGTGCGGCGCGCAAGCGTCCCCATTCTTGCACGGTCCCCTTGTCGTCAGCAGGAATCCGCAGATAGCGGAATTCCTCGTTCGGCGAATTACGCATACCTGTCAGGAACACGGACATGTCGTCGAGCGACACCGGCAGCATATAGTTATGATATTCGCGCGCCTGTCCGGTCTTGTCACGCAGCTTGTACTGGATGCTGGGGCCGACATTCTTCAAATCCTTGTTCTTCGGATTTCTCGCGGCCGAACCAAGTTGCTTGTTTAGACCGGCTGCGAATTTTTCATTGAAGCTCTTATTCATATCCACCGCACGCGTATCCTGCCCGTTCTCCGTCATGTTCTCGACATTGAACGAGCGAAAGCCGGTCCACTCCACCGTGTATTCGGCGTTGCTTCCGAGCGGGGTGGAGCTGCCAACCTCCCCCGCAAACGGAAAGCTCGCCTTTTGGGCGCCGGCCATCGGATAAGCAGTCAGTTTCAGTTTGCTGCCGCCATCGTCGAAACTGGATTGATACAAGGCGATGCCCTTGTAGATCAGCGGCTCGTTAACTTTGATCGTCGCTTCAAATGTTTTGCCAGTCTCGCTGTCACGCACCACCACATCGCTGGCAAACAGCTTCGGCATGCCGGTCGAATAATGCTCAATAATGAATTTCTTCAACTGGATTGAAAACGGCAATTCCTGAACCAGAACGCCGCTCTTCTGCGGAATGACTGCCGTGTTGCTGGTTGCCCCCTCGGGAATGAACGTATTGCCACGGAAAGTTGGATTGCCAATCCCCAGCCGATGCTGTGCCGGAATATCCGCGATCACGCCGCCACCGGAAAAAGGCGTCTTGCCGCTAAACCAAAGCTGGAAGCGTATCGGCAGATCGGAATCCAGCAAGCCGCCGATACAGATGATCACGATCGCACTGTGGGCGAAGATGTAGCCCCATTTATTAGCAGAGCCCCGCTTGGCGGCAATCAAGCGCGCGTTATCTTTCTCGACGATTTTGAGCTTGTAGCCAGAAGCGGCCACGCGATGTGCAAGCTGCTGCGTGCAGGCATCCAGCGGCGCCGCACTGCTCCATTCCAGTTTGTGATGAAAATTGCGCAGCGACTGCTCGCGCACATTCTCGCGCCAGCTGCGCATGTCGCGCAGCATCTTCGGCGTGTTGCGGACGATACAAAGAGTCGTTGATACCACCAGAAAGGCCATGATGAGCAGGAACCACCATGCCGAGTACACCGCGTACAAGCCCAGCTTGTCGAACACCTCGAACCAGAACGGGCCGAACTGATTGACGTAATTGGGCATCGGCTCGTTCTGCTTCAACACGGTACCGATGACTGAGGCAATCGCGATCACCGTCAGCAGACTGATCGCAAAACGCATCGATGAAATCAGCTCTATTGCTTCAGCCAGCCAGCGGCGCCTGGTCTTCAACTGCAATCCGGAAGTGCTAACGTTCATTTCTCTATTCTTCAAAAGCAAAGGGGGTGGCATTTGCCACCCCCTCCATCTGTTTTGTTGTACTACCGTGTACTCTTATTTCAGGCCGGCGATATAGTCTGACACAGCCTGGATTTCCTCATCCAGCATACGCTTGGAAATGGTTGTCATCTGCACACTATTGGTACGCGCCCCCGAACGGAAAGCAGTCAATTGCGCTGTAGTGTAATCCTGATGCTGGCCAGCCAGGCGGGCAAACTGCGCCGGGATACCGGCACCGGTCGGACCATGACAAGCTGCGCAGGCAGGCACTTTCTTTTCAGCAATGCCGCCGCGGTAAATCTTCTTGCCCAGCTCAACCGTGTTCTTGTTCTTCGCTGCGCCGGGTTGCGGCGCCTGCTTCTCGAGGTAGGCTGCGATATTCTTCATATCCTCCGGATTCAAGCCTGCCGCAATACCGCTCATGATCGGGTTGTTGCGTTGCGGGGTCTTGAAGTCGACCAATTGCTTGGCGACGTACTCAGGATGTTGCCCTGCGAGCTTCGGGTTTTGCGTGATGGTGGAATTGCCAGCGGCACCATGGCAGCCGACGCACGCCAGAACGCCACGGGCGGGATCGCCATTGTTGTACAGCGCTTCGCCCTTGGCGAGGTCAACCTTGGGAGCTGCTTTTTCTTCTGCCGCATTTGCGATGGAAGAAACGGCCAGCATCGCGACAAACAAGGACTTCACAAACGGTAAAAACGCACGGTTCATTCAAACACCCTGAGGACTTGAAATTAAAATTCTGGCCGATAGCGGCGGTCTATTATTATCTGTGTGTCGAGCCTGTATGACGTAACGACACACAACCCCTTATTGTACAATAGCTTTCCGGCATTTTCGCCTCCCTTGCTGCATTTTCTCCCCATACTATGTCCTTACTTTGGCAAGCCCGTTTCTTCACCACGGTGAACCATCTCCGTGATTTGCCAAAAACGCAGGTCCCGGAAATCGCCTTTGCCGGCCGCTCGAATGCCGGCAAATCCACGGCACTCAATATTCTTTGCAACCAGAAGAAACTGGCTTTTGCATCAAAAACACCTGGCCGTACGCAGCATATTAATTATTTTTCAATCGGCGGCGCGCATGTTGGCCAGCATCGCAAAGACCCGACCAAGGTGGATGAGATCCGTGCATTGCTGGTTGATTTGCCCGGTTACGGCTATGCGGAAGTGCCCGGCGAGGCCAAAGTGCACTGGAATGAGCTGCTCGGCGCCTATATTCAGGCGCGCGAACAACTGACAGCCCTGGTGCTCATCATGGACTCGCGCCGTCCATTTACCGACCTGGACATTCAAATGCTGGAGTGGTTTGCGCCGACAGGAAAACCGGTGCATTGCCTGTTAACCAAGGCCGATAAACTGAATCGGAACGAATCGACCAATGCATTGCGCCTTGCGAGCACCGTATTGAAGAGCTATGTTGACGAGCAGGGTCAGCCTTTCCCATTTACGGTTCAGCTGTTCTCGGCCCTGAAAAGGACGGGCATCGATGAGGCAACCGCCCGCATTCAGGATTTACTGGGGTTGACGGAAGAAGCCGAGCAAGAGCCCGACAATGGCAATGCTCCCTAATGGGTTTCTTCAGGACAAAAAAAACCCTGGAGAAAGGGGAAGATCTCCAGGGCAGTAACGCCTTATCGCTAATGCCACGATAGGCCCCGCTCAGGGAGGAGAAGCGGGAGGTGAATGATCACCTCCTTCTCAGATAGGGCCGGACTGGAAAAGTTTCACGGATTTGTACAAACTTTATTCAACTGCGCTTAATTTACCGAAAAAACGTCATGTCACATTCCTCATCCACCAGTAATTTCCCTGCCGTCCGCATGCGCCGCATGCGCAAAGATGCATTTTCGCGCGCCATGATGCGTGAGCACGTGCTCACTCCTGCCGATTTGATTTATCCGGTTTTTATTCTGGACGGCAAGAATCAGCGTGAGCAAGTTGCTTCAATGCCCGGAGTGGAACGATTGTCCGTGGATCAATTGCTGGGTGTGGCAGAAGATTGTGTGGCGCTCGGCATTCCGGTCCTTGCTCTGTTTCCGGTCATCGATCCTTCCCTGAAAACCCCGGATGGCATCGAAGCAATCAATCCCAATGGACTCGTGCCGCGCGCGGTCCGTGAACTGAAACAGCGTTTCCCTGAACTCGGCATCCTGACGGATGTGGCGCTCGACCCCTATACCAGCCACGGCCAGGACGGCGTGATCAATGCCGACGGTTATGTGCTGAATGATGAAACCAGCGCCATCCTCGTCAAACAGGCGCTGGCACAAGCAGAAGCTGGCGTGGACATTGTTGCTCCATCCGACATGATGGACGGACGCATCGGCGCAATCCGCACTGCGCTGGAAGCAAACAACTTCATTTACACGCGCATCATGGCGTATTCGGCCAAGTATGCGTCGGCGTTTTACGGCCCATTCCGTGATGCTGTCGGGTCGGCTACCAATCTCGGCAAGGGCAGCAAGGCCACGTATCAGATGGACCCGGCCAATAGCAACGAAGCCTTGCGTGAAGTAGCGCTCGATCTCGCCGAAGGCGCCGACATGGTCATGGTCAAACCCGGCATGCCGTATCTGGACATCGTGCGGCGCGTCAAGGATGAATTCAAGGTGCCGACCTTCGCTTATCAGGTCAGCGGCGAATACGCGATGATCAAGGCCGCAGCACAGAACGGCTGGCTCGATCACGACAAGACCATGATGGAAGCCATGCTGTCGTTCAAGAGAGCCGGTGCGGATGGCGTCCTGACCTATTTTGCCCGCGACATTGCGCGACAACTGAAGCTCGCTTAATCAGGTATCAAGCCTCCGGTGACGGCTCGGCGAAGCCGTCACTTCTTCCCGCCGTCCGCCATCACCTGAAAACTTCAGGCACGCTTTTCCCGCTGTTTCGACTACCATTGACAAGGCAATCACACTACCTTGCATGTACTCATGGATATTTTCCACATCAGTCAAAACCGCGTTGTCCAACTCACTGCCCCATCCGGCCCCGTCCCGACGGATGGCTTTCTCTGGCTCGATGTATGTCATGACGAAGTCGCTGCAGATCCGGCCGCGTGGCAGAACACAGTGCAGCGGGCCACCGGCATCCATGTATACGACCTGCATCTGTCGGATGCGGTCAATCTTGCGCATCCGTCGTATTTCGATTCAACGCAGGACTATGCAATGGTGGTATTTCGCAAACTGGCACTGGATGGCAGCAATGACAAACCCGAAACGGAAGCGGATACAGGCAAAAAACGCAGGATTCCGCCGGCATTGACCAAGCTGGCGACCAAGCCGGTAACCTTTCTATTGATGGATCATGCGCTGGTCACCGTACATGCCGCCAACAGCCGCACCATCGACGCCACCCGTAACCGCCTGCTCGAAACGAAAGGCAAGCGCGATGGCAGTACATACACGTCCCGCCCGCCTTCTTCGCCAGCCGAACTGATGCTGCGCCTTTTGAATGCTCTGGTCGATCAATACCTTGCACTGCGCCAGCCGCTCACCGGCCAGATCGATCGTTGGCAGCGCGCGCTGCTTAATCCGCGCAGCCCGTTCAACGACTGGACCGCCTTGCTGGATGCGCGCATCGAATTGCGCAAGCTCGATCACTTATGCGAAGGCCAGCGTGACGCCATGCAGGAATTGCGGGACTACCTGGTGGACAATCAGGATGACCGGGAGAACGGCCGCGCTGGTGACTTGCTCCTCGTGCGGGTCAACGATGTGATGGAACACATCACGCGCGTATTAAGTCATGCACAACGACTGGAATCGACCATCGAATCGGCGGTACAAATTCACTTCTCGGCCATGTCGCACCGGACCAGTGAAATCATGCGCACGCTGACCGTGATTACCGCACTGTTCATGCCGCTCACACTGATTACAGGAATCTTCGGCATGAATTTCGCTGAAATGCCCCTGCTGAAGGATAAGGCCGGCTTCTGGATCACAATGGGACTGATGGTGGCGGTCGTGGCGTTCCTGCTATTTTTCTTTCGCCGCAAGCGTTATCTGCACGATCAGTCGGTGGACAGCGAAGAATAAGAATACGCCCGCCATGATGGGCGGGCGTATTTGCAATCGCTAGTGATGTAGCGGAGTCGACCAGTGCCCGAATTGCGATGTATTGCACCGAGCTGCGCCCCGCTCCGCAATCAGAAGCTCGCAGCCAGTGCCAGGGACCTCAGGAATTTTTCTGCATCCTGATAACCGATTACCCGGCCACCCTGGATTTCTTTCCCCTGCTTGTCAAAAAAGATGATGCCCGGCGGCCCGAACAACTTGAAACGCTTGAGCAAGTCCTTATCGTCGCTGTTATTCTCAGTCACATCCGCCTGCAGCAGCACCATGTCCGAAAAATGTTTTTGAACGCGAGCGTCCGAGAACGTCAGCTTTTCCATCTCCTTGCATGACACGCACCAGTCTGCATAAAAATCGAGCATGACCGTTTTGCCATTTGCCTGCGCCAATGCAGCGTCCAGCTCAGCGACAGATTTGACACGCTTGAATTCCACCTTGTGCGAACTGGCGCTCAGATGCGCCAGCGGCTCCAGTGCATCACTTCCTCCGGTAACTACACCCACCAGCTGGATCAGGCCGAATACGGTAAAGAGCAAGCCAAATACCTTTGATATCCAGCCCCATTGCTTGATCCATAGCAGGTAGCTGCCATACGCGAGCCCCAGCACCGCCCACCCTGCCATCGGAATCCACCCCGGAATGACCGGCGTGATGATCCACAAAGCCAGCCCCAGCATCATGACGCCGAAGAAGAACTTGACTGCATCCATCCATGCGCCTGCACGCGGCAGCAAGGTGCCGGCAGAGACCCCGATAAGCAGCAGGGGCACGCTCATTCCGGTCGCCATCGCAAACAACGCACTGCCCCCGATCACCACGTCGCGCGTCTGGCTTATATAGAGCAAGGCACCGGCCAAGGGGGCGGCAACACACGGGCCCACAATCAATGCGGAAATTGCCCCCATTACGAAAACGCCAGCCATTTTGCCCGAAGATTGGCGCTCAGAAGCCCGCACCAGCCGGGTCTGAATTGCAGCCGGGACCTGCAACTGGTAAAAGCCGAACATAGATAGCGACAGCAACACCATCAAAAAGGCGAATGCACCCAATGCCCAGGGATTCTGCAATGCTGCCGCCAGGCCTTCTCCAATCAGGCCTGCCGCAATGCCGAGTCCGGTGTAGACCAGCGCCATGCCGAGCGAGTATGCAACCGACAGAGCAAATCCGCGCGTGCGACTAACCCGTTGACCTTCGCCGATGATGATAGACGACAGGATCGGGACCATCGGCAACACACACGGCGTAAATGCCAGTCCCAGTCCAAGCAGCAGAAAGAGCGGCAATATCGCCAGCAATTTGCCGCTCTTGAGGGATGCTTCAATTCTGCCCATCTCGGAATCGTCCGTCGTGACAGACGACGTCTTCATGAAACCCGATGCGCCATCGGTCGCCGCCGAGCCCTTGCTTGGCGATAGGCTTGCCTTCGACTCCATTGGTGGATAGCACAGTCCCTTGTCCGCACATCCCTGCCCGGTCGCCTTCAGGGTGAAATCACCGCTTGCCTCGACCGGAATGGTAATGACAACCGACTTGCGATAAGTCTCGACATCTTTCTGAAAGGTCTCGTCGAACTTCACTTTTCCTGCGGGTATAACAGGCGCCCCGATTTTTGCGTCATCAGACTTGAATGCCAATGACTCCCGATACATGTAATAGCCATCGGCAATCTCGTACTTGATCTCTGCGGTTTGCGCATCAAGCATCCTTGCAGAAAACTTAAAGGCGGCCTCCGGCGCAAGGAAGTCCTCTTCGGCATGAGAAACCGATGAAAACAATAAAGCCAAGCCCGACAAGACGAGAGCCACCAGCCGTTGGGGCGATACGAACAATCGAGATTGTTTAAGCAAGCTAAACATGCACATCCTTTTTCGTTTCCCCGGCAACCCAACCGAGGTATTCAGCCAAACCTGCCACGATCGGCAACGCAATTATTTCAGGCACATCATATGGATGCATTGTCGCGATCACTTTTTCCAGTTCAGCGTATCGCGCCTCTACCGTCTTAATCATCAAAGTGATTTCGGTCGCCTCTTCCACAGCCCCCTGCCAACGGTACACGGACCGCACGGCAGGCAGCAGGTTGACACAGGCGGCAAGCCCCTGTTCGACAACCGCGCGCGCAATAGCATGCGCGACATTTTCGTCCGGCACGTTCACTAAAACCAGCAGCGCTTGGGGCATCACTTCCCTCATATGACGACCTATTTTAATAGCCGGCGCCGCGTCAACACCATTGCTGCATAAAAACCTGCAGCACAGTAGAAACCCAGTATGCCAAGATTCCACCATGGATCTGCCGGCCACCGGCCCAGTAGCAAAGGCCGGATCAGATTGACCGCAGCACCAAGCGGCAGGACTTCGGAAAAAAGCTGCAGCCACGGAGGTAATTGCGCCGTCGGATAGTAAACCCCGGACAGGAAAATCATTGGAGTCAGGACCAGGGTGAAATAGTAAGTGAAAAAATCATACCCGCGCGCTAATGCATTGATGATCAGCCCTATTGATGCAAAGGTCATTCCAATCAAAAACAAGAGTGGCGGAACGATAAGCGTGTACGGATGCAGGCCGATTCCGAGCATGAAGATCACCAGCATGATGGCTAGCCCGGAGAACAGGGACTTGGTTGCCGCCCATAGCATTTCTGCCAGAACCACATCATCCAGTGCAAGCGGCGCGTTCAATAAGGCATCCCATGTTTTCTGAACATGCATCCGCGAAAATGCTGAATAAAGTGACTCGAAGGAGGCCGCCATCATGACCGACATGCAAATCGATCCGGATGCAAGAAACTGAATATAGGGCATGCCCTCAATGGTGCTTAACAAACTCCCAAGACCGTAACCAAACGCGATCAGAGTAATAAGCGGCTCCGCTATATTGCCAAGAACACTCGCAAACGCCAGTTTTTTCCACACGAGGAAATTGCGCTGCCACACAGGGAAAAAGCGCAGTGAAAATGTGGGCATGGCATAGACGGCAAGGCTCATGTCAATCTCTCATTTCCCGTCCGGTCAATTTCAAAAACAGATCCTCAAGGTTCGCCGGGCGATGCAGATAGCGAACGCCAAGCCGGCCCTGCAAGGACTGCAGGATCGCCTGGGCATTATTGGTATAGCAAAAAAACGTTTCACCGCTCACCTCTATCCGCCCCGCCCTTGGCCTACCTTCCGATCCTGCCCAAGAACGCGCGTTATCACCGTACACTTCGACCACTTCCGCTTCAATATGTTGCCGAATGAGATCACGCGGCGTCCCCTCCGCGATCATCTTGCCATGATCAATGACGGCCAGCCGATCACATAAACGCTCGGCCTCATCCATAAAATGGGTCGTCAGCAGTATGGACTTGCCCTCCCCAAGCAAGGACTTGAGACGGTCCCAGATCATGTGTCGCGCCTGTGGATCAAGTCCTGTGGTCGGCTCGTCCATGAAGATCAGATCGGGATCGTTAATCAATGCACGAGCCAGCGTCAGGCGCCGTTTCATGCCGCCGGACAGTTCGCCGATATTTGCATCTTTCTTTGCCGTCAGATTGGCAAATTCAAGAAGCCCCGGAGTACGCGCCCGGATTTGTTCGTCGCGCATTCCGAAATAGCGGCCAAACACCAGCAGGTTTTCCGTCACCGTAAAATCCGGATCAAGATTATCTGCTTGTGGCACCACTCCCACCCGCAGACGCGCCGGTCGAGCCTCTGCAGGAACAGGTTTACCAATCAGAGAAATTTGGCCGCTATCTGGAACTGTCAAGCCCAGGCAAAGCCGCAAGGTAGTCGTTTTACCTGCACCATTTGGCCCAAGCAAACCATAGCATTCACCGCGACGGAGTTCGAACGACAAGCCATCAACAACAATGCTTCTCGCCGCACCATTGCCGTATGATTTGCGCAAATTTGCGACAGACAAAATACCGGAATCAACCATGCCGCAATGGTACTCCATGCTCCGAAGAGCATCTTGTCCTATCAGTGATGCGAATTTGACTTGCTGCAGGTGGGGGATTCATCTTCGGCCTGCCATTCATCACCAGCAAACGACTTCCATAACCGATTAAAAATGATCTGTGCTGGTAAAAACCCCAAAGACATCAGGTCCTGCTCAAGCCAGTGATGTATGGAAGATTACTAACCGCTACCTACGCCAGTTAGCTTTTTCGCAAACACCTATGGCAAGGGCTCTGATAAAGCAAAAAGCCAGGCATTGCCTGGCTTTTATCATTTCTGGCGAAACTGCTCGAGCTTGTTGATTACTCGGCAGCTGCCACTGCTGTTTCGTCGCTGATTTCCGGACGATCGACAAGTTCAACGAACGCCATCGGTGCATTGTCACCTTGACGGAAGCCCATCTTCAAAATACGCAGATAGCCACCATTACGGTTTGCATAACGCGGACCCAGTTCGGAAAACAGCTTAACGACGATTTCGCGATCGCGCAGACGGCTAAATGCCAAGCGCTTGTTCGAAAGATTATCAGTCTTGCCAAGGGTCAGAATCGGCTCGACGACGCGACGCAGTTCCTTTGCTTTCGGCAGCGTTGTCTTGATAGCTTCGTGGCGAAGAAGGGATACAGTCATGTTACGCAACATCGCAAGGCGGTGCGCAGAAGTACGATTAAGTTTACGAAGACCGTGACGGTGACGCATGATATTTCCTTTCAGTTTTGAGTTTTAGACCCAGCTCTTCTATCGGTCACGCAGTAGCGTGTCGCGGGCCGGTAATTCGTGTTGTTAAAGTACTGCCGTATCAAGCAGGAGCGGCATTATAACCGCCCCCGACTCATATTACTTCTCCAGGCCAGCCGGCGGCCAGTTTTCGAGCTTCATGCCCAAGGTAAGTCCGCGAGATGCCAGAACTTCCTTGATTTCATTCAGCGACTTGCGACCCAGATTCGGCGTTTTGAGCAGCTCATTCTCGCTACGCTGAATCAGATCGCCAATGTAGTAAATGTTCTCGGCCTTGAGGCAGTTTGCGGAACGAACGGTAAGTTCGAGATCATCGACCGGACGCAGCAAAATCGGATCCACAGACGGAGCGCGCGAGGGAGCCTCGGCAGCCGCTTCAGTACCTTCCAGTGCCGCAAACACATTCAACTGGTCAACCAGCACACGCGCCGACTGACGAATCGCTTCTTCCGGCGAAATAACGCCGTTGGTCTCGATATTCATCACCAGTTTATCAAGGTCAGTACGCTGCTCGACGCGAGCGGATTCAACAGCGTAGGAGACGCGGCGCACCGGCGAGAATGAGGCATCGAGAATGATGCGACCAATGGTTTTATTCGCATCTTCCGACAAGCGACGAACGTTGCCAGGTACGTAGCCGCGACCCTTTTCCACCTTGATCTGCATATCCAGCTTACCGCCAGCTGTGAGATGCGCGATTATATGGTCCGGATTGATCAGTTCGACGTCATGCGGCAGATCGATATCAGATGCAAGTACCGCACCTTCGCCATCCTTCTTCAAAGTCAAGGTAACTTCATCGCGGTTATGCAGCTTGAAAACGACACCCTTCAAGTTCAGCAGCATGTCAACGACATCTTCCTGAACGCCGTCGAGCGACGAGTACTCATGCACCACACCAGCGATAGTGACTTCAGTCGGAGCGTAGCCAACCATTGATGAAAGCAGAACGCGACGAAGCGCATTTCCGAGCGTATGCCCATAGCCACGTTCGAACGGCTCCATAACGACTTTGGCATGACCGGCGCCAAGCGCCTCAACTTCGATAATACGGGGTTTCAACAGACTGTTTTGCATGAAATGTCCTTTTCAATACCCTCGGCTCGTTACACCGATAAGGCTGATGGCATTACAAAAAAGCTGCCTCATCAAATGAATGAGGCAGCCAGGGAGAAATTAACGGGAATACAGTTCGACGATCAGCGACTCATTGACGTCATTGGCGATTTCCGTGCGATCCGGCATCGACTTGAAGGTGCCTTCCATTTTTTTGGAATCAACCGCCACCCACGATGGCATGCTGCTTTGCTCAGCCAAAGACAGCGCCTCGATGATCCGCGCTTGTTTTTTGGCCTTTTCGCGGACAGCAACTACATCGCCAGCTTTAACCTGGAAGGACGCAATGTTAACAACTTCACCGTTAACCGTGAATGCTTTGTGGCTGACCAACTGGCGCGCTTCTGCGCGGGTCGAACCAAAGCCCATACGATAAGCAACGTTGTCAAGGCGCGATTCAAGCAGCTTCAGCAAGTTTTCACCGGTGTTGCCCTTGCGGCGATCGGCTTCAGCAAAATAACGACGGAACTGACGCTCAAGAATGCCGTACATGCGCTTGACCTTCTGCTTTTCGCGCAACTGGTTGCCATAATCGGAAGTGCGAGCGCCAGAGGTACGGCCATGCTGACCCGGTTTGGAATCAAGCTTGCACTTGGAATCAAGCGAGCGCCGGGCGCTCTTCAGGAACAGATCGGTGCCTTCACGGCGCGAGAGTTTAGCTTTGGGTCCGATATAACGTGCCACGTTAATTTCCTTTTATAAAATGACGCCCCGAAAAAATCTAGAATTGATTTGCCAGGCGCTAGTCTGACTTAGTTACAGTCAGACAGTGGTCTTAAGAACAAAACCCGCCAAGGTCTTTGGCGGGCAGATTACTGCGTTACAACAATTGCAAATTAAATACGACGACGCTTCGGTGGTCGGCAGCCATTGTGCGGTACTGGCGTCACATCTTGGATCTGAGTGATCTTGATTCCAAGGTTATTCAATGCACGAACCGCAGATTCACGACCCGGTCCCGGGCCCTTAATGCGAACTTCCAAGTTCTTAACACCGCACTCGATTGCGACCTTGCCAGCTGCTTCGGCAGCAACCTGAGCAGCAAACGGAGTCGACTTACGCGAGCCCTTGAAGCCTGCGCCACCGGACGTTGCCCAAGACAAGGCATTACCTTGACGGTCAGTTATGGTGATAATGGTATTGTTGAAAGAGGCATGCACATGAGCAATGCCTTCAGCAACGTTCTTTTTAACTTTCTTACGCGCGCGTGCTGCGGCGGCGTTATTCGGGGCTTTTGCCATTTTGGTTTCCTTGAATCCGACAACGAGTCAAACTACGCTGGCTTATTTCTTCAGCGATTGCGCTGCCTTACGCGGCCCCTTACGGGTGCGGGCATTGGTACGCGTACGTTGGCCACGAACAGGCAGCCCTTTACGATGACGCAAGCCTCGGTAGCAACCCAAATCCATCAGCCGCTTAATATTCATCGAGACTTCGCGACGCAGGTCACCTTCGACGACGAACTTGCCGATTGCGTCGCGTAGCTTTTCCAGCTCGTTATCGTCTAGATCCTTGACCTTTTTCGTGGTCAGAACACCCGTCTGCTCGCAGATTTCTTGCGCGCGCGGACGGCCGATACCATAAATCGCTGTCAAGCCGATAACGGTGTGTTGGTGATTGGGGATATTCACCCCTGCAATACGTGCCATTCGTTATTCCTCGATCAATAACCTTAATTAACCTTGGCGCTGCTTATGGCGCGGTTCCGTGCAAATAACACGAACTACGCCCTTGCGCTTGATGATCTTGCAGTTGCGGCAAATCCGCTTGACTGATGCGAGCACTTTCATTTTCGCCCTCTTTCTTTCCGCTTTTGGTTACTTTACTTACTTCGTACGGAACACAATACGTGCCCGGCTCAAATCATATGGCGTCAGTTCGACCGTTACTTTATCACCCGGCAAAATACGAATGTAGTTCATGCGCATTTTGCCAGAGATATGTCCGAGAACTACATGCCCGTTTTCCAACTTGACTCGAAAAGTTGCATTCGGAAGATTCTCAAGAATCTCACCCTGCATCTGAATTACGTCGTCTTTTGCCATTCGCTCTGCTCGTTCTTCTAGGCTTCCCTGCCGCGGCTATCGCGTAGGCATACCACCCTTGAAATTCGCTTTACGGAGCAGTGATTCGTATTGTTGCGACATCACGTAGTTTTGCACCTGCGCCATGAAATCCATCGTTACAACAACGATAATCAACAGCGAAGTACCACCAAAATAGAACGGCACTTTCCAGCGTGCAATTAAAAATTCCGGCAATAAACACACTAGCGTAATGTACACAGCCCCAACCAGCGTCAGACGCATGAGAATCTTGTCGATGTATCGTGCCGTCTGGTCACCAGGACGAATGCCTGGAACAAACGCACCACTCTTCTTTAAATTATCCGCAGTTTCTTTACTGTTAAATACCAAAGCGGTGTAGAAAAAGCAGAAAAACACAATTGCAACTGCATACAATAACGCATGAACCGGCTCGCCCGGGGCCAAAGAGGCCGCCAGATCTTTCAAAAAGCGAACAAAGGCGTTATTCGTCTCACCCGATGTGAACCAACTTGTAATCGTCGCAGGAAAAAGAATAATCGACGAAGCGAAAATCGGTGGAATCACACCAGCCATATTTAGCTTAAGCGGCAAATGACTACTTTGACCACCATAAATCTTGTTTCCGACTTGGCGTTTTGCGTAATTGACCAAAATCTTGCGCTGGCCACGCTCAATAAACACAACCAAGAATGTGACTGCCGCAACAATGATACAAATCAGGATGGCGGATAGTGCATTCATCGAACCAGTTCGTACCAGCTCAAACAAGCCACCGACTGCATTTGGTAATCCAGCAGCGATACCGGCAAAAATAATGATCGAGATACCGTTCCCTAACCCGCGCTCAGTTATTTGTTCGCCCAACCACATCAAAAACATCGTGCCGGTCACCAGCGTCACTACGCTAGTGAATCGAAACGCAAGACCAGGATCAATCACAAGCCCCGGCTGCGACTCCAGTGCAACCGCGATGCCCAGAGCCTGAAACGTTGCCAACACCAGCGTCCCATAGCGCGTGTACTGGGTAATCTTGCGGCGTCCAGCCTCGCCTTCCTTCTTCAGCGCCTCGAGTTGCGGCGATACTATCGACATCAACTGCATAATGATCGATGCCGAAATATATGGCATGATCCCTAGCGCAAAAATCGTGAAGCGGGAAAGAGCACCACCAGAGAACATATTAAACATACCCAAGATACCGCCTTGGTTTTGCTTAAACAATTCTGCCAACTGGCTCGGATCAATACCAGGCACCGGAATATGAGCACCGATACGATATACAATTAACGCGGCAAGTAAAAACCAAAGGCGTCCCCAAGGAAAGCCACTTGCAGCGCTTTTCGCGAGTTGCGGTGTCGTCGCCAATTATCGCTCCGAACAAACCGATTGCTTACGCAACCGAACCACCAGCAGCTTCAATGGCAGCCTTGGCGCCCTTTGTCGCGATCAAACCTTTGATCGCAACTTTTTTGCTGATTTCACCTGCCTTGATGACGCGTACAACGCGCGCCAACTCGGAAACCAAGCCAGCCTGCTTCAACGCAAGCATGTCTACTTCCGCAACCGGCAGCTTCTCGAGGTCACTCAAACGAACCTCTGCCTTGAACGGTGTCGCAAGCGACTTGAAGCCACGCTTCGGCAGACGACGCTGCAGCGGCATCTGTCCGCCTTCAAAACCGACTTTATGAAAACCGCCTGAACGGGATTTTTGCCCTTTGTGGCCACGGCCGGCAGTCTTGCCCAAGCCAGAACCGATACCGCGTCCGACGCGACGCTTAGCGTGCTTTGCACCGTCTGCCGGTTGGATGTTATTCAATTCCATGATTTGCTCCGTTCGCAAGCGCTACGCTTACGACACCACTTTCACGAGATACGAAACCTTGTTGATCATGCCGCGAATTGCCGGCGTGTCCTGAAGTTCCGATACCGAATTTACACGACGAAGGCCGAGTCCACGCACTGTCGCACGGTGGTCCTGGCGCGTACCGATCAAACCTTTGACCAGTTTCACTTTAATTGTGTTTGCCATTCAGATCACCTCAACCCAGAATTTCTTCAACGGATTTACCACGCTTGGCGGCGATTTCCGACGGGGTGTTCATCTTAGACAAGCCGTCCAACGTGGCGCGAACCATGTTGTATGGATTGGTTGAACCGTTCGACTTGGCGACTACATTAGTCACACCCATGACCTCAAAAATCGCACGCATCGGGCCACCAGCAATTACGCCGGTACCGTCTTTCGCCGGAGAGATCATCACGGAGGAGGCGCCATGCTTACCGGTAACTGTATGCTGCAATGTGCCGTTCTTCAACGTCACCTTGATCATCTTGCGGCGAGCCTCTTCCATTGCCTTTTGCACAGCAACCGGCACTTCCTTAGACTTACCCTTACCCATACCGATACGACCATCGCCATCACCGACTACTGCCAATGCCGCGAACCCCATGATACGTCCACCCTTGACCACTTTGGTCACCCGGTTTACCGCGATCATTTTTTCGCGCATACCGTCGTCGCGCTCTTCGCCCTGCGGCGTCTTTGCTTGCATTTTTGCCATGACGATTCTTCCTTAGAACTTCAGACCAGCTTCACGTGCCGCATCTGCCACTGCCTTAACCCGGCCATGGTAGCGGAAACCAGAACGGTCGAATGCGACTTCAGCAATACCGGCCTTCAGGGCTTTCTCTGCCACGCGCTTACCTACCACGGCTGCTGCAGCAGCATTTCCACCTTTGCCTGACTTTCCAGCCAATTCCTGGCGCACTTCCGCTTCCAACGTCGAAGCAGATGCCAATACCTTGGCGTCCGGACCAATGATATTTGCGTAAATGTGCAGGTTGGTGCGATGCACGGCAAGGCGATTTACCTTTAACTCTGCGATCTTCGCGCGAGTTTGGCGTGCGCGGCGCAGACGTGATTGTTTCTTATCCATCGTCAACCCCTATTACTTCTTCTTGGTTTCTTTGAGCGTTACCACCTCGTCCACGTAGCGGACGCCCTTGCCCTTGTAAGGCTCAGGACTGCGGTAAGCACGAACTTCAGCAGCAGTCTGACCGACCTTCTGCTTATCAATACCTTTAATCAGGATCTCGGTCTGCGACGGTGTCTCACACTTGACGCCAGCCGGCATCTGATGGACTACCGGGTGTGAAAATCCAAGCGACAGATTCAACTTATCACCTTGAGCCTGAGCACGGAAGCCCACACCAACAAGAGAAAGCTTCTTCTCGAATCCTTTTGTCACACCATTGACCATATTATTGACCAAAGCGCGGAGAGTACCGGACATTGCATTCGCTTCGCGACTGTCATTTGCCGGCGAAAATTTCAGCGTTCCGCTGTCGTTTTCAATTTTGACTAGGCCGGTCAAGCTCTGGCTCAAACTGCCCATCGGGCCCTTTACCGTGATTTGCTCTGCGGTGATGGTCGCTTCCGCGCCCTTCGGCAGTGCAATCGGCATTTTACCTACACGAGACATCTTGCACTCCTTAAGCCACGTAGCAAATGACTTCGCCACCGATACCGGTCGCGCGCGCTTTGCGGTCTGTCATCACACCCTTTGGCGTTGACACGATTGCCACGCCAAGACCATTCATCACGGTCGGGATATCGTCCTTGCCTTTGTAGATACGCAAGCCAGGGCGGGATACGCGCTCGAGACGCTCAATAACAGGACGTCCGGCATAATATTTAAGGCCGATTTTCAACTCCGCCTTACCTTCTGCTTCGGAGACCGCGAAATCTTCAATGTAACCCTCGTCCTTCAGTACATTAGCAATAGCCACCTTCACTTTGGACGACGGCATAGCAACTGTTGTCTTCTGAACGCCTTGGGCATTACGAATGCGGGTCAGCATATCGGCGATAGGATCGCTCATACTCATTGCTTGTTCTCCTATTACCAGCTAGCTTTAGTCATACCCGGAATATCGCCACGCATGGCAATTTCACGGAGCTTGATGCGACCCAAACCGAACTTACGGAAGGTACCGCGTGGACGACCTGTCAACGAGCAACGATTGCGCTGACGGGTTGGATTTGCGTTTCGTGGCAACGCCTGAAGCTTCAGGCGTGCTTCGTAGCGCTCCTCTTCCGATTTTGTTTGATCATCGATGATTGCCTTCAACTCGGCGCGCTTGCCGGCGTACTTCTTTACCAGATCGGCGCGCTTTTGTTCACGGTTAATCAGTGCCAGTTTTGCCATGGCAGCCTCAGTTTCTGAACGGGAATTTAAATGCGGCGAGAAGCGCTTTTGCTTCATCGTCGGTCTTCGCAGTCGTGGTGATGCTGATGTTCATGCCACGCAGCGCGTCGATCTTGTCGTACTCGATCTCGGGGAAAATAATCTGTTCTTTCACACCGATGTTGTAGTTGCCACGACCATCGAATGAACGACCAGAAACACCACGAAAGTCGCGTACGCGCGGCAGCGCCACAGTAATCAGACGATCGAGGAATTCGTACATGCGAGCACCACGAAGCGTTACCATGCAACCGATTGGATACCCTTCACGGATCTTAAAACCGGCAATCGCCTTGCGCGCTTTAGTAACAACAGGCTTTTGACCCGCAATCTTTGTCAGATCACCGACCGCGTGCTCAATGATTTTCTTGTCCGCGACCGCTTCCGACAGACCCATATTCAGAGTGATCTTAGTCAAGCGAGGGACTTCCATCACTGACTTGTAACCGAATTTACCGGTCAGGTCGGCGACGACTTTGTCTTTATAGAATTGTTGGAGACGTGCCATGATGTCTTACACCTTAACAACTTCACCGCTGGACTTATAAACGCGAACCTTCTTGCCGTCCACATCTTTAAACCCAGCGCGATCTGCCTTGCCCGTCGCCGCATTAAATAATGCAACGTTGGACACGTGAATCGGCATCAGCTTATCGACGATGCCACCAGTTGTACCGACCATCGGGTTTGGCTTCACTGCCTTTTTAGCGACATTGACACCCTCAACCACGACATAATTGGCATCGACGCGCTGCTTGATCAGCCCACGCTTGCCCTTATCTTTGCCGGCAAGGACGATGACTTCGTCGTTTTTCCGAATCTTATCCATGACGACTCCTTACAGAACTTCAGGCGCGAGCGACACGATTTTCATGAAGCGCTCAGTACGCAGCTCACGCGTTACAGGCCCGAAAATACGTGTACCGATCGGCTCAAGCTTGGCATTCAGCAACACCGCAGCATTGCCATCAAATTTAACCAGCGAACCATCCTGGCGACGGACACCCTTGGCTGTACGAACGACCACGGCATTATAAATCTCGCCTTTTTTCACACGACCACGTGGCGCAGCAACCTTGACCGTCACCTTAATGACGTCACCAATGCTTGCATAACGGCGCTTGGAGCCACCTAGCACCTTAATGCACATGACTTCACGCGCACCGGTGTTGTCGGCCACTTCGAGCCGGCTTTCAGTTTGAATCATAGTATTTTCTTTCCCAACTTAATCCGCTCAACCGCCCAACGCGGGCTTGCGGTCAGTCTTGGTCCCGTCGGCCGACTTATAAAAGCCACGCCGATTAGGTGGACGGTTACAAAAACTACACAGTCATTACCGACTGCGATTTCTTCTAACTGCAGGGCGCTACCACAGGACCCTCGCTAAAAACTTCTTTGCGAGAACCAAGCCCAGCATTATGACACCATTATACTGGGCTTGCAACAACTATTTAAACGATTTGAGCAACCTGCACTACGCGAGTGACAGACCATGCCTTCGTCTTCGAAATTGGGCGGCCTTCTTGAATTTCGACGGTGTCGCCTTCCTTCGCCTGATTCGCCTCGTCATGCGCGTGATATTTGTTCGAACGCACAACAATCTTGCCGTACAGCGGATGCTTTACGCGGCGCTCTACCAAAACGGTTACGGTCTTGTCCATCTTGTCAGAGACCACCTTGCCAATCAGCGTGCGCTTGAGCGCTTGTTTCACTTGATCGTTCATTACTTGGCGTCCTTCTGGTTCATGACCGTTTTCACGCGCGCGATATCGCGGCGCACCTTCTTGAGTTGCGCGGTGTTATTCAGCTGCTGCGTTGCAACTTGCATACGCAATCCGAATTGCGCCTTGAGCAACTCGTTTAGCTCTTTTTGGAGAGCTGCCTCATCTTTGCCGCGGAGTTCTGATGCTTTCATATTCCACTCCTCTTATTGGCCGACTTGACGAACAACGAACGTCGTCAACAGCGGCAGCTTGGCTGCTGCCAGGCGAAACGCCTCGCGAGCAAGCGCTTCATCAACACCGTCCATCTCGTACAGTACCTTGCCCGGCTGAATTTCGGCCACGTAGTATTCCGGGTTGCCCTTGCCGTTACCCATACGAACTTCCGCAGGCTTCTGCGAGATCGGCTTATCCGGGAAAATACGGATCCAGATACGACCACCGCGCTTGATGTGACGCGTCATTGCACGACGCGCTGCCTCAATCTGACGAGCCGTAATACGACCGCGACCAATCGCTTTCAGACCAAATTCCCCGAACGAAACCGCTGTACCGCGCTCGTGCGAAATTCCTTTGTTACGGCCTTTTTGCTCTTTACGATATTTTCTGCGTGCTGGTTGCAGCATGGTTATTCTCCTGCTTTCTCAGCCGGTGCGGCGCCTTCAGCCTTCTTCGGGGCACGAACGCGCTTGGCAGCCGGAGTAGTGGCCGGGGCACCTTCGGAGCCATCAGCCTTCTTGGTGCGCGGACGGCCGCCCGGTTTGCCGTCGTCGCGACGGGGGCCACGACGCTTCTTGTCATCGTCAGCTGGCGCCTCAATGGTCGGCGCTTCGCCGCTAGCCAAACGATCGCCCTTATATACCCAGACCTTGATACCGATGATGCCGTACGTTGTCTCAGCTTCGCCGAAACCATAATCAATGTCAGCACGAAGGGTATGAAGGGGAACGCGACCTTCGCGATACCACTCTTTACGAGCAATCTCGATGCCGTTCAAGCGACCTGACGACATGATCTTGATACCTTGCGCACCCAAGCGCATTGCATTCTGCATTGCGCGCTTCATCGCACGGCGAAACATAATGCGCTTTTCCAGCTGCTGCGCGATGGAATCGGCGATCAACTGAGCATCGACTTCCGGCTTGCGAATTTCCTCGATATTGACGTGAACTGGAACGCCCATCATCTTGGTAAGGTCGGACTTCAGAACTTCGATGTCTTCGCCTTTTTTGCCGATTACAACACCCGGACGGGAGCTATAAATCGTGATACGGGCATTCTTCGCCGGACGCTCAATAACGACGCGACCAACGGATGCATTCTTCAGCTTCTTCTTAAGATAAGCACGAACATCGAGATCTTCATTAAGCATGGTGGCAAAATTGCTATTGCCAGCATACCAACGGGAGCCCCAGTTACGCGTAACCGAAAGACGGAAGCCGGTCGGATGAATTTTCTGTCCCATCGTGACTCCTTAGTTACCGACAGTCACGTAGATGTGACAGGTTTGCTTCGAGATCCGATCACCACGGCCTTTTGCACGCGCGATAAAGCGCTTCAGGACCGCACCTTTTTCGACGTAGATCGTCTTTACTTTCAGCTCGTCGATATCCGCGCCGTCATTGTGTTCGGCGTTCGCAATTGCGGACTCCAAAACTTGCTTAATGACGACCGCGCCCTTCTTCGGGCTGAAGGCCAGGATGTTCAACGCTTGCTCAACATTTTTACCGCGGATCAGATCGGCGACGAGACGGCCTTTTTGGGCCGACAGACGCGCACCACGGAGGGTAGCTTTAGTTTCCATATCGGACCTTATTTCTTAGCCTTCTTATCGGCGGCATGTCCCTTGAATGTGCGGGTGAGCGCAAATTCGCCGAGCTTGTGGCCAACCATATTCTCGGAGACATAAACCGGGACATGCTGCTTGCCGTTATGCACCGCGATTGTCAAGCCGATGAAATCCGGCATGATTGTCGAACGACGCGACCAAGTTTTGATCGGCTTTTTGTCTTTCGTCGCTTGCGCGGCTTCGACCTTCTTGATCAGATGGGCGTCACAAAACGGCCCTTTTTTCAATGAACGTGTCATGTGTTACCCCTTATTTCTTGCCACGGCGCGAAACGATCATCGAAGTCGTGCGCTTATTGCTGCGCGTCTTCTTGCCCTTGGTCTGCTGGCCCCACGGCGAAACCGGATGGCGACCAGCGGCGGTACGTCCTTCACCACCACCGTGCGGGTGATCAATTGGATTCATCACCACGCCACGAACGGTCGGCCGCACGCCACGCCAACGCATTGCACCAGCCTTACCGATCTTGCGCAGGTTGTGTTCGCCATTGCCAACTTCACCAACAGTCGCACGGCATTCAATGTGTACGCGACGGACTTCGCCAGAGCGCAAACGCACTTGAGCGTATGTACCTTCGCGCGCCATCAGCACAACACCAGCGCCTGCAGTACGCGCCATCTGCGCACCCTTACCAGGAAGCATTTCAATGCAATGCATTGTCGTGCCCACCGGGATATTGCGAATTGGCAGGCAATTACCAGACTTGATCGGCGCTTCTGCACCATTCATCAACTGGTCACCGACCGCAACACCCTTTGGTGCAATGATGTACTGACGCTCACCGTCGGCATAGCATAGCAAAGCGATGTGTGCGCTACGGTTAGGGTCATACTCGATACGCTCGACCTTCGCCGGGATACCATCTTTATTGCGACGGAAATCGATTACGCGGTAATGCTGTTTATGGCCACCACCAATATGACGGGTAGTAATGTGCCCGTTATTGTTGCGACCTGCACTTTTCGATTTCTTCTCAATCAGACCTGCAAAGGGACGCCCCTTGTACAAATCGGGATTAACGACCTTTACCATGCCACGACGGCCGGCCGAAGTCGGTTTCATTTTCACGAGTGCCATTATTTAGCCTCCTCGGTGAAGTTGATTTCCTGGCCAGCCTTCAGGCAAACATATGCCTGACGCGTATGATTGCGGCGGCCGTTGAAACGACCGGTGCGCTTTTGCTTGCCTTGGCGGTTCAGCACTTGGACCGAATCTACTTCCACCTTGAACAGCAACTCAACAGCCGCTTTGATTTCCGGCTTGGTTGCGTCCGGGGCGACGCGGAAAACAACTTGTTCGTTTTTCTCTGCGACGAAGGTAGCTTTCTCCGAAATTACCGGAGCCAGCAATACTTTCATCAGCCGCTCTTCGCTATGCTTTACAGTCGCGTTCATGCCAGCATCTCCTCAATCTTTGCCAATGCCGGCTTGGTGATCAGTACTTTTTTGTAGAACACCAAGGAAACAGGATCAGCATGACGCGGCTCAACTACCAGCACGTTCGGCAGATTGCGCGAAGCGAGCAAAAGGTTTTCGTCGAGATTGTCAGTGATTACAAGCACGGAATCCAAACCCATGCCTTTCAGCTTTTGCGCGAGCAACTTGGTCTTTGGCGCATCAACCGACATGTTTTCGATTACAGACAGACGACCTTCGCGAGCCAACTGAGAGAGGATCGAGCAAACACCTGCGCGATACATCTTCTTATTGACCTTATGAGAGAAGTTTTCATCCGGGCTGTTCGGGAAAATACGACCGCCACCGCGCCACAAAGGCGAAGACGACATACCAGCACGAGCACGACCCGTACCCTTTTGACGCCACGGCTTCTTGGTCGTGTGACTAACTTCTTCGCGGTCTTTCTGCTTGCGGTTACCGCTACGAGCATTCGCCTGATAGGCAACCACAACCTGGTGAATCAGCGCTTCGTTATAATCGCGACCGAAAATCGTATCCGGCGCAGCCACATTCGAAGCAGCTTGACCCTGGTCATTCAGGAGCTTAAGTTCCATTGATTAGGCCCCCTTCTTTGCTTTGACTTTTACAGCGGGAAGAACGACAACTTGGCCATTCTTCGCACCCGGCACTGCACCCTTAACCATCAACAGCTGGCGCTCTGCATCAACACGAGCGATTTCAAGGTTTTGCACGGTGGTGGTGGCATCGCCCATATGACCGGTCATGCGCTTACCCGGGAACACACGACCCGGATCTTGCGCCATACCGATGGAGCCTGGCACATTGTGCGAACGAGAGTTACCGTGAGTTGCACGACCAGAACTAAAGTTGTAACGCTTGATCGTACCGGCATAACCTTTACCGATAGACACGCCCTGCACGTCCACTTTCTGACCAGCCTCAAACAGGCTAACGGCAACGGTATCACCAGCCTTCAACTCAGAGGCTTTAGCTGCGTCGATACGGAATTCTTTAAGGATAGTGCCAGCTTCAACACCTGCTTTTGCGAGGTGACCTGCTGCCGCCTTATTAACGCGGGAAGCACGGCGCTGACCGAAGGTGACCTGAACAGCGGTATAACCATCTGTTTCGTCAGTTTTGATTTGTGTCACGCGGTTGTTCGACACGTCGAGCACGGTAACCGGAATTGTATCCCCGTCATCCGTGAAGATGCGCATCATACCAACCTTGCGACCAACAAGGCCTAGGCTCATTGTTTTCTCCATTCCCACCTGCGATTGGGTGGGGCTGATGTTGTACTACTAAAACATATTGACGCTAATTGCTGCGTCAATACCGAAGCCGAGCATTATAACCCGCGTTTTTTAATCCCACAACCACCAAACATAAAATTGTGGTATGTCGGGTTATTCGAAGGATTATTGCAATTTGATTTCAACGTCCACGCCAGCCGGCAAGTCCAGCTTCATCAGCGCGTCAACCGTCTTGTCGGTCGGGTCGACGATATCCATCAAGCGTTGATGAGTGCGAATTTCGAACTGGTCACGCGACGTCTTGTTGACGTGCGGGGAGCGCAATACGTCAAAGCGCTGAATACGCGTCGGCAGAGGAACTGGGCCCTTCACGACTGCGCCCGTGCGCTTGGCTGTCTCGACGATTTCAAGAGCGGACTGATCAATCAGGCGATAGTCGAATGCCTTCAGGCGAATGCGGATTTTCTGGTTTTGCATGGTTTTTCCTCAAAAGAGCGAGCCGCGAGCGAGTGACCACTCGCGGCAATGTTTAATCAAAGAGCGGAGATAAATCCTGCAGCCGAATTACTCGATGATCTTGGCAACAACGCCGGCGCCGACGGTACGGCCGCCTTCGCGGATGGCGAAGCGCAGACCTTCCTCCATCGCGATCGGGGAAATCAGTTTCACCGTGATCGACACGTTGTCACCCGGCATCACCATTTCCTTGTCCTTCGGCAGCTCGATCGCGCCGGTCACGTCCGTGGTACGGAAGTAGAACTGCGGACGGTAGTTGTTGAAGAACGGGGTGTGACGACCGCCTTCGTCCTTGCTCAGCACGTAGATCTCGCCGGTGAAGTGGCTGTGCGGCTTGATCGAACCCGGCTTGGCCAGCACCTGACCACGCTCGACTTCTTCACGCTTGGTGCCGCGCAGCAGCACGCCCACGTTGTCACCTGCCTGACCTTGATCCAGCAGCTTGCGGAACATTTCCACGCCGGTGCAGGTGGTCTTGACGGTGTCGCGGATACCAACGATTTCAATTTCTTCGCCGACCTTGATGATGCCGCGCTCAACGCGGCCGGTCACCACGGTGCCACGACCGGAGATCGAGAACACGTCTTCCACCGGCATCAGGAAGGTGCCGTCCACGGCACGTTCCGGGGTCGGGATGTAGGAATCCAGCGCATCGGCCAGCTTCATGATCGCCTGCTCGCCCAGCTCGCCCTTGTCGCCTTCCAGCGCCAGCTTGGCGGAACCGCGGATGATCGGCAGGTCGTCGCCCGGGAATTCGTACTTCGACAACAGCTCGCGCACTTCCATTTCGACCAGCTCGAGCAGCTCGGCGTCGTCGACCATGTCGCACTTGTTCAGGAATACGATGATGTACGGCACACCGACCTGACGGGCCAGCAGGATGTGTTCGCGGGTTTGCGGCATCGGGCCGTCGGCGGCGGAGCACACCAGGATCGCGCCGTCCATCTGCGCCGCGCCGGTGATCATGTTCTTCACATAGTCGGCGTGACCGGGGCAGTCCACGTGCGCGTAGTGGCGGTTCGCGGTTTCGTATTCGATGTGGGCGGTGTTAATCGTAATGCCGCGTGCCTTTTCTTCCGGCGCCGCATCGATTTCGTCGTATTTCTTCGCTTCGCCGCCGAACTTCGACGACAACACGGTTGCAATTGCTGCAGTCAGGGTGGTCTTGCCATGGTCAACGTGACCAATCGTGCCCACATTCACGTGCGGTTTAGTCCGCTCAAACTTGCCTTTTGCCATTTTA
>DATFAZ010000195.1:0-9814 GCA_035254105.1 Noviherbaspirillum sp. | reverse complement strand
GCGCTGGCGCAGGACCGGCAACGACTGAAGGCGATACGCTCTGGTCTGCGTGAACGCATCCAGGCCAGCCCGCTGATGGACGCCCCGCGCTTCACCCGCCAGCTCGAACACGCCTTCCGCCAGATGTGGCAGATTTGGTGCCAGCACCCAGATACTTTGTGATACGGGGGAAAAACCGCTTTATTCGTAGGTTCGAGCCACATCCGGATGAGGCAGTATTGAGCCACCGTCCGGTAGTCCCGAATCGACATGAAAAAACAGCGAAATCAGATCTCTAGCTCACAAACCGCTGCAGGGAGATTTTCTTGAAAGCCGTGATCCTCGCCGGTGGCCTCGGCACACGCATTCTGGAGGAAAGCCATCTGCGTCCAAAACCGATGATCGAGATCGGCGGCAATCCGATTCTGTGGCACATCATGAAGATCTATTCGCATCACGGTGTCAACGACTTCGTGATCTGCCTTGGTTATAAGGGTTACGTAATCAAAGAATATTTCGCCAATTATTTTCTTCACATGTCGGATGTGACCTTCGACATGCACAAGAACCGCATGGAAGTGCACCAGCAGAATGCCGAACCGTGGCGCGTTACTCTGGTCGACACAGGTGCAAACACCATGACAGGTGGCCGTCTGAAAAGAGTCAAAAAATACCTGCCCCGCGGAGAGCCGTTCTGCTTCACTTACGGCGACGGTGTAGCAGACATTGACGTTACGGCAGAAATCGCCTTCCACAAGAAGCACGGCCGTTTGGCCACGGTCGCTGCGGTACAACCGCCCGGCCGCTATGGCGCCTTGCTGCGCGACGGGGATACGGTGCAGGGCTTTAAGGAAAAGCCTCAAGGTGACGGCGGCTGGATCAACGGAGGTTTTTTTGTATTGCAACCCGACGTAATTGACTTCATCGAGTGCGACGCTACCAGTTGGGAAATGGAGCCAATGACCGCCTTGGCCGAGCAGCAACAACTCCGCGCTTTCGAACACCGCGGTTTCTGGCAGCCCATGGATACGCTACGCGAAAAGAACTTGTTGGAAGACATGTGGCAATCTGGCCAAGCCCCCTGGAAGCGATGGGAATGAACGGTTTCGCTGCATTGAAGGACGCTTTTTCCGGTCGCTCGGTCTTTCTTACCGGGCATACCGGATTCAAGGGCTCGTGGCTGGCCTTGTGGTTAGCACAATTGAACGCGCGAGTTACAGGTTATGCATTACCCGCGTCAACAAATCCCAGCCTGTTCGAACTCGCAACGATTGAGGATAGCCTGACGCGACATGTAGAAGCGGACATTCGAGACCTGCCAGCTTTGACGATGGCAATGCGGGAGGCAGCACCAGAAGTGGTATTTCACCTTGCCGCCCAGTCACTTGTCCGCCCGTCATATCGCGAGCCAGTGGCAACTTGGTCCACCAACGTTATGGGTACGGTGCACCTGCTAGAGTCAGTGCGAGCCTGTCCCAGCGTCAAGGCAGTGGTCATTGTAACGACTGACAAGTGTTATCAAAATCAGGAATGGCTGTGGGGTTATCGCGAAACTGACGCCCTCGGCGGCCATGATCCCTATAGCGCAAGTAAGGCTGGGACAGAACTGGTAGCACAAAGCTACCGTAACAGCTTCTTTTCCGGCGATGCCCGTCGCCCACTCATTGCGACTGCACGAGCAGGCAATGTGATCGGCGGCGGTGATTGGTGCTCGGACCGCTTGATTCCGGATGCAGCACGTGCCGTCGCAGGAAAACAGGCGCTGCTGATCCGAAATCCTGCCGCGACTCGTCCGTGGCAGCACGTTCTTGAACCGCTGCATGGCTACCTGCTGCTGGCGTCCCGGCTGCTCGCGGGCGACGCCACTTATGCTGATGCCTTTAATTTTGGCCCGGATGCAACGGACAACCTGCCTGTCGCAGAAGTACTCGCCCGTCTGCAGTCGCACTGGCCGGAACTCGCGTGGCAAATGGATCCGCAAGCCGCGGATGCGCCTCATGAAGCGCGCTTCCTCTACCTCGACTCGAGCAAGGCACGACTACAGCTCGATTGGAAGCCGACATGGGGACTGAACACCGGCCTGCGCGAAACTGCCCGGTGGTACCACACTGTGCAACAGAATCCCTCGAAGGCCCGCACCATCACCGAACAACAGCTGGAGCAGTTCTGCTCATGAATGACAAGCTCACATGCCGTTCCTGCGGCAATCCGCTGAAGCATACGTTTGCCAACCTCGGTCTATCCCCAATTTCCAATCACTTCGTGAAACCGGAGGATGCCGCTTGCGGTGAAATTTTTTACCCCTTGCAAGCACTGGTATGTGATCGCTGCTGGCTGGTGCAGTTGGCAGATGTCGCGCGGGCAGAGGCTCATTTTCATGACGACTACGTCTATTTTTCATCATTCTCAAGTTCCTGGTTGGACCACGC
The DNA here is from genome assembly GCA_035254105.1 of Noviherbaspirillum sp. Classification (GTDB taxonomy): domain Bacteria; phylum Pseudomonadota; class Gammaproteobacteria; order Burkholderiales; family Burkholderiaceae_D; genus Noviherbaspirillum. Next base: position 7,406 of record DATFAZ010000195.1, on the reverse strand, counting down.
GCGCCGCTATGTAGAAATGATGATCCGGCGCTTCAACCTGAATGCGGCAAGTCGCGTGATAGAGATTGCGAGTAACGACGGCTACCTGTTGCAATACTTCGTAAAAGCTGGCATCCCCTGCCTTGGAGTGGAACCAACGGCGAACACGGCAGCTGCCGCACGCTCGGTTGGCGTCGAAAGCCGCGAAATTTTTTTTGGGCGAGACACAGCAAGCCAACTCGCTCACGAAGGTAAGGTAGATGTGCTGTTGGGGAATAACGTGCTGGCCCATGTACCGGATATCAACGACTTTGTTGCCGGCATGCCTTTGCTGCTAAAACCGGAAGGCGTGATCACGCTGGAGTTCCCGCACCTGCTCCATTTAATGGCACTGAACCAGTTTGACACGCTGTACCATGAACACTTTTCCTACCTATCGCTAACCGCGCTCGAACCAGTGCTCAAGCGTGCCGGGTTGCGCTGCTTCGATTTGGAGCATCTATCCACACACGGCGGCAGCTTGCGCATTTATGTATGTCACGAAGATGCCTCCCACTCCGAAACCGAAGCCGTTGCGGCCTGCAGGCGCCAAGAAGAGGCCGCTGGCCTGCGGCGACTGGAGGTCTATTCAGCCTTCGGCGAAAAGGTTCGCGAGACCAAGCGCGCGCTGCTAGATTTCATGATTGCCGCCAAACGTGAAGGCCGCAGCATCGCTGCATACGGCGCCGCCGCCAAGGGAAATACGCTGCTTAACTATTGCGGCATCGGAACCGATTTTATCGATTACGTGGTAGATAAAAACCCGATCAAGCAAGGCCGACTGCTTCCCGGCAGCCGGATTCCAGTGCTTGCACCAGACGTCGTTGTGCAAACACGTCCAGATTATCTTCTCATCCTGCCGTGGAATATCAAGGAGGAAGTCATCGATCAAATGCAGTTCATTCGCGAATGGGGCGGCAAGTTTGTGATACCGATTCCAGCCGTCCAGGTGATTCGATGATCTTCACGCCTACAACGGTTCCCGGCGCTTATGTGATCGAGCTTGAACCACAAATTGATGAGCGCGGTTTCTTTGCCCGATCGATGTGCGAAGAGGACTTTTCTCGTCATGGGCTTAATGGCAGATTTGTGCAGCAGAGCATCTCGTTCAATAACAGGAAAGGCATTCTGCGAGGCATGCATTTTCAAACGGCGCCTTATGAAGAAGAAAAGTTGGTTCGGGTAACCCAAGGAAGCATCTGGGATGTGATTCTGGACGTACGCCCCCAATCTCCGGCTTTCAGGCGTTGGTTCAGCGTGCAACTTTCCGCTGAAAATCGCCGCGCGCTGTACATTCCCAAAGGCGTAGCCCATGGCTTCCAGACCTTATCTGATACTGCCGAGGTGTTCTATCAGATGACTATTCCATACCATCCGGAAGCGGCCCGCACAATCCATTGGCGCGACCCTGCATTCGGAATTGCGTGGCCCGACCCAGACGGGGCTACGCTTTCCGCGCGCGATAGTTAATTTCTACCCGAGTGAACTTACCCATGGATGCCTCTCACACCAGCCGTTTGCAATCCTTCTACGAGCAAATGGCCCTGATCAGATTGACCGAAGAAGCGCTTCTTGCGCTCTTCTCGGAAGGCTATCTGCGAGGCACGGTACATACCTGCCTCGGCCAGGAAGCAACCGCAGTGGGCGTTATGTCAGCGCTGGACAAATCGCGGGACATTGTCTGTTCCAATCACCGTGGTCACGGCCATTTTCTCGCCTATTGTGAAGACGTGCGCGGACTGGTGGCAGAGATCATGGGCCTGCCTTCCGGCATATGTGGCGGTGTCGGCGGAAGCCAACATATTCATGTAAAGAATTTTTATACCAACGGCGTGCTGGGAGGGATGCCACCGGTTGCAACCGGCATGGCCTTTGCCGAAAAGCTCAAGGGCAATAAAATTGTCAGTGTCGTGTTCCTCGGTGACGGTGCAATGGCCGAAGGCACGCTTTACGAAGCAATGAACCTGGCGGCATTGTGGAAACTCCCCGTGCTGTTCGTCGTAGAACATAACGGCTATGCACAGACGACTCACTGGTCGGTACAGCACGCTGGCGATTTGGCAAACCGGGCACCCACCTTCGGCGTGCCAGTTACCGATATCGACGGGAATGACGTGCTGCAGGTGGCAGAAAGTGCCGCTCGCCTGGTACACGAAATTCGCGAAACGAACGAACCGAAAATGCTGTTCTTGCGCACCTATCGTCTTGGTCCGCACAGCAAGGGCGATGATCTGCGCGACCAGCAAGAAATCGCATTCCAGCGGACACAGGCGCCGCTGGCACGGGCACGAAAGCAACTTGATGCCGACTGGTGTGAAAAAACCGATAAACGAATCGCCGATATGGTTGCCTCGCTCGTGATTGAACTGAAAACGGAGATCGCGTAATGACAACCTATCTTTCCGATCTCCAAATTTCGCTGCACCAGATCTTCGACGAAGACCAGCGCGTCCTGATGCTCGGCGAAGACCTGGCTGACCCCTACGGCGGTGCATTCAAGGTTAGCAAGGGACTGACAACAAAATACCCGGAGCGCGTCCTAAGTACCCCGATTTGCGAAGCCGGCATTACCGGTGTCGCTGCCGGACTGGCAATTCGCGGCATGCGCCCTATCGTAGAAATCATGTTCGGCGATTTCCTGACGCTGTGCGCGGACCAAATCGTCAATCATATTTGCAAATTCTCCGGCATGTATCCGGGCGTAACCGTGCCCTTGGTGATCCGCACGCCGATGGGCGGGGGGCGCGGCTACGGTGCAACCCACAGTCAGACGCTCGAAAAGATGTTCCTCGGCATTCCCAACCTGCATGTAGTCGCGCCGAGCCACGCGCATTCGCCGGGCCAGCTTCTGCGTCAGGCTACCTTGCATGACAATGATCCAGTACTCTTCATCGAAAACAAGCTGCTCTACCCTCTTCCACTAATCAGCGAAAGCTCCAAGCTGCATGTGAAAATGGTGGCTGAAATCTCAGGTTATCCAACGGCCATCATCAGCAATTTTACCGGCGCCCAGCCAGACGTCACGCTGATCGCCTACGGCGGCCTGAGCCGTATGATCGCACCCATTATGGAGCGTTTCGCCGACGAGGAAATCAACCTGACCTGCATTCTCCCCTCCAGCCTCAGACCAGTTCCAGTTAACACCCTCATCAATGAGATCCACCCCGCATCCAGGGTGCTAATCGTCGAAGAAGGTACCGCTGGTTTCAACTGGGGTAGCGAAATTGCCGCGTTGCTATATGAAAATGCATTCGATAAGTTAACGCAGCCGGTACGTCGTATGGCATCTGAAGACAGCATCATCCCGAGTGCTGGGAAGCTGGAAGATGCAGCACTTATCTCCGAATCAAAAATCGAAAACACTATTCTTGAGGTACTCGCGTGAGTTTCATCATTAAAATGCCCGCATTGAATAGCAATGAGGACAGTGCGGAAATTATTCAATGGTCGGCTCAGCCTGGCACATTCGTAGCCGCAGGGCAGACCATCGCAACGGTTGAAACCACGAAGACGGCAATCGACGTGGTGGTCGAGGAAAACGGTTTTTTTGCGCCGCTGCATGCGATCGGGGCCCGAGTAAGGACCGGGGAGGCTTTGGCGGTATTGCTCGACAAGCCTGATGATTCTGCTGAAGAAGTCATGAAAAAACTGGCGCCGCAAGAGACAGTCAATGCTCGCAAGTGGACCAAGAAAGCTGAACTGGTTGCGGCCAAGCTCGGTGTCGATATCGAAGCATTGTCGAAAAAACTCGGAGATAGACAGGTCACCGAAGCGGATGTGATTGCAGCAAATCAGCCCGAACGCGAACTCCTAGATCTTGCCGATGACCGTTATCCGGCAACACGTCGCGAACGAGTCTTATTGATCGGCGGCGGCGGCGGAGGAGGCACCATTACTATCGACGCCATCAACCGAGGCACCCATCAGCGCGCAGTGGGTATTCTTGACAACAATACAGCTCTTCACGGCAAGACCATGCTGGGTATTCCAGTTCTTGGTCCAAACGCCATGGTGGAGGAACTCTGGCAACAAGGCATGTTCGACGCCGCCATTGTTGTCGTAACCGCGAATGTGGATGAGCGTGCCGCGCTGTTCGAATCCATCTCCGCCAAAGGCATCAAGTTCACCAACGTTATCGACCCGGATGCCAAAATTCGGACCAACGTCCAGCTTGGGGTAGGCAACTTGATTATGGCGAACAGCTTTCTTGCTGCCTGCGTCACATTAGGCAACAACAATTTTCTCGCCAGCCATACCTGCATCGAACACCATAGCGTAGTTGGTAGCCACTGCACTTTTGGCCCGAGGTCTATCACGTCCGGCGCCGTCACAATCGGCGACCGAGTGAAATTCGGAATGAATGTCATGCTGGAACCTTACCTCTCTGTTGGCAGCGGCTCACTGATTCCCTCAGGGCTGACAGTAACCGACAACGTTCCCCCGAACAGCGTCTTGAAAATCCAGCCGCAATACGTGATACGACCGCGCAATCAAAAATAACGGAGTCCGCATGGAACACAAGGATCCTTCCCGATTTCGGGTAGAAAGCAGAACCACCAGCCGCGAGGTTGACTATCGGCGAGACATGGAACAGTACATCGCCGATGCTGCCGGAACGTTATGCGAAAAAATGGAGAACTTTCCGAAATTCGTCTCACGCCAGTCGATGGCGCGCTACATGGCGCTCTACGAGATATTCAAACTCGTTGTACCAGTCCAAGGCAGCATCGTTGAATGCGGTGTCAACTGGGGCGGCGGTCTGATGATGCTCGCTCAACTGAGTGCGATGCTGGAGCCGGTCAACCTGCAGCGTCGCATCATCGGATTCGATACCTTTGCCGGCTTTGCAGAACTGGATCAAGCCGATCTGCAAGGGGCAAGCGCAAACCAGGAACTTAAGAAGGGAGGCTACGCAGCTGACAGCTTCGAGGACCTGCAACGCTGCATCTCGCTGTATGACGCCAACCGATTCATTGGCCACGTACCCAAGGTGTGCCTGGTCAAGGGCGATGCATCGCAGGAAATCCCGCGCTTCCTGGAGCAGCACCCTTATACCGTAGTTTCCTTGTTACACCTGGACTTCGATGTATATGAACCGACCAAGGTTGCGATCGAACATTTCGTGCCGCGTATGCCCAAGGGCGCCATAATTATTTTCGACGAGCTCAACAATACGTCTTGGCCGGGCGAAACCCGTGCAGTGCTTGATTCGATGAAGCTGGGGTCGCTACGCATACAGCGTTTCCCGTTTGAGCCGCATATCTCCTATGCCGTTCTTGAATAAGCAATTCACCGTTCTCGGCGCCGGTGGGTTCATCGGTGCGCGGCTCGTCTCACATCTCAAAGCGAACGGACACGTTGTCTATGCGCCGACAAGAGGTGATACGCAAGTATTTCAGCGCGAACTAGGGCATGTGATCTATTGCATCGGCATGACAGCCGACTTTCGCACGCGTCCATTTGATACGATTGACGCGCATATCACTGTTCTGGCGAAAGTACTTGAGAGAGCCAGATTCGACTCGCTGCTTTATTTATCCTCCACCCGCATCTATGCCAACAAAGATGTGGGAAATGAAACGTCACTGCTTCAGGTCGATTCATCAGACCCATCCGACCTCTACAACATAAGCAAACTGGCGGGGGAATCGCTATGTCGATCCTGCGGACGGTCGAAAGTAAAAGTTGCCCGCTTGTCCAACGTTGTTGGTGAAGACCATGACTCGCAGAATTTCTTATCCCAACTCATCCGCGAGGCTCTCTCCGGCAGAATAGAACTGCAGTCTGATCCTGCCTCGGCAAAAGATTACATCCTGCTTGACGACGTAGTGGCTCTATTGTCACGTATCGCCGTCGAAGGCAAAGAATGGTTGTACAACGTAGGCAGTGGAATCAATGTGTCTCATCGAGACATCGTTGCCCGCCTTGCGGAACTCACCGGATGCGAAGTGACAACGCGCCCCGGAGCGCCGCGAATCGATTTTCCCGTCATCGATGTAACGCGAATATGGTCCGAGTTCGGATTTTCCGCTGCGCCGGTGCTCGAGTCGCTTCCACGCCTGATTGCTGCATATCGAAACCAGCCGAGCCGTTAACATTCATCTCACAATAATTGCCATGACCAAATCCATCGACCCCATTCAACAGTTTGAAGAAGAAGTCCATACGCGCACCGAGGCATTTGGGAAAGACCAACAACTACGATCATTTTCCCGAGACTGGCTGGAAGCGTCGATGGCACGCCAGTATGTCTACAACTTCCACTGGCTTGGACGACCAATCATTCAGTATCCGCAGGACATGGTCGCCATGCAGGATCTGATCTGGCGCACGCGCCCGGATCTCGTTATCGAGACCGGAATTGCGCATGGCGGATCACTTGTACTTAGCGCGTCCATGTTGGCGATGCTCGACATGTGTGATGCAATCGAAGCCGGCTCAATGCTTGATCCGCGTACATCGCGGCGTAAAGTACTGGGCATCGATATCGATATCCGCCAGCATAATCGTGCGGCAATCGAAGCTCACCCGATGGCGAGCCGTATCCAAATGATCCAAGGCTCGTCAATTGCCGCAGACATAGTGGAACAAGTCAAAGCGGTTGCCACCGGTTATGAGCGGGTCCTTGTATGCTTGGATTCCATGCATACCCATGATCATGTGTTGGCAGAATTGAATGCTTATGCGCCGCTGGTATCGGTTGGTAGCTATTGCGTGGTATTCGACACGTTCGTCGAGGACATGCCACACGGCTTCTTCAAAGATCGTCCCTGGGATGTTGGCAACAATCCGAAAACAGCCGTATGGGAATACCTAGCAAACCATCCTGAATTCGAGATCGACAAAGGAATAGAGAACAAATTGCAAGTCACCGTGGCACCGGACGGATTCCTGAAAAGAGCCCGCTAATTACGCAAGCACCAGCACCTTTGCCCAAGAAGGGACGCCCACCGTGGCGTCCCTTTTCTTTTGAAGACCTTTCTGTAACTCAGAAACTTGCAAAATTCATCCCACCTCGCCCTAAAGCTTTTTCTGGTTTGTCCGTAGAGAAGGTACCCGGCCCGGCATCAGGCAACACCGGAAAAAAATAGTCACAAGAAGGACTTAATTTTTTCCAGTATCGCCCGATAACCAACACAACACCGGGCGAAACCGGAACCGCACAGAATTTCCTCAAGAGGAGAATTAACATGGCAGCAATCATCAACACCAATGCCGCGTCGTTGAATGCCCAGCGCAACCTCAACTCGTCGCAAGGCGCCCTTGCCACCTCCCTGCAACGCCTGTCATCCGGCCTGCGCATCAACAGCGCCAAGGATGACGCCGCAGGTCTGGCAATTTCCGAACGCTTCACCGCACAAATCAAGGGCCTGAACCAGGCTGTGCGT
>DATFAZ010000194.1:0-34872 GCA_035254105.1 Noviherbaspirillum sp. | reverse complement strand
ACGGCACAAGGCTGCATTACGCCAGTGCCGGCGAAAAAGGCAAGCCGCTGATCCTGTTTGTTCATGGCTTCCCGGAGTTCTGGTATGAATGGGAAGCGCAACTGGCAGAGTTCGGCAGTGACTATTTCGCCGTCGCGCCAGACCTGCGGGGCTTCAATCTGTCGGACATGCCAGCCGACTTGTCCGCATACAAGGCCAAACATATTGTCGACGACCTGCGGCAGCTTGTTGCACATCTCGGTTACGAGAAGTTCGTCCTTGTTGCGCACGATTGGGGTGGGGCGGTTGCCTGGAATTTTGCAATCGCATTGCCGCAGCTTTTGCATAAACTCATTATTGTCAATTCACCGCATCCGTACCTGTTCATGAAGGCGCTCGCCATCGATCCTGCACAAAAGGCGGCGAGCGAATACATGAACTGGCTGCGGGCGGAAGGATCGGAAGCCGCGCTGGCAAAAGACGATTTCGCACTGCTGGAAGGCTTGTTGAACGGTATGGGAAAATCGCCGACGCCCTGGTTCACCAATGAAGTGCGCGCAAAATATCATGAATGCTGGTCGCGCGGCCTGACAGGAGGCGTTAATTATTACCGGGCATCGCCGCTGCATCCTCCCACCGAAAAAAATGCCGGGCCATTGAAGCTGGAAATGAATCCTGCCGATTTTCGCATCAAGGTGCCAACGCTTGTAATCTGGGGCGAGCAAGATATCGCATTGCCGAAGTCCCTGCTGGACGATCTTGAAAATTTCGTTGGTGATCTAAAAGTGGAGCGCATCCCGGAAGGAACGCACTGGATCATTCATGAGCAGCCGCAACGCATCAATCGCCTGATTCGCGATTTTCTTTCTGAAAATTAGTCACAAACAGTATGGCGCGTGAAGATTTTTCCTTCTTTCATCCTTTGCGTGTGCGCTGGGCAGAAGCGGACATGCAGGGCATCGTATTCAATGGCCATTACCTGACCTATTTCGACGTAGCGTTTACCGAATATTGGCGCTCGACCGGGCTGCCGAATGTATTGCAGCAGGCGGCCGAGGGGCGGGAGCTTTTCGCGCGCAAGGCGACGATCGAATACATGGCGCCTGCGCGCTTCGACGAAATGATCGACATCGGCGTGCGCTGTGCCGGCTTCGGGCGCACGTCGGTGCGTTTCGTGCTGGAGATACATCGTGGAGAGCAACACCTGATCACTGGCGAGCTGGTGTACGTGTATGCCGATACGGCGGTGCGTAAGGGCGTACCGCTTCCGGAAGATTGGCGCATGACGTTGACGCGTTTTGAAAAGATGGCGCCGCTTGAAACATGATTACGGCATGAATATCAAACTCGCGCTCGGCGATTGGAATATGCAACGAGAAGCCGCCCAGGCGGTGCGCTATGAAGTCTTCGTGCTTGAACAGAAAGTGCCGCTGGAGATGGAGTGGGACGAGATGGATGCGCTCAGCCTGCATGCTGTTGCCTATGACAGCAAGGGCAGGGCGATTGCAACAGGTCGTCTGCTGCCGGATGGGCACATTGGGCGCATGGCGGTGCTGCGTACCATGCGCGGCAAGCAAATCGGCAGCGCGATCCTGCAAGCCTTGATGGCTGAAGCAAAAAAACGTGGAGACCGCTTCGTGGTGTTGAACGCACAAACCTCAGCTCAGCGGTTCTATGTTCGTCACGGCTTTGTATGTATGGGCAATGAATTCATGGAAGCCGGCATACCCCACATACAGATGCGCTACGAGTTCTAACGAACGATTCTTTCGTCCAGTGCCGCACTACCATCGGCATACAACCGGACAATGGTCGATGAGCGTGTGCCATACTCGGGCGACTCGATGCAGACGGCAGACAGGATGCGCTCCCATTCAATGTTGACCCCAGTTCGCGGCAAACGGCAATCTGATGCCTGTGTCGTATCGGCCAACATCTCAAAATAGGCATCTTCCGGCGCTCCCTGACATAACAAGCTGCCGAACTGTGCTTTAGTCCGGACTACCTTGGGCCATGGCGCATCGAGCATGCCGTTGGACAGGCCGTAGATCCCGGATGGCAGCGGCTTGCCGTTGCGTGCATCATCCTGCGCTCGATTGGAAAACCAGATCAGGGTTTGATGGTCTCCTAGCAGCAGATTGAAACCGTTGTAGTGCTCTGCGTTCGGGGTAATCTGCTCAATATACTCTTGCGGCGAGACCTGTTGCTTGAGGTAGTCAGCAACTAATGCGCCGCGTGACGGCGGGTTGTCGTGTTTTTCAGATGGAGCGCGCACATTCGTAATCGCCGCGAAACGGCCATCCCGGGTGATGCCCATCCAAGTGCCGCCAGCCTGCAAGTCGCGTCCCCCATAAATTTGAGGTTGGTCATCCCACCAGCCGGCAGGCGCTGCAGGACGATCGAAAAATTCATCGCGATTGCCGGCAGCAACCAGCGAAATGCCCGGAACAACCTGCCAGGCGAAAACGATCAGGCACATGAAGATAGGTCCAAAAAATACTCGGCATTGCGCGGGCCATCGATCAGACCGGTCAGGCCTGCCTGCAGAACCGCACGTTCAAGCGCCGTATCGAAACCGGTCGGAATGGCTTGATATATTTCCATCCAGGTCTGTCGGCCTTCCTCTTCTTCCGGTCGGCGCTTTAGTTGGATGACGATACCATATTCCTGCGACAGGCATCGTTGCATGGCCGCGACCTGTCTATGCAGGCCCTGCGCGTCTTCACTGCGCACGCGATAGTAAATATACAAATCCATTTGCACTCCGCGTCGGCAGCGCCCATCGGATCATGCAGGCAGCGGATAAGGCAGGACTCCGAATGCAAGCAGTGGTCCCGAGGCAGAGCCGAGGTGGACAGTTCCTTCTTCTGTGGCGGCAAGTTTGACTTCGACGAGGCAATCGACGCCGCAGCGTGAATTCGGTTCAGCATTGACGACCATGCCGCATGGCTGCTCGGGATCGGCGCTGGAGAAAATTTCCATGCCGGGTTTGACATCGCTTGTATCGATTGACGCGATCAGCATGCGACGTTTCTGCTTGCCGAGATACTGGCTGCGGGCGACGATTTCCTGGCCGGGATAGCAACCCTTCTTGAAGTTAACTCCATTGATCAATTCATAATTGACCATTTGCGGCACGAATTGCTCCTGCGTCGGTTGCGTGATTTGTGGAACGCCTGCATGGATATCCGTCAGGCGCCAAACATGCGTGCCCGCCGGTTTGAGGGTCTTGATCAGTTCCGGCCATGCCTGCTCGGCGATTGCAACTGACGTAATCCATTGAAATCGCGGTGCGCCAAATGCGTCCGCAAGGCGGATCAGACTGCCGGCCTCGTTATCGACCTTCGCATAGGGCGCCCCTGGAACAGTCGGAAACCATTTCGTCAGCGCGCCAGCCGCGGCATCGCCGCCCAGTCCAAGGTTGACGTAGTTGTCTGTTGCATCGTTGAGTTTGACCTTGGCGCGCAGGACGAACATTTGAAGGCGCTTCTGTACCGCTGCTTGAATCTGTCGCGGCAATTGCAGCATGATCGCATCGCCCGTTTTCCACATCAGGAAGTTCGCCAGCAGGCGTCCCTTCGGCGAACAGTACCCGGCCAGGCGGGCTTCTCCCAGACCCAAGTGCTCGACGTCGTTGGTAAGCTGATTGTGCAGAAAATGCGCTGCCTCGTCCCCGGTTGCTGCGATCAGGCCGAGGTCGGTCAAGGGCGACACGAAGCTTCGCTCCGGCTCGTTGCTGGCCGGCGGTTCTTCAAATCCCAACACCTGCGGGGTGCCGGTGTCGTCGATTTGTGCGCCATGCGTTGTCAAAAACTGCAACCATGCGTTCGTAAATTCAGTCATAAGGATTGATAGCCGTTATCATCACGGCTTGATTATAGAGAGCTCCTGAAAAATACGTGGGGATGCCCCTCGTGTTGGTAAGGCTGTTGCGACTGTTCAGTTTCGGATTTACAGGATTTACGGGATTTACAAAAGGCACCATCTTGATAAAAAAATTTCTTGTTTTTGTTATTGTCATAGCGATGTTTGCTGCTGCTGGAGTGACGTTCTGGTCCAGCCAGCCGATCATTGGGCCTGATGAACACCCAATCGAATTTGCGATCGAATCGGGCAGCAGCGTGAAGAGCAGCACTCGCCAGATCGCCAATGCCGGCGTGCCTGTCAATCCGGTCCTGCTGGAAGTGCTGGCCCGTATTACGGGCAAAACTGCACGGCTGAAGGCAGGGCATTATGAATTGAAGCCCGGGACTACGCCGCTGGCGCTTATCGACCAGTTGGTGCGGGGGGAATTTGCCCAGGAGGCGCTGGTGATTATCGAAGGCTGGACCTTCAAGCAAATGCGGCAGGCAATCGCAGATCATCCGGCCCTCAAGCACGACACCATCGCGCTTTCGGACAAGGAGTTGCTGGCAAAGATCACCACCGAATACAAGCAGCCGGAAGGTTTGTTCTTTCCTGATACCTATTTATTTGCCAAAGGTGCGAGCGACCTGCAGGTGTACAAACAAGCGCATGCGCTGATGCTCGACCGCTTAGAAAAGTCGTGGGCGCAACGCAATGTCTCCCTGCCGTACAAGACGCCTTATGAGGCATTGATCATGGCATCGATCATCGAAAAGGAAACTGGCCAAAAATCGGAGCGCAATATGATTGCGGCCGTTTTCGTTAATCGGCTAAAGCGCGGCATGCTCTTGCAAACTGATCCCACGGTCATTTACGGCATGGGAGACAGTTTTCAGGGCAATATCCGTAAACGCGACCTCGAAAAGGATACGCCCTATAACACCTACACCCGCAGTGGACTCCCGCCCACCCCGATTGCATTGCCCGGAGCAGAGTCTCTGGCCGCAGCCTTGAACCCGGCCAATTCGGATGTCCTTTATTTCGTATCGAAAGGCAACGGCTCCAGCCATTTTTCTAATAATCTTGCTGACCATAATCGTGCTGTTGATAAATACCAGCGATAATGCGGGGTGTACCAGATAAGAAAAAGCCTTTATGAAACTTGGCAAATTTATCACTTTTGAAGGCATTGACGGCGCCGGCAAATCGACACATCTCACCTTTGTGGCAGGCCTAATCCGAGCGCGCGGTAAACAAGTGGTTGTCACACGAGAACCGGGCGGAACACCTCTGGGCGAAAAACTGCGCGAAGTGCTGCTGCACGAAAAAATGCACCTCGAAACAGAAGCCTTGCTGATGTTTGCCTCGCGCCGAGAACATCTGGCGCAAGTTATTGAGCCGGCTCTTGAACGCGGTGACTGGGTTATTTCCGACCGCTTCACCGACGCTACTTTTGCCTACCAAGGGGGCGGCAGGAAACTTTCGCGTCAAAAGCTGGAAGCGCTGGAGCGCTGGGTACACCCGCATTTGCAGCCGGATCTCACCTTGCTCTTCGATGTGCCTCTCGATGTGGCGCGAGCCCGGCTGGATGCAAGCCGGGAGCCGGATAAATTTGAGCGGGAAAAAGCAGATTTTTTTGAAGCAACACGTCAGGAATACCTGCGGCGTGCAGCTGAATTTCCGGAACGGTTTCGCTTGATCGACTCCACTCGTTCCATTGATGATATTCATGTAGAACTTGAAAGTATTATTTCAAGCATCTGATTATTAAAATAATTCTTGCAATGTCCACTCTTTATCCATGGCAAACGTCTGCTTGGCTCCAGCTGCAACAGCTGCGCGAGCGCTTGCCACACGCAATTCTGTTTCACGGACCGGAGGGGATAGGTAAATCCGTTTTTGCAGAACGTTTTGCCCAGGCGTTGTTGTGCGAGACGCCGGCGGTTGATGGCCATCCATGTGGACAATGCAGCTCCTGCGGCTGGTTTTCGCAGTACAGCCATCCCGACTATCGACGTGTCCGGCCGGAAGTGCTGGAGGATGGCGACGTCGCGGAAAACGATGAAGGCGGCGAAGCAGCCGACAGCAAGAAAGCAGGTAAGACAACCAAAGCCCCATCCAAGGAAATCAAGATCGACCAGATCCGTGCGCTGGCCGACTTCATGAATGTCTCCACGCACCGACAGGGCATGCGGGTGATTTTGTTGTACCCGGCGGAAGCGCTGAATACTGCGGCGGCAAACGCTTTACTGAAAACGCTGGAAGAGCCGCCGCCAAATACCGTTTTTCTACTGGTTTCCAACAGCCTGGATCGCTTGCTGCCGACAATTTTGTCGCGTTGCCGAAAGTTTGCGCTGGCGATGCCGTTACAGGAAGAAGCGTTGGCCTGGCTAAATGCGCAGGGTATCGGCGATGCCGATGTCTGGCTGGCCGAGCAGGGCGGTGCACCGCTTGCAGCGCAGGCACTGGCCCATAGCGACGTGCATGAAACGATGGATGAATTCCTGCGCATGCTGGCCAAACCAGGAGTAGAGGGGGCCTTAAAAACGGCTGAAAAGCTGCAAAAGGCTCCGGTTGGTGATCTGGTCGCATGGCTGCAACGCTGGTTATACGACGTGTTTTCCCTCAAGCTTTCCGGCAGAATCCGGTATTATCCGCGGTATCGGAAAGAGCTGGAGGGGCTGTCGCAGAGGGCGGAATTAAGCGATTTGCTGCGTGCGCTGAAGGCGGTCAAGGACCAGCGTGCGATTGCGGACCATCCGCTGTCGGCAAGGCTTTTTATTGAAGACATGCTGCTGGATTACGCATCCGTCTTCTCTGCATAACAATTTACAACTCGGAAGGACACTCATGGCCGAATTGAACGTGAACATGCAACCAGCTGCTGGGGCTGGTGCCGGTGTTGCCCGTCCCTCGGTTTTGTCTTTGCCAATCAAGGAAAAAGCAGCACTTTATGCTGCGTACATGCCTTTCCTGAACAATGGCGGCATTTTTGTGCCGACCAACAAGCCGTACAAAGTCGGTGACGAAATTTACCTCATCCTGACATTGATGGATGATCCCACTAAATACCCGATTGCTGGAAAGATCGCTTGGGTGACGCCGGCTGGCGCCAACAACGGCAAGGCGCAGGGCATCGGCGTGCATTTTTCGTCCGACGAAAGCGGGCAGCGCGTCAAGCTTCGCATCGAAGAATTGCTGGGTGCCGCGCTTCGTTCAGCACGCGCAACGCATACCTTGTAATTTCCTCCATGCCGTATTCTCACCGCATTGCCTGCTTCAACGATTTGCCGGCAATCGTAGCCATTTACAACAGTACCATTCCATCACGTGAAGTAACGGCCGATACCGAACCGGTCTCGGTCGAGTCGCGCCACGGCTGGTTTGCGGAACACACGCCGGAAAGGCGACCGCTTTGGGTAGTGGAGGAAGGCGGACAAGTGCTTGGCTGGTTCTCCTATTCAAACTTCTACGGCCGTCCGGCGTATTCCGGTACAGCGGAATTGTCGATTTACATCGATGAGAAAGCGCGCGGCAAGGGATTAGGTCGCTATTTTCTGGCGCAAGCAATTGAATTTGCTCCGCAAATCGGCGTGCATACCTTGCTTGGCTTCATTTTTGGACACAACCTGCCCAGCCTGAAGCTCTTCGACACCTTTGGTTTCGAGCGCTGGGCGAACATGCCGCGTGTGGCAACCCTCGACGGCATCGAACGCGACCTAGTCATCGTCGGCAAGCGAGTCGCCTGATCGCCGGCATTCACGCGCACTACTGAAGTACGCCTGACGGCGTAAAATGCTGCGTATGTATATCGATTCTCATTGCCACATCGACTTTCCGGAACTGGCGGCCCGGTTACCCGAGATTTTTGCGAAGATGGACGAAAATCGCGTCAGCCACGCCTTGTGCATTTCGGTTGATCTGCCTGATTTTCCCCGCGTGCTTGAGCTGGCCGAAAAGTACCCACATATTTACGCGTCGGTCGGCGTCCATCCAGATTACGAAGACACACCTGAACCAACCGTGGATGATCTGATCCGCTTGTCGAACCATCCGAAAATTGTCGGCATCGGCGAGACCGGACTGGATTACTACCGACTGGAAGGCGATCTCGAATGGCAGCGTGAACGCTTCCGCACACATATCCGCGCTTCGCGGGCAACAGGCAAGCCGCTGATCATCCACACCCGCGCTGCCTCGGACGACACGATCCGAATTATGCGGGAAGAGGGTGCCGGCACTACCAGTGGTGGGGCCGGTGGGGTAATGCACTGCTTTACCGAATCGCAACACGTGGCTGAGGCCGCGATGGAAATGGGATTCTATATTTCCTTTTCCGGCATTGTGACCTTCAAGAGCGCGAAGGAGCTTCAGGCAGTCGCACGTGCCGTTCCACTCGAACGCATGTTGATTGAGACCGACTCGCCCTATCTTGCGCCAGTGCCGCATCGCGGCAAGATGAATGAGCCGGGACTGGTGCGACACGTTGCGGAGTTTCTCGCCGACCTGAAGGGCATTCCACTGGAGCGAGTTGCGCAACAGACGACGGATAATTTCTTTAACCTGTTCAAAATTGCACGCGAATGAATCGGGCAAGCGTCTCCCCAGTTCGCAGGCGGTACATCGGCACGCTTGCTGTGGCGGTTGTTTCATTATGGGTGCCGAGTGCATCATACGCCGGCGCCTATGACGACTTTTTCAGAGCCGTCAAAATCGATGATGTGAAAACAGTAAAGTCCCTGTTGGAGCGTGGGCTTGATCCGAATACCATCGAACCGGAACGCGGCGATACCGGGATGATTCTCGCATTACGCGAAAACGCGATGAAGGTCTTTGAAGCGCTATTAGGTGCACAAGGAATCAATCTGGAAGCCAGAGCGCGCAATGGTGACAATGCACTGATGATCGCCTGCTATCAGGGCAACCGGCCGGCAGTTGAAGCCTTGCTCTCAAAAGGCGCTGAAGTGAACAAGCCTGGCTGGACTCCCCTGCATTACGCCGCGGCCATCGGCAATAACGAAATTGTCCGACTGCTTCTCGACAAGTCTGCTTATATCGATGCCGAGTCTCCCAATAGGACCACGCCGCTGATGATGGCTGCGCGAGGCGGCCATATCATGACAGTTAAATTACTGCATGATGAAGGGGCGGATGCTACGTTAAAAAATGAACTCGGCATGACCGCCATCGACTTCGCGGAAAAACATAACCACAAGGATATTGCCGAAGGTCTGGCCTATCGATTGAAAAAGGCTGGAAAGTTTTAACTGGCAGTTGAAAACTCCTGCGTCAGCCTCGTTTAGGGCCTTGCGTGGAAACTGATTTCCCAAAAAGTATATCTGCTAAGCATATGGCAACTCATTGTAACTATTTGTGAGGAGGTCAGCCAAAGCGCGGTCTAAGTCGTTATATGCCTTGTAACAACAAATCTGACCGAGGATTATTTATGGATAGCAAAATCAAAACCAGCATTGATTTGACCGTTCAGTCCTTCGCTTATGCGGCGAAACAACTTACCCGAATGTCACCTGCCTCTGATGCGTCTGCGCATTATGCGCAAGTCGTGAATGAAGCGGAAAAATATCGTAGTGCTTTGCGTCTGGTGCAGCGTGATGTATTTGAGATGACAGAACAGAGCTTGCGACAACAGAAATTGACAAAGACGGATTTCCAGCGCTTGCGCGAAATGTCAGTACAGGCCATTGAACAAGCACAGCGGGCGATCACCCGCATTGCCGAGCAATATGCTCCCCAAAGGCTTGCAGCGTAATCCGCCAGCCAAGTAGATAATTAGAAGAATTTTCTCTCTCCAGCCTCAAGATAATTGAACTACTCAAGTAGTGGAATGGTCATTCTTGATCTCGGTCGGGTGAATTGCTGGTATTGCTCAAGTTTCATGACGTGACCCAGCTGTGCGCAGCTACATCAGCGTGCATTCCGTGCGTATTACGCAGAATGGACTGGCACCGGGAAAGGCTTGCATCGTCAAGCGCGCCCCAATCTGCCGGTTACTCCTGCCGCAATAATGATGGCGCAGTATGTGAGCAGTCTGTTCATGTGATTCCGCCATTTCTTTAGAGTTTTTTTGTTGCACATGCAAGCTCGCATTACCTCGGTCGGACTGGTAATCAAATCAGATCCCGCCGATACTTTTCAATACCCGCATCATATTGATCGCGCCAGCATCGACGCTTTACCCTCCAAACCCGGTATTTACATTTTTCGCGACGTGCAGGATCGGCCTCTGTACATCGGAAAAAGCATAAACATCCGCACCCGTGTGCTGTCGCATCTGCGCACGCCCGAGGAAGCGCGCATGCTGGAACAAAGCCGCTATGTTGAATTTCGACGTACAGCCGGCGAAATTGGCGCGCTCTTGCTGGAGTCGCGACTGATCAAAGAGATGCAGCCACTGCATAACAAGAAGCTGCGCCGCACCCGGGAGATGTGTACGTTCCATCTGTCACCGGACGCCAAGGCAGTGCCGGAAATCGTTTATGCGCGTGATCACGATTTTGCGAAAACAGAAGATTTGTATGGGCTGTTCGCAACACGCAAGGCTGCTATAGAAAAATTGCGCGAAATCGTCGAGAGGGAAAAGCTATGCCCCGCGATGACAGGGCTAGAAACGGCAATGCGAGGCCGAGCCTGTTTTGCACGACAGATTTCACGCTGCCTTGGCGCCTGTATCGGAGAAGAGTCTGCAGAAAATCACGCCCAACGTCTGAAGACAGCTCTGGAAGAGTTGCGCATTGTGGTCTGGCCATATGCAGGCCCGGTGGGTATTGTCGAGGAAAGCGATGGATGGCGGCAAATTCATGTCATCGACAACTGGTTTTACATAGGCTCCATCGATCATGTTGCCGGCGCGCCGCCGGTCAAATACCCGGCGCGGCGGGTATTTGATGTTGATACCTATAAGATTCTGGTCAAGCCGCTGATTCGCGGCGAATTGCAGATCGGACCAGCGACGGCACTCACTCGCAGAAGGCGAACGGCTGCAGATACAAGGTAAGAATCAGGCAATGCAGTCGATATCAGCTGGCGCAAAACCCCCTGGAACAGAAAGCCATTATTTATTTTTGAGTACTGCCGCCGGCGCTGCCCGGGGTAGCTCCAGGGCTTTCGGTGCTACTGCTGGTACCGCCAGCAGAGCCTGTTGTGCCTGCGGTACCACTGGTGGTTCCGCCGGTGCTGCCGGTTGCACCCGAAGTACTGGCACTGCCGGTACTGCTTGGGGATGTGCCAGGCTCCTTCTTGTTGCATGCACTGAAAGATAAAACGGCAACAAGTGTTGCAAGCAATACCGAGTATTTCATATCAAGTCCTTAAAAAAATAAAAGCACGTTTGAGCCGTTGGAGAAATCCAAATTGCTTTAAGTGCCCCTAGAGGGGTTGATATAGCTCAGGAGCGTTATGCTCATTCACGGAAGCAAAAAACAATTACTTTTAGTATTAATGTTTGGTAATAAAAAGTTACCAAATATGGAGGTTTCCTTTCCAAATTAATTTCTTACCAGATATATAATTCCCTAAAATAAGAAAGAACGAGGCCATGCAAATGGCCTTGTTTGTTTTTGGGGCTCACATGCACAACTCCTCGTTGCACCGGCAGCTTGTTTTGCCATACGTATTGCTTGTGGTACTGGTTGCAGCTCTCATTGGAGGGGTATCGTTCAATGCGGGGAAAGAAGCGGTTACGACCCTGTCACAGCGGGTTGTGAACGACATCGTTTACCGGATTCGCGTCGCAACTGAACAGCATCTCGCCGGAGCCCTGACAGCCTTGTATGCGGTCACTCCGGATCCGCGAACCGTGCCGCGCCCGCAGCCGTTTTCCGATGACTTGGCTACGCTGGAGCCACGTATCTGGAGCGCAAGCGGCCTGTTCATGGAAGTCAATAACTATGTCTATTTTGGTGGCGAAGACGGGCGTTTTATCGGTGTCAACCGCGTCAACAAGGATTTTGTCGAGCTCTATTTGCGCAAACCGGGTGAGCCAAAACGTCACGTCTACGCTGTAACGGAGCCCGGCGATAGAACGCGCCTGCTGCGTACCGATGATTACGATCCGCGCAAGCGACCCTGGTATGGTCTCGCCGTCGGGCAGAAAACCCCCGTGTGGTCGCCGGTATATAACGACTACACCAGCAGGGAGCCGACAATTACCCTGGCCAAGTCCGTCTTTCGCGCCGACCAGACGCTCGCCGGCGTCATTGCAACCGATGTGACTCTGAAAGTGCTTACCGATTTTTTGCGCAAGCTGAAAGTCAGCGAACATGGCATCGCATTCGTAATGGATAGCGAGGGTGTGATGATTGCGACTTCCGGTAATGAACTGCCTTTCAGGATGGTCAATGGCATCCCCGAGCCAATGCGGCTCGAAGAGATGCGTACGCCACTACTGCAAAAAACCCATTCCGTAATACACAGATGGGAGGATGCTGGCGTTGAAGGAGATGTATATCCGGCGGATCAATTTCAAGCCACCACTGACATGGTAGAAATTGCTGCAAGCCGGCTGGGAAGGCAATATGGCGTTGACTGGGTCGCTGTTGTCGCCGTGCCTCATTCAGATTTTCTGGGTGGCGTCAAGAAAAGCTTTATCCAAGGCGCGTTCATCGCTATTGTCTGCGTAGTCATTATCCTGGTGCTCGGACTGTCGATTCTCAATCGGATATTGCACGACATTCGCAAGCTGACAGAGGCTGCCAAAAAAATCGGTAACGGCGAGCCTCTGCCTCCGCTAAATATTTCCCGGCGTGACGAGATCGGCCAGCTTGCGACGACATTCAGCGAGATGGAGCACAACCTTCGCATCGATGAATTGACAGGTGTGTTCAACCGCGCCTCCCTGATCGCGCAAATTGGATTCCTGCGTCGCCAACTGGAGCAGCGGCCGCAAGACCGACCTAGTTTCGCCTTGCTCTTTATCGATCTCGATCACTTCAAGCAGATCAACGATCAATATGGGCATGACGCCGGGGATAAGGTGCTCACTACCGTGGCGGCTCGCCTGAAGGAGTCGGTGCGTGTCTATGATGTGGTCGCGCGTTATGGCGGGGATGAATTCATTGTGCTTCTCAAGGGCACGACTAATGCGGATGAAGTGATGGCGACCGAAGCCAAGATACTTCGCCTCGTTGAAGAACCGGTTGTTATTGCGGGCGAACAGGTCAAGATTGGCATTTCAATCGGTTGGGCGATATTCCCGCAGGATGGAGAGGATGTCGATTCGCTTCTGAAGATAGCCGACCAACGCATGTTCGATACCAAGAGAAAGCGCAAGGCTGCGCAGGAACGTCCCGCATAAGTGGTTCATGCCGGACGAACATAATCGCGCAGGAAAGTTCTCGTCTGACTGTCAGGGAAAATGATGGTTACCTTGTCCGCGCTGGACGAAACTACCCGTCCCTCCCCATACTTCGGCACACTGACCGGAGTTCCCGCATCCGGCAATGGAAGTTTTGCGGCCCGACTGGATTCAGGAATATGAGATCGCACGTGTTCCGGGCTCAGCGCCTGCTCTGGCGGCTGGCAGCAGTTGTCGCAGACGCCGCAGTGTGACCAGTCCACTCGCTCGCCGAAATATTCAAGCAATATCTTCCAGCGACAAAAACCCGTCTGGGCATAAAACACTATGCGCTCCAACGCCTCGTGGTCGCGGGCGCGTTTCTCACGATAGTTTTCGACCAGCTCAGTGAATTCCCTGGTCTTGATGCGTTCACGCAGCACCCGGTAGTTGAGAGCATCGTCCTGGGCAATCAGTCCGCCATCTTTTAGCAGCTTGAGAGCGACCTGCAACCGACTTTCCGGTACCGTATCCAAGGCCGCGTGCAAACGAGAAAACGACAGCGGTGGAGTTTCTGCGACAAGCGTTTGCAGGACAGTATAGATTTCACCAAGATCACTCGTATCCGGATAACGGCGGGCCAGAAAGAATTGCTGCACCTGTTTGTCTTTTGCATGGTAGAGCAGGATGCAATCTGCAGCCTTGCCATCCCGCCCGGCGCGGCCGGATTCCTGGTAATAGGATTCAAGATTGGCGGGAAGCTGGTAATGGAGGACAAAACGGATATCGCGCTTGTCGATCCCCATGCCGAACGCGTTAGTCGCTACCATCAGTCGGCTTGCGCCGCGCATGAACGCATCCTGATTCTGCGTGCGTATCCGGGCCGATAACTGGCCATGATAGAAAGTCACGCTTTCGCCAGCCTGCTCCAGTGAACGGTAGACCTCTTCCACCGCCTTTACGGTGGCGGCATAGATGATGCCTGCACCGGCGGTTTCATGGATGATGCGTCCGGTATGTTCCAGTTTTTCCGATTCATCCGTGGCGACAATGACGCGATAGTGCAGGTTTGGACGATAAATGCCGGTATTGATAACGTGCATATCCGGCAGTCCGAGTTGCCTGCCTATGTCTTCGATCACATTGTCGGTAGCGGTTGCAGTCAGTGCCAGTACAGTCGGATTGCCAAGGGATTTTATTGCTGAGCCGAGTTGCAGATAGGCAGGACGGAAATCATGTCCCCATTGCGAAATGCAGTGCGCTTCGTCGATCACGAAGAGGCTTACCTTATTCTCGCGCAGAGTTTCAAGAAATTCCGAATCCGCCATGCGCTCGGGTGTAGCGAATATGAATTCATTATCGGCCTGCTTGATGCTATCCAATGCGCTGCTTTCTTCCCGAGTGTTCAGAGTGCTGTTGATCGCAGTGGCGCTGACACCGACGGTTTCCAGCTTTTCTGCCTGGTCCTTCATCAGCGAGATCAGTGGCGACACCACGACCGTTACGCCAGCTATCTTTAAAGCAGGGAGCTGATAGCAAAGCGATTTCCCGGCACCGGTTGGCATGATGGCGAGGGTATTGCAGCCATGCATGACACTATCCATCACTTCCTGCTGGCCGGGGCGCAGGTGCGTAATGCCAAACGTCTCCTGCAGAGTTTGCCGCACATCTGTGGTCTGTACGAAGGAGGGCAGCGGTCTGTTTTTATTCGCGAACCTTGCTGCGGAAGTCCTGAACGGGGCAGTTTGGGAATAAGAAGTGGAAGGATGCATGGTTGCGGGAAGCCAATAAAGAGAATTGAATTCCTGTCATGCACTTATCATGCCAATACCGGTTATCGCAACTATCACAAATAGTGCCAAAAAGAATATGATTTCGAGCTTGTCAGATCGCTCCTCATATGGGTTATAATCGCGCACCGTTTGAAGTTTGAGCTAGTAGTGCAGTATTTGTCTGTCATTTCTTTTCTGGCTTCAAAGGTTCTATCGGGCGCAAGCTCACTAACTGTAATAGGAAATGTAATGGCAACAGGTACTGTCAAGTGGTTTAACGACGCCAAAGGTTTTGGTTTTATTACTCCGGACGAAGGCGGCGAAGATTTGTTCGCACACTTCTCCGCGATCCAATCCAACGGCTTCAAGTCGTTGAAGGAAAATCAGCGCGTTTCCTTCGAAGTCACGACTGGCCCGAAGGGCAAGCAGGCTTCCGCAATTCAGCCGATCTAAGATCTAAGCTGAACCAGCGCATAAAAATCCCCGGCTTGCCGGGGATTTTTTTATCCGGCTTCGGTTCCGAATTTCCCGAAATTACATCCCCTGCGTGTAAAACTGCATCTTTGCCAAGTTCACGCACCCATTCCCGGTATCAGTACCGCGGCGCCATCGAAGTCTCCCGCCCGTAATGCCGCCAAGGCTTCATTGGCCTGTTCCAGCGGAAAGGCGACTGGCGCAGTTCGGATATCGTTTTTTTCTGCCAGCCTAAAAAACGCTTCTCCGTCAGCCCGTGTGAGGTTAGCTACCGATCGCACCGTACGTTCCCCCCACAGCAGCGCGTAAGGAAAGCTGGGTATGTCGCTCATGTGAATGCCGGCGCATACAATCGTCGACCCCTTGCCGGTGGCGGCCAGCGCCTGCGGAACAAGAGGGCCGAGGGGCGCAAAAATAATTGCTGCGTCGAGCAACTCGGGCGGCGGCATATCGGAATCGCCGGCCCATGTAGCCCCAAGCGAGCGCGCAAATTCCTGCGAACGCACATCTCCCGGTCGCGTAAATGCATAAACCTCTTTACCTTGATGGCGAGCGACCTGCGCAATGATATGTGCGGCTGCACCGAAGCCATACAATCCCAGGCGCTGCGCATCTCCCGCCATTGCATAGGCACGGTAGCCGATTAGGCCCGCGCATAGCAGCGGGGCTGCATGCAGGTCGTCATAGCGATCCGGCAGTGCAAAGCAGAAGCGCGCGTCCGCTACCGTATATTCCGCGTAGCCGCCATTACGGTCATAGCCGGTAAAAACTGCGTTGTCGCACAAGTTTTCCCGATGTGTTCGGCAAAACTCGCAGTGGCAACAACTGCCTGCCAACCAAGGTACGCCGACCCTGTCGCCCACCGAGATGCCGCGCACCATTTCTCCCACCTCGACAACTCGACCGACTATTTCATGCCCCATGATTAATGGCGTTTTATGCGGGGGCAATTCCCCTGCGATGATATGCAGATCGGTACGACATACACCGCATGCGCTGACGCGGATCAGCACCTCCTGTGCAGAGGGTACTGGAATAGGAACGGATGCAAATCGTAGTGGTTTGTGGGGTGCATCCAGCAGCATGGCGCGCATGCGATCAGCTTGGCGGGTGGACGATGTCTGCATGGCGCGATCTTGTGGATGATTTTGTCGGAAATTCGTCGACAATAAATAACAATCTTCATCCTGATCATACGCCTGCACGCGAATAATGCATCGCGTGCCCATAGCTTCAGCTTTTGCGCCAGTACTCCGGTTGCGCATAGGCATGCCGCAGGAAATCGACGAATGCACGTATGCGCAAGGGCAGATGACGTCGCTGAGCAAATACTGCATAGATGTCGTTGCCGGGCGCGGTAAATTCATTCAGCACAGTGACCAGTTCGCCCGATTCTATTGCCGTACCGACTTCCCACATCGAACGCCATGCCAGCCCCTTGCCGGAAAGTGCCCAGTCGTGAAGTACCGCGCCGTCGTTGCAAACCATGTTGCCGGTCACTTTCAGCGTTACGTTCTTGCCATTCTGACGGAAGGTCCAGCCACGCTGGCTGCCTTCGCTACTGATGGCGAGGCAATTATGCTTCGCCAATTCATCCAGCGAGGCGGGGGCGCCGTAGCGCCTGATGTATTCCGGTGCGGCGACCACCACCCGCATGTTGTCGGCAAGCTTGACGCCAATCAGGCTGGAGTCCGACAGCGAGGCTATGCGAATCGCGACGTCGATGCCTTCTCCGATCAGATCCACCACGCGGTCATTCAGATTCAGCGTGATACTCACGTCCCGGTGCTCTGCCAGGAAAGAGGGGATGAGTGGGGCAACATGCTGGCGGCCAAACCCTGCAGGCGCCGATATCAGCAAATGTCCGCTGGCCCGGGCGCTCCGCTCGGAAACTGCCGTTTCCGCATTTTCTAGGTCTGCCAGGATGCGCTGGCAATCTTCCAGAAAAGCGATGCCTTCGTTTGTTAGGGCTATCTTGCGTGTCGTTCTCTGCAACAGTTTTACCCCGAGACGCTCCTCAAGCGCATCCAGCCGGCGCCCGATCATCGCCGGTGCAATGCCTTCCGCACGAGCGGCGGCTGACAGGCTGCCTTTGGCGGCAACGTCCACGAAAGTAGAGATTTGCTTGAACTGGTCCATTACATGAAAATATTGGATTTGATACTAAAACGCAATAATAAAGTGATTAAACGTCTTAATTAGAGATTTTTAGATTGAATATAATCGAGCCTATATAAAATGCTGCACATGCTGCAATCAAACCATGAGTATTCAAGCCATTGCCTTCGATGCCTACGGAACGCTGTTCGATGTCTATTCGATCGGTGTGCTTGCGGACAAGCTCTTTCCCGGCAAAGGTGATGCGCTGGCGGAATTGTGGCGCGACAAGCAGATCGAATACACGCGCTTGCGCACGATGTGCTCGACCTACAAGCCGTTCTGGGAAGTGACGCAGGATGCGCTGGTGTTCTCATGCAAGAAGCTCAAGCTTGATTTGACACTGGATGCGCAGAACAGCCTGATGGGGCAGTATGCAAAGCTGCAGGCTTTCCCCGAGAATCTGGGCGTGTTGCAGCAGTTGCAGCAGATGGGTCTGAAACTGGCCATCCTGTCCAACGGTACTCCTCAAATGCTGGAATCGGCCATAGAAGCAGCCGGGATGGATGGGGTTTTTAATCACCTCCTGTCAGTCGATACAGTCCGGAAGTTCAAGACCGCGCCGGAGGCTTACCAGCTTGCGCCGGATGTCTTCGGCCTATCCGCCAAAAATATTCTTTTCGTGTCCAGTAATTGCTGGGATGTTTGCGGCGCCGCCTGGTTTGGTTACACCACCTTCTGGGTGAATCGCGGTGGCGCGCCACTGGAAGAACTGGGCGTTACGCCGGATGGCAGCGGCCCGAACATGACGGCATTGCTGCAATTTGTTCAAAAGAACATTGGGGACGGCAAGTGAGCGCATGGGAGATCGCTCTGGTCGGCATCGCTGCATTCTGTGCGGGTGCAATGAATTCTGTCGCTGGCGGCGGCACCTTCCTTTCGTTTCCGGCGCTGCTTGCAGTGGGGGTGCCGCCTGTTGCTGCGAATGCCAGTAATTCGGTGGCGCTCTGGCCTGCCAGCGTATCGGGCGCATGGGCATATCGGCAGGAGCTGGCGCGTTACAAGCGCTACCTGATCCCGATGGGGATAGTCTCCCTCGTTGGGGGTATCGGCGGCGGGTTGTTATTGCTTGCCACGACGGACGGATCGTTCTCCCGGCTGATTCCATGGCTGCTGCTGTTTGCCACCGTGCTGTTTGCATTTTCGGGACAGATATCGAAGCTGCTGCGTGGCGCCAAGGCGCACCAGCCAGGAAACAGCGCAATGTCACTTGCCGGACATGCCGTTGTATCCGTCTATGGCGGTTTTTTCGGTGCGGGTATGGGGATTCTCATGCTCGCCAGCCTGGCGATGTCCGGTCATGACGACGTGCATGAAATCAACGCTATCAAGAATTTGCTGTCAGCCGTCATTTACAGCGTGACGGTGCTGACCTTTGTTATCGCCGGCGCTGTGAGCTGGCCACACACGATTACCATGCTCGCCACAGCAACCCTGGGCGGCTATTGGGGGGCAAGCATTGCGCGCAAGATCCCTGCGCTGTGGCTGCGCCGCTTCATCATTACGGTGGGCCTTGGGCTGACCGCATTCTATTTCCACAAAACCCTTTAAAAATATAAGGAGTGTTTCCAATGACGACACGCACCACTTGCCACGGACTTCAGGTTGCCACCAACCTGTACCGGTTTATCGAAGACAAGGTATTGCCGGGCACCGGCATCGATAGCGCCACCTTTTGGAAAGGCTTCGATGCGATCGCGCACGAACTCGCGCCGAAAAATGCGGCACTGCTAGCCGAGCGTGATCGCCTACAAACCGAACTGGACAGTTGGCATCGTGCCAATCGTGGCCCGATCCGCGACATTCCCGCCTACCGCAAATTCCTTGAATCCATCGGCTACCTGGTGCCGAATCCGGGCGATGTGAAGGTCACCACGACCAATGTCGATGCCGAGCTCGCATTGCAGGCAGGTCCGCAGCTGGTGGTGCCGATTCTTAATGCACGTTATGCACTGAACGCGGCAAATGCGCGCTGGGGTTCGCTGTACGACGCGCTCTATGGCACAGATGTGCTTCCTGAAACCGATGGCGCAACCAAGACTGGCCCCAACGGCGAAGGCTACAACCCAGCGCGCGGCGCGAAGGTGATTGAATACGCACGTTACGTGCTCGACCGCACCGCTCCGCTGGCCAAGGGCTCGCATATCGACTCTACTGCTTACCGCGTCGTTGGCGGAAAGCTCGTCGTCACGCTGAAGGATGGCAGCACGAGCGGATTGGAGGACGAAGCCAAGTTCATCGGCTACCAAGGTCAGCCGGAGGCACCGTCGTCGGTGCTGCTGAAGAACAATGGCCTGCATCTCGACATCCAGATCGACCGCGACACACGCATCGGTAAGGATGACCCTGCTGGTGTCGCCGACTTGGTGGTCGAGGCTGCGCTGTCCACCATCCTCGACCTGGAAGACTCGGTTGCTGCCGTGGATGCAGACGACAAGGTAGTCGGCTATTCCAACTGGCTCGGCATCCTGCAGGGCACGCTCACCGAAAGCGTCAGCAAAGGTGGCAAGACCTTCACCCGCAGCCTGAACAAGGACCGCAAGTACACCGCCGGCGTCGGCGCTACCGATGCGAAGGATGGCGTGGTTACGCTCCATGGTCGCTCGCTGCTGTTCGTGCGCAATGTCGGCCATCTGATGACCAATCCTGCGATTCTGCTGAAGGACGGCAAGGAAATCCCGGAAGGCATCATGGATGCGGTGGTGACCGTCGCGATCTCGCTGCATGACATCAAGCGCAGCAAGGACAAGGAAATCGGCAATTCCCGTACCGGCTCCGTCTATATCGTCAAGCCGAAGATGCACGGCCCGGCAGAAGTTGCATTCGCCAGCGAACTGTTCGGCCGCGTTGAGGCGCTGTATGGCCTGCCGGCCAACACGGTGAAGCTCGGCATCATGGACGAGGAGCGCCGCACCAGCGTCAACCTCAAGGCTTGCCTGAAGGAAGCGGCTGGCCGCGTTGCCTTCATCAATACCGGCTTCCTCGACCGCACCGGCGATGAAATGCACACCGCAATGCATGCCGGCCCGATGATGCGCAAGGGCGACATGAAGACCAGCGCCTGGCTGACATCCTACGAGCGCAGCAATGTTCTGGTGGGCCTGTCGTCCGGCCTGCGCGGACGTGCGCAGATCGGCAAAGGCATGTGGGCGATGCCGGATTTGATGGCCGGGATGATGGAGCAGAAGATCGTGCATCCGAAATCAGGTGCTAACACTGCATGGGTACCATCGCCGACAGCCGCAACGCTGCACGCAATGCATTACCATCAGGTCAATGTGGTCGAGGTGCAGAAGGAGCTGGAAAAGATCGATGCCAAGGCCGAGATCGAACGCCTGCTCGACGGCCTGCTGCAGATTCCAGTGGTCGCCAAGCCGAACTGGTCGGCTGCCGAGATCCAGCAAGAACTCGACAACAACGCGCAAGGTATCCTCGGTTACGTGGTGCGCTGGATTGACCAGGGTGTCGGTTGCTCGAAGGTGCTGGACATCCATAATGTCGGCCTGATGGAAGACCGCGCGACGCTGCGCATTTCCAGTCAGCACATCGCTAACTGGCTGTTGCACGGCATCGTGAGCGAAGCACAGGTTATCGAAACCATGCAGCGTATGGCCAAGGTGGTCGATGAGCAGAATGCTGACGATCCGCTCTACAAGCCGATGGCTCCCAACTTCGAAGCTTCATATGCGTTCCGCGCGGCACGTGACCTGGTGCTGAAAGGCAAAGAGCAGCCCAGCGGCTATACCGAGCCGTTGCTGCACGCATGGCGTCTGAAGGTGAAGGCGCAGGCCTGAGCATTCCTCAGGTGACGAAAAACCGGCTTCGGCCGGTTTTTTTGTTGTAGCGCATTGATCCCTTGCCGCTCCCGCATAACATGGAAGCAGTGTCTACATATGGGGAACTGTCCATGCACCTGCGTAAACCGGTTCGGATTGAGGATGGTCTCGCCCTTGTGTTGCCGGGGGAAATGCTGAACAACCTCAAACAGGGGAGCGGCGATGCTGTTTTCCTATCCGAAACGGGGGAAGGCCTGGTGAGCTCTGTTCATAGTCCTGTCGTCCATGAGCAACTCAAGGCCGGACGTGAATTTATTCGTGATTATCGTGATGCATTGCATATGCTGGGTGAATGAATCTCCAGTCAATTGATCCTGAGGTCTTTCTGCTGTTGCAGCGTGAACTACTGGGCGATGGCAGGTGCGACAGCGACGTCTCGGACGAGGGGCTGCTCGACGCGGCGTTTGCCTATCCGCTTCATCATGCCGTAATGCGGCATGCCGATGTTGCCGATCTTGCGGCCGCTTATGCAATTGGCATATTGCGCTACCGGCCTTTCGTGGTGGGCAATGAAAGTGCCGCGTTACTGGCAATGGGCCTGTTCCTGTATTTAAACGACTGGGAGCTGAGTGCACCACAGGAGGAAGCGGCCCGCATCATATGGCAGGCGAGTGCCGCCAATCTCGATGAGGATGAATTGGCTGACTGGATCCGCCAGAATCTATAAAAACGATCTACTGGTCAAGAAAGTGAATAAATGGACCTACAGCGATTTAATGTAGTCGCGCATTCCTGCCAGCAACATCTCGACTGCCATCGCAGTCAGAATCAATCCCATCAGTCGTTCAAATGCAGTCATTACCTGCGCTCCCAAGGCCCGCTGCATACGCTCCGCGCTTAACAGCACTACCAGCCAGACCACTGCTACCAAGGACAGGACGGCGACGTGCAACAAGGTTTCCTGCGCACTTGTCGATGAAAACAGTAGTACCGTCACCAGGGCGGAAGGCCCAGCCAGTGCCGGAATTGCCAGCGGCACGATGAACGGTTCGTTCGACGCCTCATTGCTGCCGAATATGCCGCCCTGCTGTGGAAATACCATCCGTAACGCGATCAGGAATAGGATCACGCCGCCGCCGATGCGCAATGCAATATCGCTCAACTGAAGCGCGGTCAGGAAATGCCGTCCGAAAAACATGAATAACAATAGAAGCAGGAAGGCAATTGCACATTCCCGCACAATGACACGGCCGCGACGTTCTGCCGGCACATGGGCCAGCGCACTGACAAACAGCGGAACGTTCCCGAAAGGATCGGTTACCAGCAGCAGGAGGATAAAGGATTGGAAGAAATTCTGAGTCATCTTGTTCTAGGTCGAAAAAACTGTCGAGGACATCCTCGAGTCCACTTGGGCGGGCGTGGATAGTGTTTCGCGTAGGATGCCACAAACAACACAAATCAAAATATGGAGAGACCATGCAATCCGTCAAACCGGAAAAGAAATCCCGACGCCGTTTCATTCTGGGTGGACTGGGCGCAGCTGGGGCGTTGATTGTCGGTTGGGGCGTTCTGCCTCCGCGCCAGCGTCTTCATGCCGCGAATGTGGTCACGGCCCAAGACGGCGAAGTGACGCTGAACGGCTGGATCAGGATGGCCCGGGACGGCATGGTCACAGTGGCGATACCGCAGAGCGAGATGGGGCAGGGTGTCCATACAGCGTTACCGATGCTGGTGGCGGAAGAACTCGATGTGCCGCTGGCGGTGGTCAGAATTGAACAGGCGCCGATCGACAAAATCTTCGGCAATGTAGCGATGCTGCAGGACGGTTTGCCATTTCATCCGGACAGCGCCAGCACCTTCAAGCATGCTGCGCGCTGGTTTACCGGCAAGGCCGCGCGTGAACTTGGCCTGATGGTGACCGGTGGCTCATCGTCGGTCAAGGATACCTGGTTGCCAATGCGCGAAGCCGGAGCGACCGCGCGTGCAATGCTGATTGCCGCTGCTGCAAGTGAATGGGGCGTTCCTGCGGCTGAGTGCAGGACTGAAGACGGAATGGTGCTGCATGCGAGCGGCAAGCGTGCAAGCTATGGCGAACTCGCCGCACGGGCGGTTGACAGCAAGCCGGGTGAAATTCGCCTGAAGGATCCGAAAGACTTCAAATTGATCGGCCAGCCGCAGGCACGACGCGACTCGCTGCTGAAAGTCAACGGTGCAGCCCGCTACGGTCTGGATGCGCGCCCGCCGGGGCTAATATTTGCCGCTGTCAAAATGTGCCCTGCCATAGGCGGCAGCCTCCAGAAAGCAGATGTCGGAGCGGTGAAGGGGTTGCCGGGCGTCATTCGCGTCGTCGACTTTTCCGGTGCGGCGCCGGGTTTGAGTGGTGTCGCAGTTCTGGCTAGCTCCTACTGGCAGGCGAAGCAAGCGGCAGCGACCATGCCGGTGATCTGGAATGACGGACCGAACGCGAAACTATCGACGGAGACTGTATTCGCAGAGTTGAATGCGAAGCTCGACAGCGAATCCGGCTTTACTTACTACGAGGCCGGTGAGCCGGATAATGGCAAGGTGGCGAAAACCGTAAAGGCAGAATACCGGGCGCCATTTCTTGCGCATGCCACGATGGAGCCGATCAACTGCACGGCGCAAGTGAAGGGCGGCAAGGTAACGCTCTGGGTGTCAACACAGGTGCCAAGCATTGCCGTGGACACCGCTGCCCGGGTCGCCGGAGTCGAGGCCGACGACGTAATACTGCATGCTGCTTACTTAGGGGGCGGATTCGGGCGGCGGCTTGAGGTGGACATGGTGGCGCAGGCCGTGGCGATTGCGAAAGAGGCAGATGGCATACCGGTGCAGGTAATCTGGAGTCGGGAAGATGACATCGCGCACGACTTTTACCGTCCCGCCGCGCTCGCCCGCTTTTCAGCCTCGCTCGATACGGCCGGCGAGGTAGTCGCCTATGAGAACAAGCTTGCGTCAGGAGCAATTACGCATCAGGTGCTGGAGCGGACTTTCGGCCTGATCGGCGCCGGGCCGGACAAGACGACGGCAGAGGGTGCATTTGATATGCCCTATGAATTTGCGCACCAGCGCATTGCCCATGTCACAGTACCGACGCCGGTGCCTCTCGGATACTGGCGCTCGGTCGGTCATTCGCACAACGCGTTTTTCAAGGAAAGCTTTATCGACGAACTCGCGCATGCGGCCGCCAGGAATCCGGTCGCATTCCGCCGCAGTCTTCTGAAAAAACATCCGCGCCATCTTGCCGTGCTGGAGGCTGCGGTCGCCAAGGCAGGCAACCCGGCATCAGGGCGCGCACATGGAGTTGCGCTGCACCAATCCTTCGGCTCCATTGTCGCCCAAGTCGCCGAGGTATCGATCGAAGCCAATACGATTCGCGTGCATAAAGTGACGTGCGCGATCGATTGTGGTATTGCTGTCAACCCCAACATCATTGCGCAGCAGATGGAGTCCGGCGTGATTTTCGGCCTGAGCGCTGCGTTGTACGGTGAAATAACGATCAAGGATGGCAAGGTACGCCAGCAGAACTTCCATGACTATCCGGTGCTACGGATCGAACATGCGCCGTTCGTCGATACCATTGTGATCAAGAGCGCAGAACCACCAGAAGGCGTGGGTGAGCCTGGTACGCCACCGATTGCGCCGGCAGTAGCGAATGCAGTATTTGCATTGACCGGCAAGCGTTTGCGCAGTCTGCCTTTGCGGTTGGCTTAATGTTTAAGCGTCGTTGAGCTTCGTACGTAGATTGCAGATGCGCTGCCATTCGGCACGTTCGGGAGATTTGTTGGCTTCGGCCAGAAGCTCTGCGCCGGTCTTTTCCGCTTGGGCCTGAATCAGCCGGTCGGCTAGATTCACATCTGGCAGGACAGTACCGAAAAAAGCTACGGTGTCCCCCTGTTGCATCAGCAGGGTTGGAAAATTTTCCACATCGATATCGCCGATGAAATCCGCCTGGTCTTCGATATCGATCCACACGAAATGCTTGTCCGGATGCCGGGCAGCGAGTTCATCAAAGCCCTTGCGATAGCTGCAGCAGGTATCGCACCATGCAGCGCACAGACAGGCGACCACCCACATGCCCTGGTCCAGCCACTGGGCAAGTTGCGCATGGTTCTGTTTATCCAGGATCAGGCTGGTGGCAGGCATAGCAAGCAAGCGAAATGAAATCGGAAAGATATTGTAAGGGAAGGCGACTGCTATGGTGGGATAGCAGTCCCTGGTTCTATACTTGGGCCGGTTTCAGGCCTTTGTATTTACGTGTTGTCCAAGATGCGGCGGCAGGTTGGCAGCGGTAACCGGAGGCAAGGCCTCAAGCAGGGCCGCCGCGCTGACGGCTTGCATATCGTTTGCTTTCTTGAGAACCGCGATGCTTATTGCCTGGTTGGTTGTGGTGGTGGCCAGGCTGGTTGCCAGATTGGCGATATTTGTAACGTCCATGGATTCCTCCTCTGCAGTTCCGTCATTAACGGCAGGATTGCATGATTCTTTAGCCCGCCGTGCGCGGTAAAATACTGCCATGTCTACCATTCTTGCCATTGAAACCTCTACCGAACTTGCTTCCGTTGCATTGCTGCACCGTGGGGAGTTCATCGTGCATGAGGCCTTGGGTGTAAATACCCATTCGCAAACAATATTGCCAATGGTGCAAATTCTTCTGGCACAAGCAGGCATTTCGCTTGCCCAGTGCGATGCACTTGCTTTTGGTGCCGGCCCCGGTTCATTTACTGGTGTGCGTACCGCCTGTGGCGTCACACAGGGGCTTGCATACGGAGCGGATCTGCCAGTGGTTCCGGTCGTGACTTTGCACGCAATGGCACTGGCGTGTCGTGAAGCGTGTGGTGCCGAGAATGTTCTTGTCGTGCTCGACGCACGCATGGAAGAAGTGTACTGGGCGCAATACCGTTATCAGGATGGGTGGCAAAGTATCATCGAACCGCAGTTGTCTGCTCCCTCTGCAGTGAATGCGAATGGGGCTGCGATAGTGTGCGGCAATGCGCTGGTTGCCTATGCGTCCGCATTCGACAAGCTGGCGCTCGCAACGGAAAGACAAGCGGATGTAGTGCCTCATGCGCGGCAAATTGCTCAACTGGCACAGATTGAGCTGGCTGCCGGCCGAACGGTTGGCGCGCAGGATGCACAGCCGATCTATCTGCGTAACAAAGTTGCCTTTACCACTGCCGAACGGCTGGCGAGGGCGGCAGCATGAGCGCCGTGTATAAAGTCGTCGCAGAATCGCCGACATTGTCGTCGCTAAGCTTTGCGCCGATGCAGGTCCAGGATCTGCCTGAAGTGATTGCAATTGAAAACGACGTGTATCCGCATCCCTGGAGCCGTGGTAATTTTCTCGACTCTCTTTACAGTGGCTATCAGGCATGGACTTTACGCGAATCGTCTGGTGCCTTGGCAGGTTATTTTCTGCTGATGCTCGCGGTCGACGAAGCGCATCTGCTGAACATCAGCGTGCGCCGCGACTTGCAAGGACATGGCGTGGGGCGCCTGCAACTGGATAAGGTCCTCGCCATTGCCCGTGATAATGGCATGACCTCGGTATTGCTGGAGGTGCGTCCATCTAATTTACGGGCGCTGGCGGTATATCAGCGCTATGGTTTCGTGCAAATCGGGCGGCGCAAGGGTTACTATCCGGCCGAAGGGAACGTGCGCGAGGACGCGATCGTAATGAGATTCCACATATGACAACGGACCGCCGTACGGCATTTTTGCAGGAAATCGGCGTAGGGCCGCTCTGGGTTCGGCGCGAGGTTTCTGTCGGCCTGGATCAGCCACTTCTGCAAGTCACCGAGGCTGCCGGGCAGCCGGTCACTAGTATTAGGGCCACAGATAATTTTCCCGCCACGACCGTGTTGGAACCGGAGCACCTTCCTGCTGTAGAACTTCCTGCAGACGATGTCGCTGGCATGGACTGGGCAGCGCTCAAGGCTAGTGTCGCGGCTTGTACCAAATGCGGCCTGTGCCGGGGCAGGACCAATACTGTATTCGGTGTCGGCGACCAGAAGGCAAACTGGCTGTTTATCGGTGAAGGCCCGGGGCGCAATGAAGATTTACGCGGCGAGCCTTTTATCGGCGAAGCTGGCAAGCTGCTGGACAATATGCTGCTCGCGATGGGGCTCAAGCGTGGCGAGAATGCGTATATTGCCAATATCGTGAAATGCCGCCCGACCGACGAAACCGGGCGCGACCGGCCACCGACACCTGAAGAAGCGACATCCTGCATGCCGTATCTGGAGCGCCAGATTGCACTGATTCAGCCGACGGTACTTGTTGCATTAGGCAAAACGGCCGCGTTATCCCTGCTGGCCCTCGATCCTGCTACCCCGGTATCCAAGCTGCGCGGTACGGTCCATCGACACGCTGGCAAGCCGCTGGT
This sequence comes from Noviherbaspirillum sp., assembly GCA_035254105.1. GTDB lineage: Bacteria > Pseudomonadota > Gammaproteobacteria > Burkholderiales > Burkholderiaceae_D > Noviherbaspirillum. The sequence goes on along the minus strand of DATFAZ010000194.1, from coordinate 7,173 downwards.
GGTCACTTATCATCCGGCTTATCTGCTGCGCAATCCTGCCGACAAGAAGAAGGTCTGGGCTGACTTGTGCCTGGCAATGGCGACCCATGCAGGTGCCAACTGAACCGTTTCCGATAAGTCATCAGGCGCATTTTCATCGGCGTTGGAATCATCTGACCGATCCACATGTGCGCACGCTTGCATGGCTGCTGGATGCACCCAATCTGCTCGATCCCGATGCAGCGCAATGGCAGGGGCGCATCGCCACCCTTGAACCGGTTAATGAGAAAACAGAAAGCTGGCTAATCGATCTCGATCGCATGCCCGCTGCGCTGCATGCGTATCTTAATCTGCAACCGTTTACTCGCCTTGGCCGTTATGCCGAACAGCTGATGGCATTCTATTTTTCGCATCAGAAGATTTTGGTTGGGCACGGCGTGCAGGTGCGCACTGACAAAAACGAAACGATAGGGGAGTTCGATTTTCTGTTACGTCGGGGACAGGAACTGGTGCATTGGGAGTTTGCGACCAAGCTTTATCTGTTGGAGTCGAGCGGCCATGGCCGTCAGGCAGATTACTTCGTCGGTCCAAATCTGGCGGATACGCTCGGAGTCAAGATACGCAAGATCATGGACCGGCAACTGTCTTTATCTCGGCATCCGGCTGCGGAGCGCCATCTGCCGCAACCGATTGTTTTTGCTCAGGCACTGGTCAAGGGATGGCTGTTTTACCAGGAAAGAATGCCGTCGACGGAGCGGCAGATGAATCTGGAGGTAGAGCTGCCAGCGGGAATAGCACAAGCGCATTGCCGGGGATTCTGGTGCCCCCTAGAAGAACTGGATCAGCTCGGCAGTGAAAACTTTCTTGTGTTGCCTCGATTAAGCTGGCTTGCGCCCGCAAAAGCAGCTGATAAAGATGTAATGGGTAAAACGGCATTGCAGGCTGTGCTCTCTACGCATTTCAGGCAGGCACGCACGCCAGCGCTGGTTGCTGTTCTTGCGCGACATGGCGCTCAGATGCTGGAAGTGGATCGCGGTTTCATTGTGCCGGATGACTGGCGTAACCGAGCAGAGTCGCGCATTCGGAGCGGTGAAAAATCTGGCAAGCAAACGCATGCCGAATAAATCCTAATGCCTGTACTCGCCGATCAAGGACAGTGAATCGTATTCACGCTGGTTGGCGGCATGCTTGCGCATTGCAAGCAGCATGGAACCGGCAACGAACAGCCCGAACAGAACGATGACGAGATTGATATTCAGGTTCAGCTTTACCATCACGGCGTAAAGCATCAGCATGGTCAGCACGGACAGGTTTTCATTGAAGTTTTGTACAGCGATCGAATGACCGGCGCTTAACAAGACGTGGCCACGATGCTGCAGCAATGCATTCATTGGGACGACAAAATAGCCGGCAAGCGCACCGATCAGAACCAGCAAGGGGTAAGCAAGCCAGACCGTATGGACCATGGTCATGGTGGTGACGATCAGGCCCATCGCTATACCCAGAGGCATGACCGTCAGTGCTTTCTTCAATGGTACGAAGCGTGCAGCCGCGGTAGCGCCAAGCGCCACCCCGACCGCAAAGATTCCCTGCAGGATTGCCGCTTTGTCGAGAGGCATATTCAGGGATTTCTCCGCCCATTTCAGTACGATGAATTGCAAGGTCGCCCCGGCTCCCCAGAACAGCGTGGTTACGCCAAGCGAAATTTGACCCAGCTTGTCCTTCCACAAAGTGGTAAAGCAGCCAGCAAAATCAACTATCAGCTTCAGTGGATTGCGTTCCTGATCCGGGTAATGTGCGCCGGTATCAGGAATTTTCAGATTGAATGCAGCTGCCACCAAGTAAGCGAGCATGATTACTGACAAGGCTGCTTCGGCTGCCGTGTCGACGCCGAAATTAATGAGCGGGAAATCGAACGCGAGCAGCGTGGCAGCAATATTCGCATTGACCAGCGCGCCGCCCATTACCGTCCCCAGAATGATCGAAATTACCGTCAGGCCTTCGATCCAGCCGTTGGCAGCAACCAGTTTTTCAGGAGGGAGCAATTCAGTCAGGATGCCGTACTTGGCCGGCGAATAGGCGGCTGCGCCGAAGCCGACGACGCCATAGGCAAGCAGCGGATGGACATCGAAAAACATCAGCCCGCAACCAACAACCTTGATCAGGTTGGTAACAAACATCACGCGTCCCTTCGGCAGCGAATCGGCGAATGCACCGACAAATGCCGCAAGCAATACATAGGACAGCACGAAGAATAGTTTCAGCAGCGGCGTCATCCAGGCCGGCGCTTGCATCGTTGTCAAAAGAGCGATGGCCGCGATAAGAAGCGCGTTATCGGCAAGCGACGAGAAAAACTGCGCCGCCATGATGGTATAAAAGCCGCGATTCATCCGCATGTTGATGTGTACCAATCTGTCTTCGGCTTGCTTTATACCATGAAAAGTACGTGAAACTGCAGGATTTCCAGAGAGAGAACATGCTGCGTCCGGTAAAATAAAGACCCTTACCGTTGTTCGTCATTTAAGTTTTTATGCCCAGGCCTCTCGTTGCGACCATTGATCTGGCTGCTATGCAGCACAATCTTGCCATTGCAAAAAAACATACCCCGCATTCGAATATTTGGGCAGTCGTAAAGGCAAACGCCTACGGGCACGGCCTGATGCGCGGCATGCGTGCTTTTAAGGAAGCGGACGGTCTGGCACTGATTGAAGTGGATAACGCAATTCGACTGCGCGAAATGGGCTGGCAAAAACCCATCCTGTTATTGGAGGGGTTTTTCGATGCGTCCGATTTGCCGATAGTCGCTGCACATCAGCTTCAGGTAGCGGTGCATAGCATTGAACAAATTGAAATGCTTGAGCAAGCTGCGCTCGCTGCCCCGATCGATGTGCACCTGAAAATGAATACTGGCATGAACCGTCTGGGATTCACTCCGGACGATTTTCGTGCGGCGCATGAGCGTTTACGCAACATTTCCACGGTACGCAGGATTTCAATGATGTCGCATTTCGCAAATGCCGACGAACCTGCGAACGCGGGATTGCCAATGCAGGAACAAATCCAGCGCTTCCAAAGTGCCACCGCCGGCTTGGTGGGTGAGCGCAGCATGTCCAATTCGGCAGCAGTATTGACCCGTCCGGAACTGGCTGCCGACTGGGTACGCCCCGGCATTATGCTGTATGGCGGCACACCGGGCGGTGAAACCGCTGAAACATTCGGCCTGAAACCAGCGATGACGCTGGAAAGCGAAATCATCGGTATCCAGCATATCGGCGCAGGCGAAGCGGTCGGTTACGGCAGCCGTTTCATTGCTCAGCGCCCAATGACCGTGGGTGTTGTCGCCTGCGGTTACGCTGACGGTTATCCGCGCCATGCACCAAACGGCACACCGGTTCTTGTCAATGGCGCCAGAACCGGGCTCGTCGGTCGCGTATCAATGGACATGCTTTCGGTTGACATGACTGACATTCCGGGCGCGGGTATCGGCAGCAAGGTTGTCCTGTGGGGCAACGGCATGCCGATCGATGAGGTGGCGACCGCAGCTGGCACCATCGGCTACGAGCTGATGTGCGCCTTGGCGCCGCGTGTTGCGGTCGTCGAACGATAACAGTCCGATTAGCGTTCTTTCATTCTTTATGGCCAAGCAGAAAACCAATTACACCTGCACCGAGTGCGGCGGCGTCACCAACAAGTGGGCTGGCCAGTGCCCGTCCTGCGGGCAATGGAATACATTGGTAGAGACCCTCGTCGAGAGCGGAGGTAACCGCTTTTCGGGACAACATCAGGGGCTTGCGCAAACATCGCCGGTGCTCAGCCTGGCCGACATCGATGCAATCGACGTGCCGCGCTTCGGCACCGGCATCGAAGAGTTCGACCGGGTTCTGGGAGGCGGGCTGGTTGCCGGGGGCGTAGTACTGATTGGTGGCGATCCCGGTATTGGTAAATCTACCTTGCTGCTGCAGGCACTGGCCAACATCTCGCGCGTCAAGAAGGCACTGTATGTCAGCGGCGAAGAGTCCGGTGCACAGATTGCACTGCGAGCCAAGCGCCTGGCTATCGACGCCAAGGAACTGCACTTGCAGGCAGAAATTCAGCTAGAGAAAATCCTCAATACCCTGGCGGAGCACAAGCCCGAAATTGCGGTTATTGATTCAATACAGACTGTTTATTCCGATGCGCTCACATCCGCTCCTGGCTCAGTGGCTCAGGTACGCGAATGCGCTGCGCAACTGACACGGGTGGCAAAGCAGTCCGGCATCACCATCATCATGATTGGCCATGTCACGAAAGAGGGCGCGCTGGCCGGGCCGCGCGTCCTCGAACATATTGTCGATACCGTGCTGTATTTCGAGGGCGACACCCATTCCAGCTTCCGTCTGGTGCGCGCGTTCAAGAACCGTTTTGGCGCGGTGAATGAACTCGGCGTGTTTGCGATGACTGAAAAAGGGCTAAAGGGCGTGTCCAATCCATCCGCCTTGTTTCTATCGCAGCATGACAGCCAGGTGCCGGGCTCTTGCGTAATGGTTACCCAGGAGGGCACTCGTCCCTTGCTGGTTGAAATTCAGGCGCTGGTAGATACCTCGCATGTGCCAAATGCGCGCCGCCTGTCGGTTGGTCTGGAGCAGAACCGGCTGGCGATGCTCCTGGCGGTATTGCACCGGCATGCGGGGATTGCCGCATTTGATCAGGACGTATTTATCAACGCGGTCGGTGGCGTCAAAATCACTGAACCCGCAGCCGATCTCGCCGTGTTGATGGCAATTCAGTCCTCAATGCGCAACAAGCCTTTGCCGCGGGGCCTGGTAGTGTTCGGTGAAGTAGGATTGGCGGGCGAAATACGACCGGCGCCGCGCGGACAGGAGCGCTTGCGCGAGGCCGCAAAGCTAGGCTTCTCGATGGCGCTCATCCCCAAGGCGAATGCTCCCAAGCACAAGATCGAAGGCCTGACCATCATTGCCGTTGAACGCATTGATGAAGCATTGAACAAGGTTCGGGAACAGCAGTAAAAGTCCTAAAGCCCTTGTCGCGTTTGACGCAGCTCGGCAGCGTTCGGCGGCTCTTTGCTGCCGTTACCGGGTGGCTGATGAAACGCATTGTGCGGCCTGCACGCCGCTTCTGATCGCGGCTTCCAGCGTCGCAGGGTAGCTGCTCTCGGTATAGTCCCCAGCGATCGCGATGCCATTCAGCGGCATTGCGTTGCCAGGACGGGCAAGGGCAGGGGAGCAGGAGAAGGTTGCACGTTTTTCCGTAATGACACGGGTCCATTCAGGCGTACGCAACTCCGGACGCTGAAACACGCGTGCCAGCTGCGCAGCGATTGCTGCGGCAAGTGCTTCATGGCCTGCCTCGACCGCATCACCGGATGCGCTTACCACGACCGCCAGCAAGCCGGTCTGGCTCTCGTCCAGCCATCCCCGATCGAAGACGAACTGTCCCCACTCCTCATCTGCGGCACTCTCCGGCAATGCGAAGAAAGGGCTGGCCAATTTGAGTGAGGGACCATACTGCAGATAACAGGTGGTAATCGGTTCGTAATCAAAGGAGAGCAGTGCAGGCAAGCCGTTCACTCCTTCAAGCAGGGACGCGGCCTGACTGGGCTGGGTTGCAACAATTACTCCGTCATAGCTTTCGCTATCATCGTTCAGCTCAATTCGCCACTGTGAGCCCTCACGGCCAATCCTTTTTACCGTAGCACCGTGTCGGATTAACCCTCCGCGTTGCAGGACAAAATCGGCAGCCCGCTGAGGAAACAGCCGGCACAAATCGACTCGCGGAAGGAGCATGTCAGACGCTGCGCGCCTGGCGCCGAGGCTGTCACGCATCACATTAAGGAATATTTGCGCAGAAGCCCGTTCCGGCGGCGTGTTGAGTGCGGCAATGCATAGCGGGCGCCACATCAGCCGGATCAGGCGGTCAGTCTGATCGAAGCGGTCTAGCAATTCCGTAACGCTGCAGTCGTCATTCAATCGCCAGCCCATCCACCGCGCTGTCGTGGAGAAACGTGCCAGTGCTAGCTTATCTTCTCGCGCCAGACCTTTGGCGCGAAGCAGCCCGATAAGCATGTGCAGCGGTGCAGGCAATCGGGGTGTTACGAAATCCATGCCGCCGCTATCTGGCGGATAGCGCATTTGCAGTGGTAGCCGCAACAGAGTGTTTTTGCTATCAATGCCGACTTTGCGCATGAGGCGCAATGTTTCGCTGTAAGCCCCCAGCAGAATGTGCTGGCCATTATCCAGCTGGCGGCCGTTGATTTCGACCATGCGGGCCCGCCCGCCCAGTGTACGTGCAGCCTCAAACAGCGTGACCGACTCTCCGCGCTCCGCCAGTTCAACGGCGGCAGCGCATCCGGCCCAGCCGCCGCCTACCACGGCAATTTTCCGCGTAGACGGGCTCATGCAGTCTCTTGGCAACGACTATCCACGCACATAGGTCTTCCACGCCAACCACAGCTTGCGGATCGGCGTCAGGGAAATCTTCTGATTCAACACGTGAAAACCGTCGTTCTCTATTTCGTTCAGTAGCGCACGGTAAATGGCTGCCATCATCAGGCCAGACCGCTGTGCGCGTCGATCCTTAGGTGGCAGAAGCGCCAGTGCTTCGTCATAAAGAGCTTGCGCGCGTTCCGATTGAAACCGCATCAGCTTCTCGAAATTCTCACTGTGCTGGCCCTTCAGAATTTCTGCCGCGGTGACATTGAACTGTTGAAGCTCATTTACTGGAAGATAAATGCGCCCCTTGCGCGCATCTTCGCCGACATCGCGGATGATGTTGGTAAGCTGGAACGCGAGGCCAAGCTTTTCTGCGTATTGCAAGGTTTCCGGACGTGTCACGCCGAAAATGCTGGCTGAAAGAATGCCAACCACGCTGGCCACATGCCAGCAATATCGCTTCAATCCCGCGTAATCAAGGTAACGAGTCTGGTCAAGATCCATTTCCATGCCATCGATGATCGCCTGCAGATGCTTGCCCTCAAGTCCATAGGCTGAAACATGTGGCAGCAATGCCTGAGTGACAGGATGCGACGGGCTCCCGTCGAGCATGGCTTTTATCTCCTTGCGCCACCACATCAGTTTATTGCGGGCGATGGTGATATCGGTGCATTCATCCACCGTATCGTCCACTTCGCGGCAGAACGCATACAACGCAGTAATGGCGCGACGACGTTCAGCCGGAAGAAACAGGAAGCTGTAGTAG
>DATFAZ010000193.1:0-18277 GCA_035254105.1 Noviherbaspirillum sp. | reverse complement strand
CCGGTTTCATCTGTTGAACGGACATCGATTTGCTGCGTCAGGTTGCCGCCAGCGATGCCATCGGCGATCTTTACTGCAGCGTCGAGCGGCTTGGTAATGGCACGCACAATCCAGATGCCCACAAAGGCTGCCAGCACCAGTCCTAGCAGAAGGCCGGCGGTGCAGCTGTTGCGCACCAAAGTGTAAGTCGATTGCGAGTGCTCGTAATCGCTTCTTGCGACATCAAGCTGGAGCTTGATCAGGTCGTTGATGCCTTGGCGTACCGGGTTGAACAGTTCTTCCAGTTTTCCGTGCAATAGATCTAAGGCACGCGGCTTGTCTTGCGCACGCACGGCAGCAATCGCGGGGTTAAGTCCTTCAGCAACAAATTTCTTGCGGTTTTCAGCGAACTGCTCAGCAAGCCTCTTTTCATCAGCAGTGAGGGACGTCGCCATGTACATGTCCCAGACCTTGTTGATTTGCTGGATGTTGCTTTCTACCTCACCCATGAGTTTCGCCGCTTCGGCCGGCTCGTCGTCAATTGCCTTCGCGACGTCCAGCACGTTGATATTCAGCAGCCGTACGACTTGATCGAGCTGGCCGAGAGCAACCAGACGGTCGTCATACAGCGACCTCATTTTGTCGTTGGCAATACCCAGACTGATGATGCCAATGAGGGCGCCGACAATTAACTGGACTGATAAAAAACCGATTACGAAGATCAGCCGATACTTGATAGATAGGTTCTTTAGCATAGGAGAGGTGAAGTTAAGGAAAAAGTTGCAGTGAAATCAGTTTATCGGGTACTTCACCAATCAAATCATTGTGCAGCCATTAATTCCTGCCCGTAATAGGGGAATGAGAGAAGGGGGTTGTTACAAAATATTTGATTTGAATCAAATATATGTTGGCAATATTGTGCTTGCAAGAGTTTTGCTGGCTGTTTTTTGTGCCGGATTTTGTCTTACATTTTTAGCGATTGGTGGCTGCTTAAGCTTTTAAGCAGCCTCAGCGACATCGGTCAGCCTGCCTCGATACAGCGCGGCGATAAGATCGGACTGTGACACCATGCCGGCGAGCCGCCGCTCCTGGTCTACAACGGGAATATGGTGCAAGCCGATGTCGGAGAGCAGCGGTACCAGATCGACGATATGCATGTCGGCCCTGACGGTTTGGACTGCACGGGTCATGACTTGACCGACGACTTCCGGCTTGGTTGAGCGCGCGTGCCACGTGCGGCGCAGGAAGCGGCGCAGTTTCTGCTCAAATCCTTTATACCCGTCCAGCCTCGCATGCTTGAGGAAGTCAGAGAGCGTAATGATGCCTACAACGTGACGCGTGGGATCGATTACCGGCAGCGCCTTGAGCTGATGGCGACGCAGCAGGCTCCAGGCCTCTTCCAGTGTCGTCGCGGGTTCTGCCGTCACCACATCGTGCGACATGATATCGGCGCAAGCAATTTCACCGAAGCGGCGACGATAAGCATGCATTTCAGTTTGCCGGAACAACTCTTCCAGATCGTCGCGGCTGATGTCGAGCACCTGGTTATATCGCTTCAGCACATCGTCCAGATCGTCCGGCGTAAAGCCCAGACGATCGCCCGGCCGGATATCGGCGGTCTGGTGGGTGCTGCTGTGATCCGGCAGGACCATATGCGGATAACGGCGGCGTGTGGCATTGTTAAACAGGAAAGCAACTGCGAGCAGAAGCAGTGAATTAAGCGCGACCGGCGCCCAGATAAAGTCAAATCCCGCTGCCTGAATCGCCGGGCCGCCAAGGACGGCGGACAGGGCGATGGCGCCTCCCGGCGGGTGCAGGCAGCGCAATGCGAACATGGCGATGATGGCGAAGGCGACCGCAAGCGAAGCGGCCAGCATCGGCTCGCCAATCCAGCGTGCGCAGGCCACGCCGATAGCTGCGGAAATAATATTGCCGCCGACAATCGGCCAAGGCTGTGCCAGCGGGCTGGCCGGTTGCGCAAACAGCAAAACAGCCGACGCACCCATTGGGGCAATCAGCACCGGCAGCTGGGCCGTCGGACCCAGCATTAGTCGGGTTGCCAGTCCGGTGAGCACAATCGCCATCAGGGCACCGCATGCGGCCCGGAAGCGTTCGATACCATCCACCGCCATGGGCTTGGGCAGATAGGCGTAAATCCGATGCAGGTTTTTTCTCAACTGAAACTGCTCCACTACCGCGCCGCCCTCTTTTCGAAATACAAATAGGCGGGCAAAAGGGGAGGGAGTTTACCGCGATGTTTCGATTTGTGTATGAAATGGCAAGCAAAGAGTAGGGGCTTTGTTGTTCCTGCACCAATGAGAAAGAATAGAGTTTTTCTTCCTACGGCTTCAGGAACTGCTTGACGCCATTTCTTTTGAGGACGTTGCCCCAGGATTCGATGTGGTAAATCTCGCCGACTTTGTGCAATGCCACACCGAATTCTTCTCGCAGTCGTGCTATGTCGGCATCGATGGTTTCCCGGTCATGGCTGGTCAGGTCGGCAATGGCCGATACGGTTGGACGTTCGAGCAAATCAATTGCAGACAGAAGGACGAATAACCGACGTGCATCGTGTTCCGGATATTGCGGCACACCGAAATTATTTTTCGGAAAATTCATGGTACGCCTCACAATTTACTGTCGCGTTATCAGACGTTTTGGCGTCATGTTCAGACGATCGGATGCAAGAGGGAAGGGCTGTCGTTGCTTACCTTATTGACCGCATGGGCCACACCCCATGCCTGCATTTTTTCGGCACCGGAAGGCGCAATCAGTTCCGTCAGGAGTTCATCAGCAACCGGTTCCGTGCTCAGCCAGACGTTCCAGTCCTCGCGTTCAAGCACGACAGGCATGCGGTGATGAATCGGTTCCAGCACCGCATTTGCTCCAGTCGTAATGATGATGCAGGTATCGATACGTTCGCCACCCCCGGTTCTCGCGTTTTCCCAAAAACCGGCGAAGGACATCGGATTGCGGTCCTTGTACGAAATGTAAAAAGGTTGCCTGGATTTCTGGCCGGGTACAGTTTTCCATTCATAAAAACCGGAGGCTGGAATCAGGCAGCGGCGGCGACGAAACGCCTGACGGAACATCGGTTTTTCGGCGACGGTCTCGCCCCGCGCATTGTGAAGCATGGGCATGGCGCCCGGATCCTTGGCCCAGGCCGGAATAAAACCCCAGCGCATCAATGTGCCAATACGTCCTTCTTCCGTGGGAAGAACCGCGACGATGTTGCTGCCCGGTGCAATGTTGTAATGCACATCGAATGCTGGCATGAGGATAGCTGCATACCATTCCTGAAGAACGGCTGGTGAATGAGCCAAGGCAAAACGTCCGCACATGAAGCCGATTTTACGGCTCGGTGCAAGCAAGCGTCTTGTGCAAAATCGCGCATTGATCTGGTAAAAATTTCAGATTCAGCCGGCTTTGTTCTCGCTTTTACCATTGGCAATGCTATTTCACGGCGGGCATGCTTTTCGCTGGTGAATACGGCAAATAAAGGAGCTGATGGATGAAATTCCCTCTGAAAAAAATTGCGGACCAGGTGATCGTCATTACCGGTGCGAGTAGCGGCATTGGCCTGACGAGTGCGCGCCTTGCCGCTCAACGTGGCGCAAAATTGGTGTTGGTGGCACGCAATGAAGATGCACTCAGGCAGCTGTCTTTCGAGTTGACGAAAAAAGGGGCGCAGGTGATTCATGTGGTGGCCGATGTCGGTATTGAAGAGGATGTGCGCAGGGTAGCTGCAGCAGCGATTGAGCGCTTCGGCGGTTTTGATACGTGGGTGAACAATGCAGGAGTTTCAATTTTTGGCCGAAACGAAGACGTTTCCCTCGAGGATCAACGACGCTTATTCCAGACCAATTTCTGGGGCGTGGTTCACGGCTCGCTGATTGCAGTCGAGCATTTGAAAAAGCACGGCGGTGCGCTGATTAATCTGGGCAGTGAAGTGTCGGATCATGCGGTGCCGCTGCAGGGCATCTATTCCGCCTCAAAACATGCGGTGAAGGGTTTTACCGATTCGCTGCGCCTGGAGCTGGAAGCTGAGGGCGCGCCAGTTGCGGTCACGCTGATCAAACCGGCAGCGGTCGACACGATGTTCGTCGAACACGCAAAAAATTATCTTGAGGTTGAGCCGAAGCTGCCACCACCCGTTTATGCGCCGGAAGTCGCTGCCGAAGCCATCCTCTTTGCTGCGGAAAATTTCAAGCGCGATATTTTCGTTGGCGGTGCCGCCAAGCTGGTCTCATCTACCGCCCACTATGCACCGCGCATGCTCGACAGCTACATGAAAAATGTTCTTGTCAGCCAGCAGAAATCGGACATGCCGGCCCGTGATCGCAGTCAGAACAGCCTGTACGGCCCCGGGATCGATCTGCAGGAGCGTCAGGGGCATGGCGGGTATGTATTCGAATCTAGTCTGTATACAAAGGCGGTCACTCATCCGAAAACAATGAAAGGAATCATGGTTGGAGCCGGTCTCGCGTTACTGGCATGGTGGCAGTTGCGCCAGCGGCCGATGCAGGATTTCCGACAGACCCGCCGACCGGCGGTATCCTGAATTTGAAAGAATCATCATGGCTAATCTGACCGGCGAACAACTTACGCATTTGAAAAACCTGCTGGAAGAGCGTAATAAGGCCTTGCGTGCCGATCTTGTGCGTGAACTGAACGCCAAGGAGGGGTTCATGCAAGTGGCGTCCGAAGCACCAGATCCAGGGGATTCCTCTTTTGCAAATCTCGAAGTGGATCTGGAAAACGCTGCCGTCACGCGCGATGTGGTGGAAGTGCGAGCGATCGAAGCGGCGCGTATCCGCATGGAAAATGGCACTTACGGAGACTGTGTGGTGTGCGAAACGGAAATTCCTTATGAACGCTTGCTGGTACAGCCGACAGCGGAACGCTGTGCCCCATGCCAGGAAAGGTATGAAAAGACTCATCAGGACCCGATGCGGGGAAATACGCTCTGATAATTTAACTTGATACTTACGTAGTGAAAGGATTCCCAGGCAGTTTTTGCTCTTGCGCCGTTTGACCATCGTAAAATCGCACATAATTTATAAAGATTGCGAGAAAGGATGATGAATGGACGTCGCACTACGCACACTTGTGCAGCAAATGCCGAAAGCCGAGTTGCATATGCACATCGAGGGATCTCTCGAACCCGAACTGATCTTTGAGCTGGCAAGGCGCAACGGCGTGACTCTTAAGTACGCGTCGGTCGAGGACTTGCGGCGTGCCTATGCTTTCACCGATCTGCAGTCCTTTCTGGACATTTACTACGCCGGCGCAAGCGTACTCCTGACTGAGCAGGATTTTTACGATATGGCCTGGGCCTATCTGCAGCGCGCGCGGGCGGATAACGTTCGCCATGCGGAATTGTTTTTTGATCCGCAAACCCATACCGAACGGGGCGTCGCTTTTGCTACGGTGATCAACGGCTTGTATCGTGCGCTGCAGGATGCGCAGGCCCAATGGGGATTGAGCGGCGCATTGATCATGTGCTTTTTGCGCCACCTGTCGGAAGAAGATGCATTTGCCACGCTGGAGCAGTCAATGCCTTATCGCGCCAAGTTCATCGGTGTGGGCCTCGATTCTTCCGAGCGCGGCCATCCGCCGGAAAAATTTGCACGTGTGTTTGCGCGCTGCAAGGAGCTGGGCTTGCATCTGGTGGCACATGCCGGTGAAGAAGGTCCGCCGGACTATATACGTACTGCGCTGGATGTATTGCACGTCGAGCGCATCGATCATGGCGTGCGCTGTCTGGAGGATGCCGCGTTAACGCAGCGCCTGGTGCGCGACAGGATTCCGCTGACAGTCTGCCCGTTATCTAATATCAAGCTGCGCGTATTTGACCAGATCGCCGACCACAACCTGATGAAGTTGCTCGATGCCGGTCTGATGGTGACGGTGAACTCGGATGATCCGGCGTATTTTGGCGGTTATGTAAATGATAATTTCGTGCAGATGTTTGACGCCTTGCCTTTGGATCGGGAGCATGCGTACCGGCTGGCACGCAACAGCTTCGCCGCGTCCTTCCTGGACGGAAAGGCGAAGCAGAAACTCCTGGATGAGGTAGACGCTTTTTTCGAGCAGTAAATGCCGGCATGCTCGAAAATGGCAGACGAAAATGGAGATAGCAGGACTTCCTTGAAGAGAACAGCATGAAAGACGCTGCGTTGCCGGTGGTACTGATTGTTCTTGGTGTGACCTGGCTGCTCAACAGCCTGGACTGGCTGCCGGATATCCACTGGCTGTGGATCCTCGGCTTGGGCGGCGCGGGCGTTGCCATCCTGGTGCTCGACGGGATCACCAAGTCCTCGATCATCGCCGGCCCCTTGCTGATCCTCGCAGCCTTCCTCTCATTCTGTCGCCAGTACTACGCCCTCGGATGGCGTTTTATTATTCCGGTGATGCTGATTGCGGCCGGCACGCTGATGTTGCTGGCGCGCTCGCCATCAATCCCGGAGTCGCGCACCTTGCAGCGGCATTTCGGAAACCGATCGCAAGACAGGGGGTCGCATGAATGAAGCGCTTTCCGCTGCTGCGCTGGCCGGCGGCCTCTCATGGGCCAGCGGCATCCGTCTGTACATGACGCTGTTCGTCGCCGGCTGGTTCGGCCGTGCGGGATGGATCGATCTGCCGCCAGCTTTGCATGTGCTGGAGTCGCCATGGGTCATCGCACTGACAGGCGTGCTGCTGATTGTGGAGTTTTTGGCCGACAAGGTGCCGGGCATCGACTCGGCCTGGGATGCGCTGCAGACTTTCATTCGAGTCCCGGCCGGTGCCGTGCTGGGCGCGGCTGCGCTCGGCGAAATGGGGCCTGAATGGTCGACGATGGCAGCGATTCTCGGCGGCACATTCGCTGCAGGCGCGCATGCGACCAAGGCCGGCAGCAGGGCATTAATCAACACCTCGCCTGAGCCGTTCAGCAATTGGGCGGCGTCCTTTTCAGAAGACGTTGCCGTACTCGGCGGATTATGGGCGGCATTCTTCCATCCGTGGGTATTGTTCGGATTTCTCGCAGTATTTTTCATCATAGCCTTATGGCTGCTGCCGAAGTTGTGGCGCGGCCTGAAATGGCTCTTCAGAAGGCTAAGCACCTGATGCTGTTTCATTCGCTGCAAATGACCCGGCGTGACTGGCGCGCGGGCGAGCTCCGTTTTTTGCTGGTCGCATTGATTGTCGCGGTTGCATCCCTGTCGTCCGTCGGTTTTTTCATCGACCGCATGCGCGCCGGGTTGAACCGCGATGCGCACCAGTTGCTCGGTGGTGATCTGGTTATCAATGCCGACCAGCCGATCAACGGCGGGTGGCGTGCGGAAGCACAAAAGCGCGGCTTGACGCTGGCGCAAACCGTCGCTTTCCCGAGCATGGCGATTGCGGGCGAGGATAACAATTCTGTTTCTCTGCTGACATCGGTCAAGGCTGTGTCGGAGGGTTATCCGCTGCGTGGCGGCTTCAAGATTGTGAGCACGCCGGATGGCGGCATGGCGCAAGCCGTGGAAGCGGCGGACATTCCCGATGCGGGGACGGTCTGGGTCGATCCGGGCGTGCTGATGGCAATGAATGTCAAGACCGGCGATACGCTGCATCTGGGTGACAAGAGCTTTCGCATTGCCCATGTGATTTCGGTCGAGCCCGACCGTGGCGCGGGTTTCATGAACTTTGCACCGCGCGTGATGTTGCCTCTCTCTGATCTGGATGCGACCAACCTGATCCAGAACGGTTCGCGCGTGACATATCGCTTGCTGGTGGCAGGCGATCAAGCCAAAGTCGCCGCTTTCCAGCAGTGGATGCAACGCAAGGTCGAGCGCGAAAGGCTAAAGGGCGTGCGCATCGAGTCACTTGAATCCGGCCGCCCAGAAATGCAGGCAACGCTCGCACGTGCGGAGCAATTCCTGTCTCTGGTGGGCTTGTTGTCGGCGATGCTCGCTGCGATTGCCGTCGCCATGGCAGCACGCCGTTTCATGCTGCGGCATATGGATGCCTGCGCGATGCTGCGCTGCCTCGGCCTGACGCAAAATCAGGTGAGCTCTATGTATCTGATCGAGTTTGCTCTTGTAGGCCTTGCTGGCAGTGTGCTTGGCGCGGCAGTCGGGTTCGCCGCACACTTCGTGTTGCTCGACTGGCTGGGGAGTCTGGTCACCCACTCGCTGCCGCAGGCAAGCTTCCTGCCGGCCTTACAAGGCATCGCGACCGGTATGCTTCTGCTGATCGGATTTGCGATCCCGCCGATCCTGCAGCTGCGCAACGTACCGCACAACCGCGTAATCCGGCGTGAGCAGGATGCGCCACAGCCTGTGACGCTCGCGACTTATGCCTTGGGCCTGGCTGCTTTCATCGGACTGCTTTTATGGCAGTCGGGTAATGTGAAGCTGGGCTTGTTGACGGCTGCGGGGTTCTTCGGCGGGCTTGCCGTGTTTGCGTTGATTGCGTGGCTCGGGCTGAGATCGCTGCGCTTCATGCGTGCTGGCGTCAATCATCCTGGCTGGCGCTTTGCGGTCACCGGGCTGCAGCGCCGCACCGCAGCGACGATTGTGCAGGTCGTGGCACTGGCGCTGGGGTTGATGGCCTTGCTGCTGCTGACGGTGATCCGCGGCGATCTGGTCGACGCGTGGCGTAGTTCTACACCGCCGGATGCGCCGAACCGTTTCGTCATCAATATCCAGCCGGAGCAGAAAACAGACATCGAACAACGACTGAAGGACAGCGGCGTTGCCAGCCCCATCCTGTACCCGATGATTCGCGGCCGGCTGATCCAGGTGAACGATACGCCGGTAACCGGCGATACCTATATCGAAGACCGGGCCAAGCGACTGGTCGATCGCGAGTTCAACCTGTCGACGATGATGACCGTGCCGCCCCAGAACCAGATTGTGGCCGGTCGCTGGTTTGATAACAGCAAGCCGGAGGCTTCGGTAGAAGAGGGTCTTGCGAAAACACTGAACCTGAAGCTGGGCGACAAGCTGCGCTTCGACATTGGCGGGCAAGCGGTCGATGTCCCCATCACCAGCCTGCGCAAACTCGAATGGGGCTCGATGCGCGTCAACTTTTTCGTGATCCTGAACCCCGAGCTGGTGAAAAACATGCCGCAAACCTGGATCACGGCTTTCCATCTGCCAGCTTCAAAAGCGCAGTTTGGAAACGAATTGTCGCGCGATTTTCCGAACCTTACGGTGGTCGATATCGGCCATGTCATCCGGCAGATCCAGGATGTGCTTGACCAGGTGATCGGCGCGGTCGAGTTCCTGTTCCTGTTTACGCTGGCGTCCGGCGTGCTGGTGCTGTATGCGGCGCTGGTCGGCTCGCAGGATGAGCGCATCCGCGAATCGGGTTTGCTGCGCGCGCTCGGTGCCACCCGCACGCAACTGTCGCAGTCTCAGTGGATCGAATTTGCGCTGGTGGGCGGGCTGGCCGGCATTCTTGCAGCCAGCGGTGCCGCAGCGGTCGGCTGGACGCTGGCCAAATACGTATTCAATTTCGAATGGACCTTCAGCCCGGTGGTTTGGATCGCGGGATTGCTGGTAGGAGCAGCATGTGCTTTCATCGGCGGCTGGGTCGGTTTGCGCAATGTGCTGAATCAACCGCCGCTGCAAACCTTGCGTGGCACTTGAACTGAGTTCCCCTGTTGATAACTGACACTGCACTTCTTGTTAGGGTCTTGCCGAGGAGGGCAAGGAGCTTCGTCCCATTGCTTAACTTACACAGATCAGAACCAAGCCTGCATATCTTGATGTTAATCAAACTTTTTGTGGTTTCCTGCCGTTAATATCGAACATTAACTTTATGTAATGATTTCCGGTGGCGGCACGCCCTTATCTCCCGCACGGAATTCCTTAATTCTGTTGTTATAGAGCGAGAGATGTTGAAACATGCGTTTCACCAAGGCCATCATAGATGACTGCCGCCCCCAAAAATAATGTTCCTTCTCAGACAGCGCATGGCATCGCCAGTTTTCTGTCAAATCCCTCGCTACAGTTACTTCTCCTTCTGGTCCTGCTGCTGTCCGGTATCTGGACCAGCATTCATGTCCAGCTCCGTTCGACGCACGACCAGATTACCGGTGCGGCCCGGCGCGACGGCGATAATCTGTCGTATGCGTTTGCTGAACAGGTTAAGGCATCACTACGCGGGATCGACTTGTCTCTCATTTCCTTGCGCGAGGCATGGCAAAGGCATCCGGAACATTTCCGAGAAGCGGTACTGCGCCAACAGAATTACTTTACCCAGGAAGTCAGTTTTCAAGTTGCGGTGATCGATGCTGATGGGATGCTGGTCTACAGCAATCTGGAGCCTGCTACCAAACCAATGTCGCTGGCGGATCGGGAACATTTCCGCGTGCATCGGGAGCGTGCTTCCGACCAGCTATTTATCAGCAAGCCGGTGCTTGGCAGGGTGTCCAAAAGATGGTCACTCCAGTTTACTCGCCCGATCCTTGATCCTGACAATCGATTTCGCGGCGTGATGGTCATGTCGGTTGCGCCGGAATATTTTTCCCGCTTTTATGACACGATTGATCTTGGCGAGAACGGCATGATTAGTCTTGTCAAATCGAGCGGGGAAATAATGGCGAGATCGCCTGATTCCGAAATCGGCCTGGGGAAGTCTTTGCGTAACCGTCCATTTTTGGTTTCCGGTGTCGCTGAAAAAGGAAGCTTTCAGGCTGCGGCGCAGACAGACTTGATTGAGCGTGTTTTTACCTGGCGCTTGCTCCCGGATTTCGGTTTGGTCGTGGTGGTCGGTCAGTCGAATGAAAAAATTCTTGCTCCGTACTACCATCAACGGCGAGTCTTGTTGATTGGCGGCACGCTGGTATCTGTATTGCTTACGGCTTTCCTGTTTACCCTGCATGTTGGCTTGCGCCAGCGTGCAAGAACAATCACTGCCCTCACAGAGAGCGAGGAACGAAACCGTCTGCGGGTGGCCGCGCTGGAAGCGGTAGGAAACGCTGTTGTCATTACCAATGCCAAGGCAGAAATCGAGTGGGTCAATCAGGCGTTTGAAAAGCTCACCGGATATAAACGGGCGGATGCGCTTGGGCGTCTCCCTTCGGAGCTCGTCAAGTCGGGTCTGCACGATTCGGATTATTACGAAGCGCTGTGGCAGACCATCCTTTCCGGAAAAACCTGGCGTGGGGAGATAGTCAACCGGCGCATGGACGGCAGCCTGTACGATGAAGAACTGGTTATCGCCCCTGTCATGGCAGCATCAGGCGCCATTACGCACTTCGTTGGGGTCAAGCAGGACATTTCGGAACGCAAGAGCAGCCAGAAGGCGCTTCAACAAAGCCATGACCTGCTTGCGAAACTGTCGGCACAGGTGCCCGGCGTGATCTATCAGTATCGCCTTTACCCGGATGGGCGGGTGAGTCTTTCGTTCGTCAGCGAGGCGTCACGCGATATATTCGGGATCGAGGCGGAGCTGGCGCGAAAAGATCCCTCGCTGATTTTCTCACGCTATCATCGCGATGATGCCGATGGCGTCAGGGATTCGATACTTGAATCCGGCCGTACTTTGCAGCCCTGGTGCCATGAGTTCCGTATAGTGTTGCCGCAGCGCGGAGTCCGCTGGGTGCGGTGCGATGCGCGCCCGGAAATGCTCGAAGACGGCAGCATCCTGTGGCATGGATTCATTGCCGACATCACCGAGAGCAAGCAGGCAGAGCAGGCGTTGCGCAGTAGCGAGGAACGCTGGAAGTTCGCGCTTGAAGGAGCGGGCGATGCTGTGTGGCAGTGGGATTTCGCGCGCAATGAAATCCGGTTTTCCAGGCGCTTGTACGAAATGCTGGGTGCGTCGGACGACGAGATAGGGAGAACCTTCGAAGACTGGCTGCGTTTTGTCCATCCCGAAGACCTGCCGCGCATGCAGGAGGATATAAAGCGTTATCTCGAAGGTGGTTCGACGACGTTCGTTACCGAGCACCGCGTGCTTTGCAAGGATGGCAGTACGAAATGGGTACTGGCTCGCGGAATGGCAATCAGTCACGACGAAAACGGAAAGCCGCTGTCCATGATCGGCACCCAGTCGGATACGACTGAACGCAAGCTGGCAGATGAACAGCTTCGGATTGCAGCTGCTGCATTCGAGTCGCAGGAAGGCATGATGGTGACCGACGCGAACGGCATTATCCTGCGTGTCAATCGCGCCTTCGAGGAGCTCACCGGCTATAGCGCAGCAGAAGTGATTGGCCAGACGCCTGCCATTCTCAAATCCGGTCGCCAGGGGGAAGATTTTTATCAGGAGATGTGGGGCGTCATCGAGCAGCAAGGGCATTGGGAAGGCGAAATATGGAACAGGCGAAAAAACGGTGAGCTTTATCCCGAGTGGCTCGTCATCACCGCAGTGAAAGACGCAAACGGGCGTGTAACCCATTACGTCAGCGCTTTTTCCGATATCACGGCACGCAAGGAAGCGGAAATGCAGATCCGCAACCTGGCCTTTTACGATCCACTTACTACTTTGCCTAATCGCCGACTGCTGATAGACCGTGTAACACAGTTGTTGGCGGCGAGCGCGCGCAGCGGCCGATATGCCGCGCTCATGATGATCGATCTCGATCACTTCAAAACGCTTAATGACACCATGGGCCATGATGTCGGCGATCAGTTGCTGGTTCAGGTCGCCGAGCGCCTGAGTGCTTCGGTACGAGAGTGCGATACGGTCGCCCGCCTCGGCGGGGACGAATTTGTGATCATGCTTCAGGACCTCAGTATTGACGAAAAGGCCGCCGCAACCCAGATCGAAACAGTCGCTGCCAAGATCCTGGCTACGCTCAATCAGCCTTATCCGCTGAAAGGACTCGATGCCGGTGGTTACCGGAATACTCCAAGCATTGGCATCACCCAGTTCTGTGGCCGAAAGGATGGGTTCGATGTTCTGCTTAAGCAGGCCGATATTGCGCTTTACCAGGCAAAGGATGCGGGGCGAAACACGATCCGTTTCTACAGCAACGAAATGCAGTCGGTACTAAACCAGAAAGCGCTGCTGGAAGCAGGATTGCGCCAGGCGCTGGAGAACAACGGCTTCCGCCTGTACTATCAGCCGCAGGTCAACGAGTCGCATGTCATCGTTGGAGCAGAAGCATTGCTGCGCTGGCAGCCACCCGGCAAACCGATGGTGGGTCCGGCAGAATTCATTCCGTTGGCTGAGGAGACCGGCCTGATTCTTCCGATTGGCCAATGGGTGCTCGAATCTGCTTGCAAGCAACTGGCCGACTGGGAGCGGATGTCGCATGCAAGTGCGATCGAAATCTCGGTCAACGTCAGTGCACGACAATTCCGTCAACCCGGCTTTGTCGCAATGGTGCGCAATGTGCTCACCACGACAGGTGCAAATCCGTCGAGGCTCAAGCTGGAACTGACAGAGACCTTGATTCTTGACGACGTCAATGACACTGCGAGCAAGATGCAGGAACTACGAGAACTTGGAGTGACACTCGCTCTCGACGATTTCGGCACCGGATACTCCTCGCTTTCTTATCTCAAGCGCCTGCCGCTGGATCAGGTGAAGATCGACCAGTCATTTGTGCGTCATAGCGCGGCTGATCCCAGCGATGCGGCAATTGTCGAGACCATCATCAATATGAGCCATACGCTGGGACTGCAGGTGATAGCCGAAGGCGTGGAAACAGCCGAGCAGCTTGCTTTCCTGCAGTCGCATGAATGCAAAAATTTCCAGGGCTATCTGTTTGGTCGCCCAATGCCGCTAGACGAGATCGAGCAGTTGCTCATGTCGGCTATCGTAAGCGGCGAGGCATCCCATTGCGTAACGCCTGACGCGTCGTCATAGTCACGACCGGTCTTCGGTTGCATCTGCGATTTGCTGCTCGGGGTCGTGCACGCCTGGAAGAGGCCATCACTTTTTATTCATTGCCTTGCGCACTCAACTATCACAACTCTCGCGGATGATTAGTGGAGATAGCTGGTTGTAACGCAATCAGATTTCTTTGAATCGCTTCCTCTTTTTCTTTCTCCTTTCCATTCTTTTCGTTGATCGTATCAAGGGCCTTACGTGCCTGAATACATCTTCTTAACACAGATTAAGCATTGCCGTATGAGCCGGTGCTTTTCCGCAAAGCCCACTTTAGTTTTCTCCACTATCGTTATTCCATGCTGCATTGATCTTCAATTTTTTTAACGTCGATCGGTGGCAAAAAAATGGGACGCGAAGACTGCAGAAACACTTTGAAACATGCATTTTTCATATCTTATTTTGCGTTGATACGTGTCAAAACAAGCGGTGGAAGGAAACGTAGAGTTGTATGTCATATAAGTTGCCAATAGTCGAGCGGCAACGAAAGTCAAGGGGTGCAGTAATTTCTGCTTCGGCCATGCAGCGACAGATTTACTCCGGGCGGCATGCAGCGCATCGTTATTGCAAAGATCGCCGGAACCCGACAGCAACATGCCGCAGATCTATCCGCATCAGGCTTCCCTAAACATTGCGAGAGTCGTCATTGTCATCGCGACTTTGCATTAATCACGTGGAGTAATCCTATGCCCTACTATCCCAATGCTTCCTTTAAACGATGGAGTGTGGCTTGCCTACTGCCTCTCTTTATCGCTGGCTGCGCGTCTGTTTCTCCAGGGCTGCATCTCAATTCGCAAGCCTACAATTCGTCCGGTTCCAGTGCTCCGGATTCCTCGGCGGCTGGCGGTGAGGGAGGGGACAGTGCAACGCTCAAGCCCATTACGCCACAACTGGTGAAAGCCGAACGCGCTGCTCGCGAGAAGCAGGTCAGCCAGGACATCAGCAAGCTGCTCGCCAAGCCGGGCCCGTATATGATCGATAACGGCGACGTTCTTTCGATCGTTGTGTGGGACCACCCCGAGTTGTCCAATGCTGCGACCGTGTCCACCGGTGCAACCACCGGAACAGGTGCAGACATGTCCACTGCGGCCGCTACGGCCCCGCCAGCCGGTTTCATGGTCGATCATGAAGGCATGATCCAGTTTCCTTACGCAGGGCCGTTGAAGGTTGCCGGCCTCACGCAGGACCAGGCGCGCAATCTGCTCACCACAAAACTGTCGCGCTATCTGAAGCAGCCGAAAGTCACTCTGCGTGTGAATTCCTATCGCAGCAAGCGCGTCTACGTGGATGGCGAAGTAAAGAACCCTGGATTGCAGGCGATTAACGATATCCCGATGACGCTGGTTGAAGCATTGAACCGCGCAGGTGGCGTGCTGCCGACAGGGGACCAGAGCCAGATTGTCGTCAATCGTGGCGGCACCAACTATCAAATCAATCTTCCACAGCTAGTGCAACGCGGTGTCAATCCCGGCAGCATCATGCTTGCAAGCGGGGATGTAGTGCGCGTGCGTTCGCGTGATGAAAGCAAGGTGTTCGTATCCGGCGAAGTGATCGTTCCGCGGGCAATGCCCATGCACAATGGTCGCCTGACGCTGAATGAGGCACTCGGCGAGTCCGGCGGGATCAACCCGACCAGCGGTGACAGTAGCCAGATTTATGTCGTGCGTAAAACAGAGGGCGACCAGATTGTCTATCAGCTGGACGGCCGTGCGCCCGGCGCATTGGCCATGGCAGAGGGATTCGAGCTTAGCCCGAAGGACCTCGTCTATGTTGGCGCCACGCCACTGGCAAACTGGAACCGTGCGATCAGTCTGCTCTTCCCGGGAGCATTGTCATCAGCAGTGGGTGCGGCTGGAAATGTTGGCCCGGGACGATGATGGCATCTATTCGCCAAATTGCTATCGACGCTATCGATTAAAACGGGAACGGATGCGACACGTGATTGCTGCGCATTCGTCACCGTCCATTTGCGCGGGGTTTGCATTTTCGCCGATCAGCATTGTTTATTTACGGACTAACCAAGAACAAATAAACCTATGATGACTCAATCCACGCCCCAGTTGAATGGGCCAGTCTGGCAAGAAAAGAGTGAAGTCGAGCTTGGTACTTATCTCGATATTCTTTGGGAAAATAAAGGGCTGATCAGCGTAATCGCATTCGTCGTAACCCTGATTGGTGCGGCCTATGCTTTTCTCTCGACGCCCGTTTATCAGTCCAACATGCTGATTCATGTGGAAGAAGAGGGGCAGTCAAAATCCGCGAATATTGTCGGTGATTTGCAGTCAATGTTCGATGTGAAGACCTCCGCGCTGGCGGAGATGGAATTGATTCATTCACGATTGGTGGTGTCCCGGGCTACAGATAATCTGCGCCTCTATATCAGCGCCAGTCCGAAATACTTTCCAGTCATAGGGGCATGGCTGGCGGAGAAGAACAAGCAATTGTCCACCCCCGGAATTTTCGGATATGGCGGTTATGCATGGGGTGGTGAAAAGATCGATGTCGCGATATTTAATGTGCCCGAGACCCTGCAGAACCGCGAGTTCGTCGTCACTGCAGAGGGTAATGGAGAATTTCGCCTGACTCAGGAAGAGCAGGGCATCGACCTCAGGGCGAAGGTTGGAGAAACGTCGATCTTTGAACTGCCCAAAGGCGGTATCGAGATCCGCATTGATCAACTGCAGGGAAAACCAGGCGCGCAATTCCTGCTGACGCGCAGCTCACGTCTGGCGACTATCGAAGGAATACAAAAATCCATGAAAGTCGAGGAGCTGGGTGGAAAGCAATCCGGCGTGATTGGTGTACTGCTGGAAGGTCAGGATCCGCAGCTGATCAATAGCGTGCTGTCCGAAGTCGGCAAGGAATATATCAAGCAGAATGCTGCACGCAAGACGGAAGAGGCTGAAAAATCTCTTGCATACCTGAATAAGCAACTCCCGGAGATTAAATCCCAGTTGGAGCAGGCTGAGGCGAAGTACAACGCATTCCGCAACACCAATGGCACGATCGATTTGGGAGAAGAATCAAAGCTCAGCTTGCAGCAATCGTCGGCTGCCAAGCTCAAGAAGATGGAGCTGCAGCAGAAAAAAATCGAACTGCTTGCGCGCTACACGGATGAGCATCCCGCAGTGCAAGGGATCGATAGCCAGTTGAAAGAGATTAACGGCCAGATTGCGGCAATGAACGAACATATCAAGACCTTGCCGGTGATCGAGCAGAACCTGTTGCGTCTGCAACGTGAAGTGAAGGTCAATACCGATCTGTATACGGCACTGCTGAACACTGCGCAGCAGCTTCGGTTGATCACGGTGGGCAAAGTCAGCAACGTTCGTCTGGTTGATAATTCCATGATGCCGGAACGTCCGGTCAAACCAAATCGTCCGGTGATTCTCGCGCTATCGCTGATGGGTGGCTTGTTCCTGGGTGTGGTGGCGGCATTCTTCAGGAAATCGCTGGCCGGAAGCATCGATTCGCCGGAGCAGCTGGAACAGGTGGCGGGCGTGCCGGTGTTCGCCACTATCCCGCACAGCAAGAAGCAACGAGAACTGTACCAGCAAGTCAATGCAAAGCATCAGAAAGTTCCTTTGCTGGCCAATGTGTCTTCCTCGGATGTGGCGGTCGAAAGCCTTCGCAATTTCCGCACCGCGCTACAGTTCTCGCTGCCGCAGTTCAGGAATAACATTGTCCTCATTACGGGCGCCACACCCGGCATGGGCAAGTCATTCGTCTCGGCAAACCTTGCAGCAATCATGGCAGCCACCGGCAAGAAAGTACTGCTGATTGATGCAGACTTGCGCAACGGTCTGCTGCACCTGTATTTTGGCTTCGGCCGCCATGACGGTTTGTCGGACGTCATTGCCGGAGCCCGTCATCTCGATCAGGTAATCCATCACGGCGTTATTGAAAACATGGATTTCATTACGACCGGAACCTTGCCGCAGCATCCGTCCGAACTGCTGCTGCGGCCGAACTTTGGCGCCTATCTGCAGGAACTGTCGTCGCGCTATGACCTGGTCCTGATCGATGCGCCGCCGATTCTTGCTGTTGCCGACACGATGATTATTGGTGCGCATGCCGGCGCGATCTACATCATGACGCGCGCGGGAGTGACTACGCCAGGTGAGATCAATGAATCGATGAAACGCCTGAGCCAGGCGGGTCTTGAAGCAAAAGGCGTGTTATTCAATGACCTGAAGATCCGCCCCGGACGCTACGGCTATGGGTATACCTATGGACGATCCGGTTATGGCCAGAGCCCGACCGGGAATACGCCACCCTTGATTGGTGCTTCCTGAGAAGGGTGCCGAAAGACGTGTTGACCATTTCTCCCGGCATCTTCAAAGCCTACGACATCCGCGGCATTGTCGGCAAGACGCTCGACATCGGCATTGCGCGGCAGATCGGCCAGGCCTTCGGCACGGCCGCGCGCATCCGCGATGAACGCACCGTCGTCATCGGCCGTGACGGCCGCCTGTCCGGCCCGGAA
>DATFAZ010000192.1:0-34369 GCA_035254105.1 Noviherbaspirillum sp. | reverse complement strand
GAAACGCCCCCGTCAGCAATGCCGGGGGCGTTTTGCTTTGCAGTTCCCCCTCCTGCTTCTCCGCTATGCCACCGCATAGCCCCAGGCGGGTCGCATGCCGCCTATCCTGCACGCTGCCTCTTCTCTTCCGGACAGAGAACCTCCGGACAGAGAACCGCAACGCGCTGCTCACCAGAGCATGTCACCATGTCCTGTCAAAATTAAGGCGCACCCAGCAGGTGGCTACACGATTCTTAGCAGGCCACCAGGCTTACTTCGCTTCGGTGAGGTGGGGCGGTTTTATCCGGAATGGCTATTTCTTTGAGTTGTCCGCAGCGCCTTGCACTTTTTCACCGCCGCGTTCAACATCCTTGCCGAAACCTTTCATCGTATTGCAGGCGGTCAGACTCAGGCCGAACATCAGGATACTCAGTATGGAAATGATTTTTTTCATGATTGGTCCTTTCGGTTGACGAATTAAAAGAACCTTGTTTGCCTCATCGGATTCCTGAGAAGGAAGCCATAGGCCAAGGATCTTGCCTGCGGGCGCCACAGGCGGGTTGCCAGAGCGCTTTTCGAAATCCCTGAAGGTATTCTGAAAAGCGCTCTAACCATTCTTGGTGCGGCCTTGAACATATGCCCCGGCCATCGTTAGGAGGCGGCCGGCCAGGTCAACATTCGACTGGTTGCCGGCGAAGGTGCTGAGTGCGGTGCCGCCGCTGGTCAATGTACGCAGGATGCGGCGCGGTCCGATCGCCACTACCGCAGCCACGCCTAGGGCGCAGAGAAACGGGTGTTCCATGAGCACCCGAATCACCGGTCCGTGCCCGGCGCTCATCGGCACCGCGGGGCGGTAGGCCGCAGGCGTATATGCACTGCTGTGCATCGCGCGATACGATGTGTCATGCGATGTTGGTGTCGCCGCAAGATGCGTGGCCGCATGGGGTTCGACGAATTCGGCGTCGTCCAGGTTACCGCCAACAGTTAGCATGCGCCGGTAACGCTCGCGCCGCATCTGCATGCGATCGAGAATGGCCTGTCTTTCCTCTTCAAGAGATGGACCGCTCATATGCTTTCCTTGATGACGTCGATATCGCGTTGAAGTTGGCTGCGCAGGTTGGTCGTGATCGGCGATGAGCGGAATTGCTTCAGGCACATATACAAACTGCCACCGGCGATTGCGCCGTACAAAAGTACGACGAACCATGCTGCCAGTGCACGGTAGTCGGTACCCCAGAAGCTGACAATGATCGCGATTCCCAGGAATACCGTTGCCAGCAGGGCGAAGAGGCCGGCGGCCGCAAAGCCGGCGACGCGCAGGACTATATTGTGCTCGCGGATTTTCATTTCCACGCGCAGCAGATCCATGTAATCGCCGACCCGATCCAATGTGATCATGTATAGCTGCTTGGATTTGTGAAGGGCTGCAAACATGACGATCGTTCCCGGTTAGGGTTCAAGGAAGCGCTACCGCCGTACTGGCGGCAGCGCAAACTGGCTGTGCTAGCTCCGTTTCATCAGCAGGCCGAGCAGCAAACCGGTGCCGACCGCCACTGCCACCGATTGCATCGGTTTTCCCTTGACATACTCGGTGGTAGTCTCAACGCCGCGATTGAGCTGGCGTGATGCTTCGCTGGCTATACCCTTGGCTGCATACCGCATCGAGCTGAACTTTGCCATCATCTGTGCATGCGCCTGGCTCAGCTCATCGTCTGACATGCTGGAAGAACGGTTGACCAGCGAATCCAGATCGTTCTTCAGGTTCGACAAATCGCTGCGCAGCGAGGCGGCAGTGCGCTGCATCGTGCCTTTGGCTTCGTTGTATGCACCTTTGGTCGCTTGCGCTGCTGCGGACACTTTGTCGCTGCCGTTGCCGGTCGGACGGGATGAGAAATCAGTTTCCATGAATCGCTCCTTCATGAGGTTGGTTGAAATCCGCAATGACATTCACTACGGCACACACGATAAAAACGAGGAACGTATTTTTGCGGGTTGCTTGCATCTGCGTTCCAAGTCAGTTCTCCGGGCAAGGCAATTGAGCGCGAAAATAGCGTCGCGTAGCAACGGACCTCCTTTTTATGATCTGTACGGCTGACTGCAGCAAACGCTATGCCAAGGGGTGAAAGGCACCAAATAAGGAGAAAAAACCAAGAGAAGGAAGCTTTACGGAAAAGATTTAGCCGCCAAGGTGTAAAGCAGTAAAAACCACTGCCATTTTTGTACACGCGCGGTGTAATTCTTGCAACGTAGGGATGTTGCTGTACGGCAAAAATTTGTTGCCGATAGCAACGTTCAGGAAACATAATCTGGCGGAAGTCTTTCCACGAAACCGCAGGTGGGGCTCTAAATGCCAATCCCGGCCTGCACTTCCTATTCCTGCAAGTGAAAGGTCATTATGTCTTCCAGTTTCGGCCCAGATGAAGCCCGCGCGTACATGCATCAGCTATTGAAAGTGATGCACCAGGCGGGCGGTTCGGACCTGTTCATTTCTGCTGATTTCCCCCCCAGTATAAAGTCACAGGGGGCGATGAAGCCGCTAAGCCAGCAGCGCCTGACCGGCGACATCACTAAAAAACTGGCAGTCTCGCTAATGAATGAAAAGCAGCGCCTGGAGTTTGAAACCGAAATGGAATGCAATTTCGCGATTTCGATTCCTAACCTTTGCCGCTTTCGCGTCAACGTCTTCATCCAACAGCAGCAGACCGGCATGGTCATCCGCACCATCGCCGCCGAAATCCCCAACTTTGAAAAGCTGCAACTGCCGGAAATCCTGAAGGACGTGATCATGACCAAGCGCGGCCTAGTGCTGGTGGTCGGCGGCACGGGGTCGGGCAAGTCCACGACGCTGGCGGCGATGATCGATCACCGCAACACCAATTCCGCCGGGCACATCATCACCGTGGAAGACCCGGTCGAGTACGTGCACAAGAACAAGTCCTGCCTGATTACCCACCGTGAAGTCGGCGTCGATACCCACTCCTGGCATCATGCGCTGAAGAACACCTTGCGCCAGGCTCCGGACGTCATCCTAATCGGCGAGATTCGCGATACCGAGACAATGGAACACGCAATCGCCTTTGCCGAAACGGGCCATCTGTGTCTGGGCACGCTGCATGCGAACAACGCCAACCAGACGATCGACCGCATCATCAACTTTTTCCCGGAAGAGCGTCGCGCACAACTGCTGGGCGACCTGTCATCCAACCTGCGCGCAATCGTGTCGCAGCGGCTGGTGCGCACCGAAGATGGTAAGGGGCGCCGGGCAGCTATCGAGATATTGTTGAACACGCCGACCATTGCGGAGCTGATCATGAAAGGCAGTTTTCATGCCATCAAGGAAATCATGGCGAAATCCAGGGAGCTCGGCATGCGTACTTTTGACCAGGCGTTGTACGAACTCTATAACGACGGCCATATCAGCTATGACGAAGCCATCCGCAATGCCGACTCGGCAAACGAACTGCGCCTGCAGATCAAACTCCGGAGCACACGCACCCAATCGGGTGAGGGCGGAGCAGCGGGCCTGAATCTTGCAATCGATGAGGAAAAGGAAGAGGAAGGCGAGGAAAAATAAACAGCCGGAAGCAGTTTGGTTTCCTGAAGGCTTTCTTCTTCATTGAAGTATGGTCAACGACGCAATCCAATATTTCTTGTCCGTTTCCAAGGTAAACGGAGGTTGCGTACTGCCTGCACACAATGGATACGATGCTGAAAAACCGTCCTGTACCATCGCAGCCTGCACGCGCCGGCGAGGCTAGGTGCGATAGTGCCCAGGTGGTGCAGCGGCGCTTCGAGGCGCTGGTAAACAGTATCGACGGTATCGTATGGGAAGCGGATCCCATCACGTTTCGTTTCAGTTTTGTCAGCGCCCAGGCCGAGCGCATCCTCGGCTACCGCACACAGGAGTGGTACGCCGAGGGTTTCTGGGCCGCGCACATTTATCCCGATGACCGTGAACGCGCACTCCGTTACTGCGCAGCGCAAACAAAGAGCGGCGTCAATCATACTTTCGAGTACCGCATGCTCGCCAGTAACGGTGCAGTAGTGTGGCTGAAAGATTCCGTCAGTGTGGAAGTGTGTAATGGCCAGCCGGTATCGCTTCGCGGCATCATGATGGACATTACCGAGCATAAGCGGGCCGAGGAGGCGCTTCGGTTGTCCGCGACCGTCTTTGAAAATAGTGAGGAAGGCATCGCGATCATTGATGCGGACCAGCGTTTTCTTGAAGTCAATCGCGCCTTCTGCGCGATCACTGGCTACGCGAAAGAAGATGTCGTCGGAAAAAAGCATCCGCTTATGCCCTCGGATCAGGAAGCGGCAGCTGTTTTTCAGGCGATCTGGAAAGCTGTTGACGAACAAGACTATTGGAGCGGGGAGGTGCGAGCTTTCCGCAAGTCAGGCGAGGAGTTCATCGCCCAACTCTCAATGCGACTGGTGCGCGATGCTGACGGAAAGGTCGCGAATTACATCGCTATTTTCAGCGATGTCTCGCGAGCCCGTGCTGCGCAGGCGGAGATCGAGCGTCTGTCGTACTTTGATGCACTGACTGGCCTGCCGAACCGTGCGCTTCTGAACGACCGCCTGCAGCATGCCCTGCTGAAAGCAGAGCATCATCACTACCGCGTTGCACTGCTGGCAATCGATGTGGATCGCCTGGCTCATATCAACGAGGTGCTTGGCCATCAGATCGGGGATCGTCTTCTTGCTGCGGTCGCTGAACGTTTGCGGGCGCTCATGGGGGATGCAGATACGGTATCGCGACATGTTGGCGACGAATTTACCGCCGTTCTGGAAGAGCTGGACGATACGCAGGCCGCAGTCAGCCGTGCCGAACAGGTACTTGGCGAGCTCGAGAGGAATTTCATACTGGATGGACACGAGGTTCGAATCAGTGCCAGCATCGGCATCAGTATTTATCCGGAAGATGGGAAAACGCCGGAATTGCTGCTTCAGCATGCCGATGTCGCCCTGCATCATGCCAAAAACAGCGGCGAGAGCCGTATCCAGTTCTTCCGGGAAGAGATGAACCGAGCATCCGTGGAGCGCATGCAACTTGAGAGCAACCTGCGCATGGCATTGCAACGTCATGAATTTCGAGTGTTGTATCAACCTCAGGTGGAATTTGACAGCGGCTGCATCACCGGCATGGAAGCACTTGTGCGCTGGCAGCATCCGCAGATGGGCTTGGTTTTGCCCGCACGCTTCATTCCGATCGCCGAAGAAACGAGCCATATCGTCGAGATCGGCTTATGGGTGCTGCACGAAGCCTGCGTCCAGACCCGTCGCTGGCATGAGCTTGGGTACCCGCATCTTCAGGTCGCGGTAAATGTCTCGGCACGCCAGCTCCGGCAGGCGGATTTTTCTGCACGGGTAAAACAGGTATTGAATGAAACCAGGTTGCCGCCAGACCGGCTTGAGCTGGAACTTACCGAAAGCATGATCATGCAGCGACCGGAGTATGTCATCGGCGTGATGTCAGAACTGCGTGCACTCGGTGTGAAGTTCTCGATTGACGATTTCGGCACCGGGTATTCCAGTCTGTCGCAACTCAAGCGTTTTCCGCTCGACACGCTGAAAATCGACAAATCGTTTACTCACGACATCGGCAAAGGCGAGTACGGCTCTGCGATTACTCGTGCCATCATCGCACTTGGCAACAATATGCGCCTGCGGGTGGTTGCAGAAGGAGTAGAGACTACAGACCAGCAGCGTTTTTTGCGCGACAGCGAGTGTCAATGCATGCAAGGTTATCTGTTCAGCCCGCCGGTCGACGCGACTCAATTTTCCGAGCTTCTGAAAAAGTGCATGCCTGCGGCTACGGCTGGCTGAAGTTGCGAAGCGCAGAGCTCAGTGCTCAGAACGCCAAATAACCACGGATTCCGACAGCATCAAGTCGCCGACCTTTATGCGTGCCTGAGCGTATGTCTATAGGTACGTGAAAGACCACCTTCCAAACCGAAGAATGGGGCGAGACTGACTCAAGGGCGAATCTTAGGTGAACTAAGGCTCAATGCACTCAATGCGCCCACATCCTGAATTGCCCCTGCATGGACAGCGTGCCGTTGATATTGAATCCTCCGACACTGTCAGTAACCGGCCCGACCGGATCCGTTTGTGCACTCATCGAATCGAAGCCGAAATTGGTATAGCGTAGATGAGGCGGTAGTTTGATGGCCACGTAGTCGCCGCCTTCCGGATTTTTCTCTATGTTGATGCCAAGCCCGACCATGTCTATGGTGCCGTGCAGATTATCGACCACGAGGTATGTCGTCTGGCCGGCACCATCGTTGAATCCCCAGGTCATGCGGTTTTTTATTGCGCCCGGCTGTGTCGGATCGTTCAGCGCAAAGTGGACAGCAAAGCCCACACCATCGCCACCACTGATTTGCCCCAGTTCAGCATCGTCCAGCGGGCGTGGCGCTTGCGCCAGAACTGCGGAGCTAAGACATAGGCAGGATAAAGCTACGAACAATGTCCTGAGCATTTCAAGGCCTCACTTTAACGTCGAGAAATTGGATCTGCATCGAACCGATGCGACTTGATCCCAGATCCAGGTTGCCTGTCACGTCGCTGCGGAAAGCGACCTTGTCGATCTGCACACCGCCAAGAGCGGCACCGTTGGCGTCAGGCCAGTCGATACCGAAGTGAATACGCGACTGCCCGGATGCATCAGTCACAGCATTAAAAATACCGGGCTGCGAGTTCACATCCGCGATACGCCATGGCGTATTCAAAAAATTCCCATTGCTGTCAACAGCGCCCAGACGAATGCCGCTGATATTCATTTGTTCGGTTACGCCTGCAGGCTCGGCCAGCGTGATATCGTCGCGACCGCGCGGACGCAACAGTATGTTGCCGATATCCATACGCAAGCCCAAACCGAATGCCACACCTTCGCCGACGCGGGGCGTAGTCCACTGTACACCGCCACCGTAGAAGGCGGCATCCTTGATGACCATGCTGCCGCCTTCAAATGCAATGCCATCTGCATTGACGCCCCAGTCGAATGCGGTTTGCCAGCGTTGCAAACCACTGGCATTTTCGGGGAATGCCAGGTTGACCACGTCTGCTGCACCCGTTGCGCCACGAATGATATCCAGACGGTAGGAGTCCGCAAACGGATTGGTCGGATCATCCGAGCGCGAAAGAGATAGGTTGCCAATATAGGCGCTTGCCGTTGACGGTGACGGCGCAAAATAAGTGAAGCGTGCGTCGCCCGACATGGAAAAATTCGAGAGGTCAAAGCTCAAGCCATCACGGCCCTGAACCGATGACAAGGTCGCATCGCTGAGGGGCACCATGCCTTCTGCATGAGCCATACCGCCGATCCCACCCAGCGCGAAGGACGCGCACAGGCTGGCCATGCCACCAGACAGAAACAATTTTGCGCGCATGAACGGCTGCTCCATATTTTAGCGAATCAGCGGCAGGTTGGGCGGTGGTCCGGCATTGACATTAATTGCGCTTAGCTTGTCGCGCCAGTTGAGCCAGAAACCCGCCTGGGCCATGTCCGGCAGTTGCGTCGTGCCGGCAGGAGCCTGGAATTGCACGCCGGTCTTGAGTACGGAAATCCAGAAATCGCGGCTAGCGCCAGTTGCATCGCCTGCTCTAACTCCGCCCATCTGCGCAAAGTTCAGGCAGGTTCCGGTACAGGAACCGTCCCAGCGTTTGCCTCCGCCCGAGTCTGTCCGGGAATCGAGTATGCCTGCTGCGCCGCCATCGACCAGCATCGAGCCGCTCAAGGTCTTGAGGGTCAGGCCAACATCGCCGGAAATGCTGTCAAAGCCGAAGCGCAAGCCCACGACTTCACGGGTTGCCGCATTGCCGGCGTTACGATAGACAAACTCGAAATAGGGATTGGTGATATGCACCAGGCGCTGTGCGTCAGTGCCATCGCTGCGTCCGAACTGGAAGACCGGCATGTCGATGTCGGCACCGGTGCCGTTACGTGATGCATATTCATATTCGCCAAGGCGGATATTTTTAAAGTTCGCGTTGAGGGTGACGTCTGCGCCTAGCGCGACACGCGTGAAATCGAATCCGCCACTGTTGCTGTTTGTTAGTTCCAGAAAGCCCTGCCCGTGCATTGCCGACAGTTCATTCTCAGATAACGGGCGTAATTGTGCCGAGGCTTGACCGGCGCACAGCATCATTGCTGTGGCGGCTCCCAGCGAAGTGAGACCAACACGGATCAGATTCATAAGTTGACGGCAGACACCATTCGACGTTTGCGAAAGGCGCATCCCCCGGCGCGAACCGGGGGATGCGATGCTACACGGGATTAAGCTCTAGCCCATGAAGGGCGAGAGATTAGTGAGCCCAGATGTAGACTTTGGTGCCTTGCAGCTGGATGTCGTTCATTGCAAACGAACCGTAGGATGCGTTCGTAGCGACAGTTGCGCCAGTGTTGTCAGTTTGCGTGCCACCCATGCGGATTGCAGCAACGGACATGTCCAGAGCGTTACCGGCTTGCAATGCGATTTCCGGGATAGCGATCTTGACTACGTCGCCGCCCGGGTAGAAGGCGTGCAGAGCGGCAGCTTGCGGATCGGTCGGGCCGGTCGGAGCAACTACGCCCAGAACAGCCGGGTTGAACACGTCAGCTTGGAAGGTGGCTTGGTTGATGACGTCCATCGTCACACCGATCGTGCCGGTGAAAGCGATGTTTTCGAAGCGTACCGAACCGCCAGCGGTGTCAGTATCGGTGTAGACGAAGGAGCCGACGTTGATGTTCAGGTCAGCAGCGATCGACACACCGTCCTGGCCGCTAACTTGGCTCAGGTTTTCGTCTGCCATCGGGGTCATTGCGGAAGCGGCAACAGCGAATACGGACAGAGCAGCAGCCACGGCAGTCTTCTTGATCAGTTTCATTTAATAGTCTCCAGATTAGGTAAGGAATTTCTCAAAAGGATTCTTTGTTGCATACCGCCAACGCCGCTTCATGTTTCTTTTGGAAACATTTTTTTGTGTTCAGCTGTTGATATCAATGGCCAGCCGAACGGTGAAGTGAGGCATGCACGGCTCTTAATATTTAAGCAATACTAAGAGACTTCATAGTAAGACAAGAAGGCCGGACGTCGAGGGGTGCGGGGGTGACTAGCGAAGCCAAAGAATTGGCCGCATGAGCCAAGTCCGGAGAACCGTTTCCACACAGGAAAAGAAGTGGTGAAAATGCCGGAAAGTCTTAGTGTGCCACCATGATTGGTGTCTCCGCCAAATTTGCTGCAAGAATTAGAGGATGCATTCTATTGCCTTAACGACAATATTATGTGACCTTTATCCTCCGCCTCTTCCTAAGAGGTTCTTAAAGACAAAATGTCTTTACCTAAGCTGATATTGGTGACTTGAGTGGCAGCCATTCCTAACAAGGCACGGGAGAGATCCGCGGTTCTGCGATCGCTCCCTTCGAAGTTCCGGCCTCCTTCAATAGGAGCCCATTTCGTGCCGCGTGATCGCGTGATTGATCGAATCCGGCAGGCAGGAAATGCCAAGCTGATTCTGGTGCAAGCTCCGGCGGGATTCGGCACCACCTCCTTATTACGTCATGTCTATGATTTGTTCAGCGCGAACGGTGGGGCGATCGCATGGCTGACGCTGGATGCCGGGGATAATGACCTAGACCGGTTCATGAACTGCCTTGGGCAGGCATTTGCATATATGAATCAGGCTGCATCTTCATTTCCGGGCCGGGTTGCGCCGCGCGAAGTAATACGCCTGCATGAAGATGGGGCTCTTAATCTGGCACATGTGCTTGCATCGACGCCGCTTCCTTTTATGCTGCTTATCGATGAGTTCGAACAAGTGCAAAATCCGGCAGTGCTGGCAGTAGTTCAGCAAATGATTGAGCTGCTTGGCCCGCAACAAAAAATCGTAATTGGTTCCCGGGAACACACCGGACTGAATCTGGGGCGATTAAGGGCGCGGCAGCAGTTGCTCGAAATTGATGCATCTCAACTGCGATTCAGCCTGGAAGAAACCACGCGCTTTCTTTGCGATAAGCGCCACCTGAAGCTCGATAGCTCGGATATTGAGCGCTTGCATCAGATTACCGATGGCTGGGCCGCCGCCTTATGGCTTGCATCGCTGGTTTTGGAAGATCACGATGATCCAAAGCGCTTTATCAGGACTTTCTCCGGATCCAATGCTGCTGTGGCTTCCTACCTCGCTGAGGACGTGCTGTCGCAAAAGCCTAAACACCTGCAGGATTTCATTCTTCAGACGAGCATTCTTCAAAAAATCTGTGCGGAAAGCTGCAACGCAGTTACCGGGCGCAATGACAGCAAAGAGCTGATCGAGGAAATCGAGCGATCCAATTTGTTCATGACGCCGCTCGACGAAAACCATCATTGGTTCAGTTATCACCCGCTGTTTGCCGGGTTTCTCCGTGCGCAGCTTGAGCGGGAATATCCGGGGCTTTCGTCAAATTTGCACCGACGCGCAGCGGAGTGGTACGCGGAGCAAAAACGTCCGACCCCGGCGATTGATCACGCGATCGCATCGGGCGACCGTGAGTTCACGCTCCAGTTGCTTGAGCAAAGTGCCGAAGCATTGTTTCTGCAAGGGCGTGTCCGCGCGCTGGCACGCTGGTTTGATACGCTTGACCGTACGAGCTTGTTGGCTCATCCCAAATTGATGTCGGTTTATGCGTGGTCCCTGATCCATATCAATCGCAGCGAAGAAGCACTGACACTGCTGGAAACGGTGACCAATGCAAATGGCGCGTCACCCATTCCTCATCCGACCTACCATGTGCT
This sequence comes from Noviherbaspirillum sp., assembly GCA_035254105.1. GTDB lineage: Bacteria > Pseudomonadota > Gammaproteobacteria > Burkholderiales > Burkholderiaceae_D > Noviherbaspirillum. The sequence goes on along the minus strand of DATFAZ010000192.1, from coordinate 23,636 downwards.
GCGGATATTCAGTCTGGTAATGCTGGATCGTATAGAGCAGACTGCGCCGATGTGGGAAGACCCGCAAATACTGTGCAGCGCCAAGCAGGAACCGCTTTTGCGCAGCATGCTGCTGATCGGCTGCGCATATTACTATGCAACGATCGGAAGGTATCAGGACGCCCGGATGTTGCTCGACCAGGCAACCCAGGAGCATTCTGCAGTGGGGCCTTTATTCAGTATCGCAGTGGCCGGATATGTGCGCAGCATGCTCGACCTGCTGCAAGGGCATTTGCGCGCAGCAGGTGCGCGTCTTATCGCCTTGATCGGGGATGAATCCCAACTTCGTTTGCGGGGAGGTAATGCCCGCTTCGGCCCGCTTATTGGCATTGAATCGAGTCAGCCGGAACGACATGGTGCTGACAGCGGCTTTGCCAGTATTTATCTGGCCGAAGTTCTGTATGAAATGGATACGCTGAAGGAGTCGAAGCGACTGTTAAAGATGTATCTGCCACTTGTCAAGGATGCAGGCATTCCGGATCAGCTGATTGCCAGCCATGTGATTTATGCCAGGATTTTGCGTGCAGAAGGAAATCGAAACGATGCCTTGCAAACCTTGCTGGAGCTGGAACAGCTTGGCATGCAGCGTCGATTGCCGCGCATCATTGATACAGCCCGGCTGGAACTCGGACGTGCTGCGATTCTGGATGGAGATGTTGATACGGCGAAATCCATGCTCGCCCTTGTTGGAAGCACTCCGTCATGGCAACGCCGGGAGATTCAAATGATTGCCAATGACATCGAAACACCGATGCTTGGCATGATGCGTCTGCAGGTCCATTGCGGCCAGGCGGCTGCCACATTGCCTTTACTTAAAGAACATCTGCAGGACGCCTATGCGCGAGGACGCCTGCGTTATGCCCTGCGAGTAAAAATATTATATGCATTGGCCTTATCGCAAGCGGGCCAGCGTAATCCTGCACTGAGAACCATAAAAGAAATTTTGCAGGATGCCATGGCAGAAGGATTCTTAAGAATATTTAAAGACGAAGGTCCTGCGCTTGTTGGCCTGATCCGAGAGATGCTGGAGGGCACAAAAGACTTGGCCGGGGCAGAGAATGAAGCGCTGCGCCTTTTTGCTGAAAACCTTCTTCATCCCTCCCGAGATTATGTTTTTCCTTCGGCTCATGAAGCGGCAGGGCATGCCGCTGTCTTTCCTGGGGGCGCGGAAAATGAAATGACTGCGCGGGAGCTGGAAGTGCTTCTACTTCTTGCTCAAGGATATGGCAACCAAGCCATTGCCGAGAAATTATTCGTATCCGTTACTACCATTAAGACGCATCTCCGCAATATCAATATCAAGCTCGGTGCCCATAATCGCACCGAAGCCATTTCCATCGCGCGCCGACTTGGGATTATTTCTTGAAGTCATCTGAAGAGTGTGCATTCTGAAGCGGAAAAGCCGTCTTGAATCTTTCATGCGCTTGTCCATTGTGTTTTCTTTTCTCCTCCCCACGGTTTTATTTTGAAGAAGAGGCGCGGATCATTTTGCGCTTTTCTTCACTTCATTAAGTTGCGCAAGGAAAATACTTTTTCCTGCTTTCGTAGCAGCATGCAGACACTTGCTCTGCGCTTGATAAGCCGCAATAGCTCCTCATCCCTTTGGACGAGTTCGTAGCAGCAATTTCCCTCGTACATTTAAGCACCTTAGAAAGCCTTTCGTTGCTTCACGGTTAGTCCGTGAAAGTTGAGCGAAAGACCGATCGCGAGGCACATCGCGACGTCAGGGATCACCAATAAGAGGAGATGACATGAAGGGAATGAACGCATGTTCGTGATCTTGTTCGGCGCCGCTGCCATGTTGATCGGAGGAAGTGCCGTGACCTCGGTGCGTGAGCCATTGGATCGGCCGGAAGGACAATTCGAATTGCCGCAATCCATCGTGGGTGGCGGACCGATCGTTGAATCTGTAAATATTGAACCGCATTCAACATTGAAATATCGCAATATCGTTCGGCAGGCATTCGATTACAGCTGCGGCTCGGCCGCGCTGGTAACGCTCTTGAACTATCACCTCGGCCTCGGTGTGACGGAGCAGCAGGCAATGGAAGGCATGCTCGAGCGCGGCGAAAAAGAAAAAATCATCGAGCGACGTGGCTTCTCCCTGCTGGATATGAAGCGCTACGTTGCCTCCCTTGGTGTTGAAGGCGCAGGCTTTCGCGCTGAAATGAAGGATCTGAAAACGCTCGAAAATCCGGCAATCGTCCCGATCGATTATGCAGGCTTCAAGCATTTTGTAGTGTTTCGCGGCATTCGCGATGAGCTCGTGTTCCTTGCCGATCCGGCTGTCGGGAACATCGTTCTTTCCGTAGACGAGTTTTCGTCTTTATGGGATCGCAATACGTTGTTCCTTCTTTATCCCCCCAAGAACAGGCCAGTGCTGGGAAAACTCGCACTGTCCGACCAGGAACTGGGTGTGTTCGACACGGACCGCATCAGAGACCAGGCCAGTCTTCAGCCTTTGGGAAACGCGTACCTGATGGAGCGCGCGCTTAACTCAGGCATCGGTGGCACTTATTTGCACAGGCAGTAAACCTGCGAACAGCGTTTTCGCCTTGCCATTACATAACTAAAAGGGAGTCGATATGAAAGTTCATCCGCTGCTGGGACTCATTACCGCCGCCATGGCGCTGCCCGTTTATGCTCAACAAAGTGAAGCGCCGGCCTCTGCCGACAATACGCCCGCCGCTTCTGCGGCACGTGATGCACTCAAAAAACAGGAGGGGGATGCCGATCAGACCGCCATGCTCAAGCAGACGCTGACGGCGGTGGACAAGCAGTATTCGCTGCTCAAGCGTGGAAAGCTCCAGGGAACTTATGACTTTAATTATTCCTACATCGGTCAGGAAAAGATTAATGCTGACATATCGAGCGGCAAGCTTACCTTGTTCAATATCCAGAACGACAGCTCGCACACAATTACCAATACGGTGTCGGTTGACTATGGCGTACGCGACAACCTGACTGCCAATCTTATCGTGCCGATTGTTTCGAAATATTCGGAGAATCCTGCGTTCACCGGATTTTCGCATTCGATTGGCGATCTCGGACTCGGCGCTCGTTGGCAGCCTATCGAAGTCAAGCGCGGCCGTCCATCCATGACATTTACAGGTAACGTGCGACTGCCTACTGGGAAAAGTCCGTTCAAGGTAGTTGCGGACCAGGGGCTGGCGACCGGATCCGGCGTGACCACCTTTACCGGCGGTATGAACGTGAATCACATCGTTGATCCGGTGGCACTGTTTGGCTCAGTCAATCTCTCATACAGCCTGTCTGCGAACGACTTGCATCAGGTACGAGGCAGTCGCGTCTTAACGAAGGTCGAGCCCGGAATGAGCCTTGGCTTCGGCTTCGGCTTTGCCTACGCATTGTCCTACGGGATTACTACATCGGTCTCTCTCCAGGAATCGATTTCAGCTGGTACAAAACTTCACTTTGCTGACGGTGCCAGCGGAAAAACGAAGACCCAGACGTCCGGCGTTCTGAATTTTGGCCTTGGATACCGCGTATCACCAAAGACGACTGTGAACATCACAACGGGTATCGGCCTGACCGCCGACTCTCCGAACTTCAGTATTGGTGTAAGCCTTCCCCTGGCGTTCTAACGAGACAAGGCCGCAATAATGCATATCTGCTCGATAAGGCGTCTGAGACATCGATGGAGGCGGGCCAGCTGCTTGGCCGTCACTACCTCATTGCTCACTGTGGGCGCGCTGCCGGCGGCACGGGCAGCGATGACGGAAAATCTCGCGATCAACCCGACCGCCATGTCACTCGGCAACGCGGTCACTGCGGATCCGCCGGGGGTTGACTCGATCCACTTTAATCCTGCAGGGCTGGCCCGGATCAAGGGCAATCTCGAATCGCACACCTTTACCGTAGCGTCGATACGGACGCATGCATCGTTCCGCCAAGGGGAAAATTTCAACATCGGTGGATGGACCGATGATCCCTTGGACGGCACCAGCACTGGCCCGGTACGGCAGAAGATTTATATTCCAGGCTACGGCATGCCAGGCTGGCGCTTACCAGGAGTGGCGCTTGCCACTATGGGTTTTGCGTTCAACAAGGACGACTCGCCATTTACGTTTGGGACGGCGGTCTATCCAACGATGGCAATGAGTGTCGATCGCAGTACGGATCCGAACGATCCGGGCCGGTTCGCAGGCAAATTGGTTAACCTCCAGCGGCTTGTCTATGCATCTCCAGCAGTCGGCTATGAAATATCCGACACTTTGCGCGTTGGTATGTCGGTGCCGGTCGCACACGCATCGGCAGTGATCAATACCGATATGCGCATGCCTAACCAGTTGTTGGGTATTGTCGGAAAAGTGCAGCAAGGCTGGTGTCCGAAAGACGGTGGCAACATTCTCGATACCTTTACCGTCGGGCTTTGTGGCGGCGGCGAAGCAGGGAAAATCAATCCGTTCAAAAAAGCCGCAAACGTCAACGTAAGTATGACGGCACCTGTCGACCCGACTGTTAATCTCGGCGTGCTATGGGAACCGACGGATTGGCTGGGACTTGGCGTGGTGTACCAAAGCGGGTCCAGAACAAAATACAGCGGCAAATATAAGTTCGATACCGAGCCTATGTTGCGCGCCTTCGTGCAGGGCCTGAATTCGAGTCTGCTCGGACCGATGGTTGGAGCGATTTTGGGCATGCCGCAATCGATCCCTCAGATCCAGCAAGGGAACATGACTGCCACCATCCCATTTCCGAAACGGTGGCAGGTCGGTGTCAAGCTGAAGCCAGTGGACTACCTGCAGTTCAATGTCGACGCAAATTATGCGGACTGGGGTACCTGGGATGCGCTGACGCTTCAGTTTGACCAGAGCATCAAGCTCTTGGAAATGGCGCGCCTGTTTGGCATTCCTGATTCCACAAAATTGACCATACCACGAGGCTACAGGCGAGTCTTGCACTGGGGGTTCGGCCTGCAGAGCCAGGTTACCGATAAGTTAACGCTGCGCTTCGGTTACGAGCCGCGCAAAAGTTCGATCCCGGCCAACCGCATTGACCTGGTTGCTCCGCTGCCTGATACCAAGGTCTATAGCGTCGGTTTCAATTACAAGCTATCGGGTGGTGCCGATATTAGTGTCGCGGCCAGCTATATGACGGGAGACTTCAAAGCGCCTGCTCGTTCAAGCTGCAATATGAATTGCGACAACTTGTTCAACATCGTCTACAACCCTTACGCCGGACTGGATGTCTCCGGCGGCATTCGTGTGCGTTATTTCGCGCTTTCTTATAACAAGCCGTTCTAATGTGTGTTTAAAGAAGCGTGTGTTTGTTGTTCGCCTTGTCTTCATTTACTTAACAGGAGTCCTTCCATGATCAGATCAGCCATTGCCGTCTTTTTTATGGCCGCGGTCGGCATTGCCAATGCCCAGGCCGCCCAACCTGCCAAATCTGCTCAATCTCCGATTCCCCCGGCCAAACTGCAACTGATGCAAAAAATTGTCGAGCTTCTGCATGTCGATGGCCTCGGCGTGACCATGCTGCAGGACCCGGTTAGCAAAGCGATCGGACAGGCGCGTGTAACACTGGTAGCACGTGCTCCGGCCGACCGGCATGAAGCTGCCATGCGTGACATCACATCAGAAGCGAAAAAATTTATGGATGAAGCGACGCCGATCGTCAGGACAAGCGCGCAGAAACACATTCCTTCGACGGTTTATCCATTGCTGGCGGAGAAATTCACTGAAGACGAGTTGCGCCAGATAATCGCCATTCTTGAATCGCCCGTGAAACAAAAATTTGAAGCGATTGTTCCCGAGATGCAAAAAACCCTGGGAGAAAAGCTGGCCGCCGAAACAAGACCTGTTATTGATCCCAAGATGGAAAATCTTACGCAACGCATCGGTTTGCGCCTGCGGACAGCCGTCACACCGTGAATTGTCTTGAAACGCATTTTCACTCAGGTCATGAGGCGCATGGAGAAATCCTGCCTATATGAAGAACGCATGTTCAACGAGAGGAAAGCATGACTTACTCGTCGGCGATTGATTTGGTACGTGGCATCAAGACACGCTTGGCAGCGTGCGGCTTCGATATGGATGCCTTCTCCAAACAAGTGGGGCTCGATGAAAGCGATTGCATTGCGGATGATGCACTGACACTGGCAGACAAGCTCAGTCATTTATGGGAAGTGGTTACGCAAGCCTCTGGTGATCCCTTGCTGGGATTGAAAGTTGCATCGCCCCAGCCCTTGGACAAGTCGGGACTTATGGGCCACATCATGCGTGCCTCGCCTGATGTAAAGACCGCAATTGAAAATCTGGTGCGCTATACGCCGCTGGTATCTCCTGCCGTGAATAGCACACTTGAACGTGTTGGTGACCGCATCCGGGTGACGCTGCATCTGCCCGGAAGCCAGCGCCGTGTGCCGCAGCAGCACTATGATTTTGTCTGGTGTCTTGTGCTGCGTACTCTGCAAAGCGCTGCAGCTCGCGCCGACCTGAAGCCGGTTCTGGTTACCTTTGCTTTTCCCCAGCCAGAGCAGGGCCAGGCATATGCCAGCGCATTTGGATGTCCGGTGCGTTTTGGTATGCCGGCGAACACCATGGAATTCGCCGAGGCGGACTTGGCTGCGCCGATTCAGACCGCCAATCCGATGGCTGCTGACTGGGCATTGCGCATGCTTGCTGACCTTGCACAATCGCAACGTAACTGGACCTTGCGCATGCTTGCAAAGCTGGAGCAGTCGCAGCGCCCTAATTCCAGCTTCAGCGCCAAGGTCCAATGCATTCTCGCGAGCATGCTGAGTAAAGGTGAACCGCAGCGCGAGCAGGTCGCAAAACAGCTGATGGTGAGCGAAAGAACGCTGCAGCGGCGGCTCTCGGAAGAGGGGACGAACTTTACCAGACTGGTTGACGATACGCGGCGTGAAATGGCGCAGCAGTATCTCAGCAAAGGCGAACTCTCTTTAAAAAAGCTCAGCTTCCAGCTTGGTTTTTCTGATCCGAGCGCGTTTTGCCGTGCTTGCAAGCGCTGGTTTGGCCGATCCCCGAAGCAGCTCCAGCAAGGACATGCGGCACTCGATATCTCACTCGCAAGCGATCAACCTGTAGGACCGTCCAAATCGGACCCGGCGCAAAATTCGGATAATTTTTATCATCTAAAGCCGAATTAAATACCCGGGAAGTCGATGCTGTCGGCGTCAGCGAATGGAGAAGAGTCTAGTAAACGCTATGGCTTCCCGGGTAATCAAGCTCCAATCGATGTTGCAGCGCGCGAGCCTGGCGCAGCGCATCGAGCAGTTTGTCGCGCTCGGCAGCGTCTAGCTGTGTCGGGTCGATGTGGTTATGCATTGGCTGTCCGCGCTTATAACTGTTCTGCTGGTTCTTCAAGCGTAGCAGCTGAATGAAATAAAACGCCTTGATCCATTTACTGACGTCGTCGGGATGCAGGCGATGCGCGTCGATCGCTAGCCGGAAGCGCTCTGCGGTATTGCTGGCATGTGCGCCGCAAGCCAGCCCGTAAATGCGGGCGGCGTCAATGAAGAGCGTGGCAGCGTTGACCTTGAGGTCGATGGTGCCCTGATATTGCCCTTCCTTTTCAACCGTGAATTTCCGAAAGAGGCCAAGCGGCACTTCACGGTGCAGCGAGTTGGCAGCCATCTGGAATAAAAAGCGGCTATTCGTAGATGCCTCTTGCGCCAGCCAGTCTGCCAGATCTTCAGCAAGCTCACGGGCGCCATGCAGCGGGCGCAGGTCAAAAAATATGCTGGCGTTGAGCAGCGCCAGAGGATCACCCTCAATGATCCAGTTGCTGAAACGCTCCTTCCATTCATGCAGGCTGAGGCACCATTGCGGATTACTCGCCATTACCTGCCCGGTACATAGCGGGAAGCCGCAGCTGTCGAGTACGACGTTGATACGCTGGGCCAGCGGCAACAATTTTGCGCGCAGCACATCGGCCGGCTGATCGTCGGCAAAGATGATGCCGTTGTCCTGGTCGCTCGATAATGTCTGTTCCTGCCGTCCCTCACTGCCCAGCGATATCCAGCACCAGCGCACCTCATCGAGTCCCGCGTCGGCGCTGATGATTTCAATTACGCGCCGGGTCAATACATCGTTGAGCATCGAGATAAGCTGCGTCATCGGCTCGGCTGCCTCTGCCTGCTCCACCAGCCGGTGCACCAGTGTCTCGATCAGTTTGGCGGCTTGCTGCAAGCCGGCTACGTCGTGGGCAGCTGCGACGCTGGACTGCGCTTCCTGCAATGCCTGCGAAAATGCGCGTCCTGTCGTAGATGTCGCGTCGAACACCGGCTCGGGCCACAGTCTGGTCGTATTGCACATAAAGGTCGATTTCTATATCAGAGCGTCTATCAAAATGCCGCTTGCAGCGTTACTTCCTCCTTGCCGTACGCCGGTACTGTCTGCGTCGGCGTGCCTTGCTATCGGCATTTTGATAGACGCTCTTAGTAACGGATGCGGGCGTACGGGGTCAGCTGTTCCGCTTCGCGTGCCTGCTTGAGTGTGAAGATACCTTTTTCCGCCAACAGCGGGATCATCTTCAAGAATACTTCACCAGTCACCAGCGTGTCACCCAATGCGGTATGGCGGCCGACAATGTCGACGCCAAAGCGCTGCGCAATCGCTTCGAGCGAGTGGTCCTTTTGATTTGGATGGATTACCTGCGACAGCAGCAAGGTGTCGAGTACCGGCTGGGTGAAACGGATGCCGGTTTTTTCTTCTTTCATCTGCAGAAACCTCATATCGAACGCGGCGTTATGCGCTACCAGAACGGTATCTTCCGCGAAACGGTGAAATTGCGGCAGCACTTTTTCAATTCCGGGTCGTCCCTTCAACATCGCATTGTCGATGCCATGGATCGCAGTCGATTCCGCACTCAGCAGCATACCCGGCTGCACCAGTTGGTCGAAACTTTCATGCACCAGCAGGCGGTTGTTTACGATGCGCAGTGCACCGATCGAGATGATTTCATCGCCGCCGGCTGGATGCAAGCCTGTCGTTTCTGTATCGAATACCGTATAGGTGAGTTGGGTCAGAGGGCGTTCGTCGAGCGCGGCATTTTGCCCTGACTGGTGAAACAGATCGAAATCGTAAAATTCCGGCCGGCCAGGCTGCCGTACGGCGACTTCCAGTGGGGCGCGAGGCTCGGCAACCGGTAGCAACACGCGGTAACACGACATCCCGTGTGAGGGATCGAATCTGTACACCGCGTCACCAGCCCGGCCGGAAACAACTGAGCCGAGCGTAACTGCCTCCTTGCCGGCCTCCAGTTGCAGCGGCTCTGCTTCCCATGCACGCAGCATTTCCACGGACAGCATGGCACCATTCCAGAACAATTCCAGATGGGCCAGGCGATTTGCCCACGTCAACCCGAGCCTTAATTCGGTAACTTCCTGTTCGTGCAAGAGATGATGCGCCAGATGCGCCAGTGCGGCAGTGAGCGCATAACTGTCCACCTTCAGCCACAGCGTGTCATCAATTGCATCGAGCGCACCTGATGGCAGGGTTGCTGTATCGATCCGGCGCTGCAGCAATGCCAGTAGGTCCCGGCCGCGCATTTCTTCCAGATGCCAATGGCTGCCCGGATTGTCGGCCTGCTGATGCTCGGCATGCTCGATCTGTTGTGCAAGGCGTTGCGACTCTTCCTCTATGACCGCTGTGAGCTGTTGCCGTTTCTCTTCGCTCAATTGAGGAGCGTTCTTCATGGTTTCCGTCGCAGCGCGTATTTTGACCAGCGTGGCGCGGGCATCCTGGGTCAGCAATTGCTGCACGGCGTCGCGCCGGTTTTCGAATTCGACGTTGCGCGTAATGTCTTCGAGCGTCAGTACAAAACCATGCAGCGCCTGCGCGCTATCAAGCACTGGAGCCATCTGCGCACGCACGATCTTGCCTGTTCCCAGGGTGGTGACAAAGCCTGCAACCGGATGGGTAGGGGTTTCTCCCGGCTGCTGCAGTTGGTACTGAATCTGTTCAAGCGCATGGACGATCAGGCCGCGCTCCAGTACCCCGAACAGGGAGCGGCCAAGGCCGACCGCGGCCGCGCTACTCTGGCCCGCTTCAAGCAACTGACGGGCGCGCGTATTGTAGAGGAGGATCTGACCTTCGATATTGCAGACCAATACGCTTTGCGCCAGTTCGGACATCAGCGCAGCAAGGCGGTTTTTTTCTTCTGCCAGTGCCCGATTGGCCGCGTCGATCCTGGCTTCGACATCGTCATGCAACTGCTGGTGAGTAGATGCAATTGCATTGAGCTTGGTGCCCAGATCGCGTACTTCGGGTGCGCCTTCCGGCACGATCCGGTGCGCGGGATTGCTTTTCAGCAGAATGACTTCTTCGGCCAATCGCGCCATTGGTGCCAGATAACGGTTGATCAGCGCCTTGAGGGCCAGCCCTTGTGCCATCAACAACAGCAGGGCGAGCAACATCAGCGGCCCGGCGCGCTGCGCCAGTAAATGATCCAATAACGCGCGCTGGGCAGTATCGAGGTCGAGCCTGATCGACAAAAAGAAGCCGCCGACAATCATTACCTGCGAGAGGAAAAGGAGTGCGAGGATCAGCCAGAAGCGGTATTTTTTCAGTGCTTTACGGATCATGCTGAACCCGATCGCAAAGTTTGAATCCTGCTTGGCAGGTCCCCTGTTGTCAGCAACATGCACGACTGAGTGATATTCGGTTCATCATCAACGATTAGGATTTTACGGGGCATTTCTGCATCTCCGTTGGGTGCTATTGACAAGGGGCGGGGGAGTCGCCCCTTGTTGCATGCCATTGGCTGTCTTGGTGGGGGCTATAAAAAGCAGCAGGCGCCTTAAGCAACCGCACCAAGAAAAAGCCCCGGGAATCGCTCCCCGGGGCTGGCACAATCACTTATGCATTTTTAGTGGCCGGAAGCGGTAGCAGCGCCGATGCCGGTTTCGGAGCGCACTCGCTGCGCTTCGTAGCCTGCGCGATCCAGACGGGCACGCTCGCTTTTATCGGTAATCGAGAACAGCCAGATACCGACAAAACCAGCGGTCATCGAGAACAGGGCAGGCGAGGTGTACGGGAAAAGCGCATCCTTGTAACCGAAGACATCGACCCACACCGACTTTGACAACACGGTCAGGACAACTGCCGTGATCAGGCCGAGGAAGCCGCCGATGGTTGCGCCGCGTGTCGTGCAGTCTTTCCACAGTACAGACATGAACAGCACCGGGAAGTTGGCCGAAGCAGCGATCGCAAAGGCCAGCGATACCATGAACGCGATATTTTGCTTCTCGAACACAATACCCAGAACGACCGCGACGATGCCCAGTACGATCGTAGTCATGCGGGAAACGCGCAATTCTTTTTCGCTGGTTGCCTGGCCTTTCTTGAACACAGTGGCATACAGGTCATGCGAAACCGCGGACGCGCCGGACAGGGTCAAACCTGCCACCACTGCCAGAATCGTCGCAAATGCCACTGCCGAGATGAAGCCAAGGAAGATGTTGCCGCCAACAGCCGTAGCCAGGTGGATAGCAGCCATGTTATTACCGCCCAGCAGTTTGCCCGCTGCATCCTTGAATTCCGGATTGGTGCTGACCAGAACGATCGCGCCAAAGCCGATGATGAATGTCAGGATGTAGAAATACGCGATCCAGGTGGTTGCCCAGAACACCGATTTACGTGCTTCTTTTGCGCTTGGTACGGTAAAGAAACGCATCAGGATGTGCGGCAGGCCGGCAGTGCCGAACATCAGCGCCATACCGAACGACACCGCCGAGATCGGATCCTTGATGAAGGTACCCGGTCCCATGATCGCGTCTTTCTTTTCATGAATTTCCACCGACTTCGCAAACAAGGCTTCAGGGCTGAAGCTGAACTGCGCCATCACCACGAACGCCATGAAGGACGCGCCGGCGAGCAACATGATTGCCTTGATGATCTGTACCCAGGTCGTCGCGGTCATGCCGCCAAACAACACGTACACCATCATCAGGGTGCCGACGATCACGACTGCGATCCAGTATTCCAGACCGAACAACAGCTTGATCAATTGGCCTGCGCCAACCATCTGGGCGATCAGGTAAAAGGCCACTACGACCAGCGTACCCGATGCCGCAAACGTGCGAATCGGAGTTTGCGAGAAACGGTAAGCGGCAACGTCAGCAAACGTAAAGCGACCGAGGTTGCGCAGGCGTTCTGCCATCAGGAAGGTAATTACCGGCCAGCCTACCAGGAAGCCGATCGAATAAATCAGGCCATCGTAACCGTTCAGGTAAACCGCTGCGGAAATACCGAGGAACGATGCGGCTGACATATAGTCGCCGGCAATCGCCAAACCATTCTGGAAGCCGGTGATGCCGCCACCGGCAGTATAGAAGTCGGCAGCCGACTTGGTCTTGGCTGCAGCCCATTTGGTAATGAACAGGGTAAAGATCACGAAAACGCCAAACATGGAAATTGCAGTCCAGTTGGTCGCTTGCTTCTCGGCTTGTCCGAGGTCGGCTCCTGCGGCATAGGCAAGGCCTGCCGCAGTGAACAATGCCAGTGCGGAAAATATACGGCTCGTCTTATGCATCACAGCACCTCTTTGCGAATTTCGGCGGTTAAATCGTCGAACTCGCTGTTGGCGCGCCGAACGTAAATGCCAGTAATAATGACTGTAAAGACAATCACGAAAAGCCCAATGGGCATGCCCCAGGTCATGACGCCGGTTCCCATTTTCGCGCTCAACAATTCCTTGTTAAAAGCGATCAACAGAATAAAACCGTAATACACAATCATCATGATCCAGGTAAGCGTCCACCCATACGTGGAACGGACCGATACCAGCTTCTGGTATTTCTGGTTCGACTTGATCTTTTGAACAATATCTTCTTCCATTTCCTCATCCCATATTTTTATACGGCCAATATCGGCATTTGCCGTTAGCCGAGAGGCAGAATATTCGAGCTGACTTACTTAACCCTTACCAAGCGCTAATTGTTTTTCCGTGCACGCGTCCTTTCCCGGAATTGAGGATTAGCTGTAAACGAGACCGCACTGACTCGAATTGAATTTCGCCATTTTGCGAAGTGATGTGTTTATGAAGAGATGCCTTGGCTATATGGAAGGCATTCAGAAGTAGCACTTCAACGACGCAAGAAGGCACAGGTTTGGATTGGCGTGAAGGATGCATCGTTCCATGCGCGGAGCATCGAAGAAACGATTAGGACAAAAGGGGCGCCAAAAAGCAAAAAGCCCAGTCGCATTGACTGGGCTGGATGCATGAATTGAGTGGGGTGGCCGATGGGACTCGAACCCACGACGACAGGAATCACAATCCTGATTAAACGCCTCATTTTTCCGTTGATTAATATTTCGAAAATTGTGTAACCCAATAAAAACAATGGCTTAGCCTGAAATAATCCTGTCGTTGCGTTGAGGAATGTTGATTGATATACTCGAAACAGGGTTACACAAGGGTTACACAAACCGGATAGGGTATGTCAAAAGTCAAATTTACGGCGGGCCGGGTTGCTAAGCATGAGTGCGAGTCGGACAAGAAACAGTCCTTCATTTGGGACACTGACGCCCCGGGATTGGGGCTGCGGGCAACCGTCACATTCCCGCCTGCGGAGAAAGACCGAAGCCGAGGAAAGTCCTATATCTTTCAGTCCAAGTTAAACGGACAGGCAATCCGCATCACAATTGGCAGCCCTAAGACTTGGGGCATTGATGAAGCTAGAGCAGAAGCCCGCCGTCTAAAGGTCATCATCGACAATGGACAAGACCCGCGCCAAGTAAAAGCCGATGTGCTGGCTGCTGAACAGGCCGCCCGCGATGCGAGAGCCGCCGAAGCTACTGCACTTGAACTGCAAGCCAAGCGCGAAACCGTAACCCTTGGCATGGCGTGGCCGGTCTATACCGAAGCACGCCGCAAGAAGTGGGGCACGTGGACCATTCGGGACCATGAAAACGTAGTGCGCCGTGGTGGGGAACAAAAGAAGCGCGGCAAGGGAGTAACCGAGCCGGGGCCGCTGGCATCGCTGCTTGATGTAAAACTGTCAGACCTGACCGGCAAGCGCATCGGGGCATGGTTGGCCGCTGAAGCGGAAAAGCGCCCGACACAGGCCGCACTTGCGTTTCGCCTGCTATCCGTTTTCGTCAACTGGTGCGAGTCTCAAGGGGACTACGCAGGGTTGGTGCCGCCCGGAGCCTGCAAATCGTCACAGGTGCGGGATGAACTGCCGAGCAAGAATGCAAAGCAGGACGACAGCCTACAGTGCGAACAATTGCCCATGTGGTTTAAAGCTGTCCGCGAAATGGCGAACCCGGTGCAATCGGCTTACCTGCAAGCCCTGCTACTGACTGGTGCCCGCCGCCGTGAATTGGCCGCACTGCGATGGGAGGATGTGGATTTCCAATGGCTGAAGATGACTATCCGGGACAAGGTAGAAGGGGAGCGGACTATACCGCTTACGCCTTATGTGGCGCGTCTGCTGCTGGCACTCAAGGCAAAAAACGATGCCCGGCCTACTGTCCGATGGTTGCGGACTTTGGAAAAGCGCAATGAAACATGGAAGCCTTCGGAATGGGTATTCTCAAGTAAATCAGCATCGAACGGCCAACTGGTGGACCCGACGCCGGGCCATAAACGGGTACTGAAAGCCGCCGGGCTACCTGATATTACCCTGCATGGCCTGCGCCGCTCCTTTGGAACGCTTGCGGAATGGACTGAAGCGCCTGCTGGTGTGGTTGCGCAAATCATGGGACATAAGCCGAGCGCCATAGCCGAAAAGCATTATCGGAACCGCCCGATTGACCTACTACGTATGTGGCACGTCAAGATAGAGGCATGGGTACTGGAACAAGGAGGAGTCGAGTTTAAGCCGGAAGAAAAAGCTTTGAAGGTAGTAACCGCCGCCTGACGGCATTAGGCAAAGTTAAAGCGCCAGACTATCCCGACGGGAAGAAGAGCAGGTTCCTTCGCCTGCCTGTCTGGTGCCCCTATTTCGAAGGACTGCGCAGCGAAGGAGCGCAATCTTGGAAGAAAAGAATTACCTTTTCTGGCTATCCATCGATGATGGCAAGCCCGTGAAGTTTGCCGAACTAGCTCATATGATGGCGAAGGCCATGCATCCAAGCGATGACGAATTGATGCGTTATGCGGTTGCGCGGCGCAACCTGGAAGAGGAGTTACCCCAAGCTGTGCAGAGAGGTGAGCTTGTGGTGCGCAACCCTTCCGGACTTGGACAACATTCGTTCCCATTCGGTCAGGCGCTGCAAGACTCGGTAATCCTCCCTCAAGATTTAAGCCCCTTTCTTGGTGCCAGGAGTATTGGCCTGCGCATTGTGAAAAAACAGCCTAATGCGAGAACTCCCGACTGGGAATACTGGCGCGCCATGCGAAAAGCCAAAGAATGGCAGGCATGCGCCTTATCGCTGGACATTGACCCGGGTTCAATGAAAGACCATCCGCAGGCTTGGATGGAGGGCCCAGACAGTGGCCCTCTTTTTACTTCAGATAGTTTTCCGTCCAATGACGTGCAAGTAAAGTTCGAGAAAAGACTCGAGATACTGCGCGCCAATCGGTCTAATCGGACGATATTTACTCAGTCAACTGCAAAGCACAGTGGACTTCTCTGGGACGAGGTGTCTTTGTCGGAGTTCGCGGCATGGGGATTATCCATCCACTGGAACGACATGCCGCCGGAGCTTGTAGCAATTGCCAAGCCGGTCAGTTTGCCCTCCCCAACACGCCCGCAATCTGCACAGCCATCGCCTGCCATAAGCGCAGAGGAATGGGATACCTTGATAGAGCAGGAAGAGGAAGCGCGAAAAGACCCAGCGTACAAAGCCAAATATGACCACGCCATGAGTCTTTACGATGAGCGGGATAGGTTGCTTGAGTATCTTCGACAAGACCATCCATACGTGGACATAGAGATAAAGAAACGGCTGTCTGAGATTCGCAAGCAAATAGCGGAATCAGAGTCAGGACTTGGCGACGTACCGCTATCAGTAGCGTCAACAAAAGAAAATAAGTCGCCTACACCCAGAACGCGCACTGAGCCTCAAGGCGGCGACTCCCTGACGCCCACGATTTGGACCATTTGCTACAACCTTCAGGAAGCGGGTAAGAAAGTTACCGCACGTCCGGTCATGGGTGAATTAAAGCGGATGGCAGCGGAGAAGATTCACCCACTAATCAGCACGACGGCTGGCGGGGTAAAGTACGAATACGAGAAAGGGGACGAGCAGGAGCTTACATCGTCGCAATTGGACAAGCGTATTCAAGAATGGAGAAAAATCGGAGGCTAACCGGAAGGTAATCGGAGGGAGTTGGAAGGCAACCGGAGGGTCTATCGCCAGCGCTTCTTCCCGTGCATAAAGTTCGTATCGCCTGCGCTTCACCGCGAATCAATCGCAGTGGCGCTATACCTTAAGAAAGGAATATGGCGATGCAAACTTCCGTCTCTTTACCGCCCGCGCTCGCTGCTATCGCGGCAGGCCGCGACCACATTCAAACCTCCGAGTTCGCCCGCGCTACCAACCGCGCAAGCCAAACCCTTCGCAAGCACTACTGTCTTACCGGGCATTGCTTTGGCATCCGTCCGGTGAAGTTTGGCAATCGCTTGCTCTGGCCCGTTGCCGATATTGCTGCCTTGCTGAACGGAGGCGCAAAATGAAAAACCCGGAGCGCCGCCAAGCATCATCCGGGTTTGAGCAATTATCCTTCCTGCTCAAGCCTGATTTTAACCCCGTTTGGCCTACGCCTAACACTTTGCCCGCCCGCTGTCTTTCGCTGCTGCTGGCTGGGCATGCGCTGACGCATCAAGACTTCATCGACATTACCGGAAGCTGGCGACTTGCCGCCGTGATTTTCACACTCAAGGGTTTGGACTGGCCTATCGAGTCGTATGAAATTCCGGCGCCGACCATTGAAGCGCCGAGCCGCCATATCTGCCGCTATTACTTGAGCGGAGAAACTATTAAACAAGCCTTTGGGGGTGCTAAATGATGCACGAGCAGGAGCGTGCTGCATCGGCTTTACTGCACTTGGACCCAAGCTGCCCGCGTGAGGAATGGGTAAAGGCTGGCATGGCTGCGAAAGCCGCCGGATTGTCTTTCGATGACTTCCACAACTGGAGCGCATCGGCTGGCAACTATGCCGGGGAACGGGATTGCCTGACCGTCTGGAAGTCGTTTAACGAGAGCGGGCCTGTAACGGCAAATTCTCTTTATGCAATGGCCTTTGCGCAAGGCTGGCAAGACCCGGCAAAGCGCCTGAAAGCCTCGAACGGTGGCCGGTCAAGTGTTGCCCCTACCGCGCCACGAAAAGCGCCTGTGACGCCGATTAAGCAAGCCGAGAGCGCCAAGACTACCGAAGTCTGGGGCCGCTGCGAACCTGCGCCCGCTGACCATCCATACATTGCCCGCAAGGGAGGTTTGTCTGCCGGTCTGCGCATCTATCCGCATGAAGCGCCGCCGCTGGTTATCCGTGGGCAGAACGTGGCCGGGTTCCTTGTGGTGCCCTGTCACGAGCTGGAGGGAAGCCTGCAAACGCTGCAATTCATTCCAGGGAAAGGCGACAAGCTGAATTTGCCGGGGGCGAGCTTTGGCAATGGCTGCTTTGTGGTGGGCGAGATTGTCGACCGCGTGTATATCGCGGAAGGCATCGGCCAGGCATGGGCCTGTCATGCTGCTACGGGTGCCGCTGCTGCTGTGTGCTTCGGTGCTGGCCGCATGGAAAAGGTGACCGCCGCCATTCGTGCAAACCATCCTGCCGCCCGCTTGGTGCTTGTACCCGACCGTGGTAAGGAGCCACAGGCCGCCGAAATAGCCCGCGCAATCAATGGCGAGTGGTGCGAGCTGCCTGCCGAGATGCCGCAAAACGCCGATGTGAACGACTACGCGCTGAAGTTCGGAGCCGATGCGCTGGCCTCCCTACTGGCGTGCACCAAGGAGCCGCCCAAGCCTGAACCACGCTTCAAGCTGCTGGGTAGTGCCGAGCTTCACGCCTTGCCGCCGCTGCAATGGCGTATTCGGGGCGTGCTGCCTGCTGCTGGCGTGGCTGCACTGTACGGGCCGAGCGCATCCGGCAAATCGTTTCTTGGCTTCGATATGGCCGCTGCTGTGGCTGGGGGCTGCCGCTGGTTTGATTGCCGAGTCGAGGCAGCGCCCGTGGTGTATGCCGCACTGGAAGGGGAAGCCGGGTTCCGGTTGCGGGTGGCTGCATGGGAAGCGCACCAAGGCCGCAAGCTGCCCGATAGCCTGCGGATGGTGCTGCAACCGTTCAAGCTGACCGAGGCGCAAGACGTGCAAGACCTTGCCGCCGTGGTGCGTGCTGGTGCAGTGGTCTTTGTCGACACACTGAACCGGGCTGCGCCAACTGCGGACGAGAACAGCAGCCGCGACATGGGCGAAATTCTCGAAGCTGCCAAGCAATTGCAGGCAATGACGGGCGGGCTAGTAGTGCTGGTCCACCACACCGGCAAAGATTCTGCGAAAGGGTTGCGTGGGCATAGTTCGCTCTTTGCTGCGATGGATGCTGCTATCGAGGTTTCACGCGATGGCGACCGGCGGGAATGGCGGGTTGCCAAATCCAAGGATGGGCAGGACGGCGACGCGCACCCGTTCAGGCTCCAAATCGAGCCATTGGGAGTTGATGAGCACGGCGACCCGATTACTTCATGTGTCGTGGTGCCTGACACGGCAACCGATGAAGTAAAGCGGGTAAGACTGCCAACCGGAGGCAATCAAAAACTCGTGGCCGAGGCATTGCGCCCCTTGTTCAAGGCGGGCATCACTGGCAAGCCAGGAGCACCGCCGACCCGCCCATGCATTGAATTGGAATCGGCTGTGATTGCTGGCGCCGCAAGCCTGACATGCCCCACTGATAAGCGTACTTCACGCGCCAGAGATGCAATCACCGGGCTGATTTCACGTGGCTATTTGGGCTGCAATGAGGGCTGGCTATGGGTGAATTGAAACGCCGAAATTCTCCGTTTTCTCCGTTTTCGGAGGCGTTCGACGCCGAAATTCTCCCCTCCCCTTATATAGGGGAGGAGAAGTCCGGAGAGTCTGCCGGGAGTGGTGTTATGGCTGATTTATTCGGTCTGGAGCAATCGCCAGCACGCGTTAATGATAAGTCGGAAGCTGCCGCACTGTTGGAAGTATTGAAGACGCTGCGCGCCCATCCTTTGGTTGCATGGTGCGAAAGGATGAACAGCGGCGCCGCCCGCATTGGTTCCCGGTTCGTGCGATTCGGCTTCAAAGGTTGTCCGGATGTATTGGGGCAGTTGAAGGATGGCCGGTTGCTGGGCGTGGAGGTGAAGGCAGCCAAGGGAAAGCTGAGGCCGGAGCAATCCCTTTTCTTGGAGCGCATCCGGGCCGCTGGTGGCGTGGCATTCGTGGCGAGAAGTTGCCGCGATGTCATGCGCGAACTTGAGACGCTAAAGAAAGTGAGAATCAAATGACCATCAAACCGAACAACCGTAGCCCGAAGAAGGAAGACCTCCGGACCGCAAATCCCAACACTCTCCAAATGACGAAGCATGACGGCGAGACGGAGGGCCGCGCACATTCTCGGATGATGGCTAGTCCGACCGTAAATGCTGCCGTAACCATGTTCAACTATCACCCAATGAGGGCCGGGGCGAACATCACCGACTTGGTTGATGAATTGGGAAGGCAGGTATTAACCATCCGTGACGACTGCATGGACCGTCCTGAAGCGATGCTAGCGGCACAGGCCCACGCCCTAGACGCCATGTTCACCTGCTTGGCACAAAAGGCAGCCGCAAACATGAATGCCGGTTATCTTCCAGCCACGGAAACCTATCTCCGGATGGCCCTCAAGGCGCAATCTCAATGTCGCACAACATTGGAGGCGCTGTCAGAGATTAAAAACCCGCGCTCCCCGACCTTCATCAAGCAGCAGAACGTCGCGCAACAACAGCAGGTGAATAATGTGCATTCTGCGACCAATACGCACAAGCGCGCGCACGAGAAAGGCATTACCCCGTCAAACGAACTATTGGAGGTGTCAGATGGTGAACGGCTGGACTTTGGAGCGACGAGCAAGGCAGGCTGCCTTAATACGGACATGGCGACCGTGGGACCAGTCAACGGGGCCTAGGACTGAGATTGGCAAGGCATCCGCCGCCCGCAACGCTTTGAAGCATGGAATGCGCTCCTCCGAATGGGCGGAGCAGCAAAGAAGACTGAATCAACTATTGAGAGAATTACAGGATGCTCGACAGCTTAGGCCGCAAGTCAATAAATGATGGGGGAAATGGCGCGTGCATTACCCAAGAGCGGCGCCACCAGCTATTACCACTTCACAATGACTACTGCCGCTATTGCAATCCACATCATCCAAGACTTTGCTTTGCCTACTTCCTCAGCAACCTTTGCGCTTAAATTGGCTATTTCAGTCCGTAAGGCCAGAATGTCGGTTTCCGCTTGGTTCGTCTCTGCTGTTCGGTGAACATTCTTTTCCTCTTTAAATTCACTCCTATTGGATGGTGTGTTGTAACGCAGAAGCTCGGTATTCTCTGGCGCTGGAAAGTTTCTCGTTACCATCATCATAGAGGCCTCGTCATCGCTCCATATGTTGCCATTGAAGGAGGCGGCATACACGAAAGCGGGGCCGTCCCGGTCAGAATACTTCTGAAAGTCTTCGACCTTCATCTGGTTTTTTCCCGAGAGATAGCACTTAGAATAGGCCGCAAGCCGATAAGGTCGCCGCTCGTCGTTGGGGTCCAACTTCACGGGGGAGCAATATAGTCGGAGCAAATTGAACTGCACCCGCTCCCCCGGCGTAAGCGAGTCGTATTTCCAGTGGCTAAAAGACCCGTCGTCCGCTATCTCAACGTCCCAAGCATCCACTGCGGACTTGAGGTCAGCATCACTAATGTATGCATCCGATGCCGCTTTCACTGAGATGTTGTTGAACACGTTCCAAAGCACATTCGACCCTCGCACTGTCTTTGGACAAATGCGTACTGCATCCGCAATTGGCTGGTGTAAGTCCCAATGAAACATATCAGGACTGTCTTCGAATTCCCTTGCAGGGCGTTTAAATCTTTCGCTGGCGCTCAAGCTCGTAAGCATTTTTAACCATCGGTCGTCCGAAATCCGTTCATACACGCCCTCTCGACGGCAGCACTTGCAGATGAGGTCAAGGCCGACACAGTCATTGCTGTGCATTCTGTACGTTAAATTGTCGTCGCCGTTCTCAACTATCCATTCAAAAGCCGTTTTGGGGATGCCCAAGTGGCCTTGGTGGTCTTCTAAGAGTGGGAGTCTGACCGATGCATTGCTTAGGATGGCCGAGAGAATGGCGTAAGAAAAAGTGTCGGGCTCAAGTGGCCACCTAGCATTCGGAGGAATGCAATGCCTAGCAAAGAGGGCGTCGAGCGTTTCTGGTTGCGTCGCCCATTGTGCTAGGCCCAAGTCAATCACTTCGTCGTGGCGGTTTGCTAGAGCAGCCTCAATCCTCTCTGGAATTCCATCGTAGAACACCGAGCGCGAGGCGTAGGGGATATGAGATTCTCTCAGCCATGAATATGCCGTCTCGGGGGAGGCGCGCACCAAAAATGCTTTGTCGATGACTTCGTCGTAAGCTGGCTTCATGCACGCGCCCTGTTGATTATTATTGATGTAAGGGAGTATAGCGGGGCTTATGAATGATAAGACATTCCGGATTGCGCCTAGGTTAGACGGTCTCTCCGACGTTAGAGAAGAGTCATGTAGCCCCCTTGACCTCTCCGACCTTACGCACGAATCGGCAATAGCCGTATTTGTCGGCGTGCTGACCCGCGCACGAAACCGGAAACAAGTATTTCCCAAATCGGGTTACACAGCGGTTACATGAAAACTTTTGAACGCCAGAAAGCAAAAAGCCCAGTCCGAAGAACTGGGCTAAGTGCTTGAATTATTTGGGGTGGCCGATGGGACTCGAACCCACGACGACAGGAATCACAATCCTGGACTCTACCAACTGAGCTACGGCCACCACTGAAAGACTTTGCTCATGAGCACATCGAGCAAGCCGGTAATTATACAAACTTCACGGCAAAGTGGCAAATCCGTATTTATGCGCTCGTTGCGACGCGCGTGACGGGCGCAGATATGTCCAGCAAGCGCGAGAATGCGTCAGACAGCGCGGTTTCACTTTTCGTCGTAAATCCTATTACCGAGCCGTCACCTTCGGTGCGCAGCAGTCCGCGTTCCTTCAACAGCCGCAGCAGTTGACGGGCGACCGGTTCGCCGGTATCGACAATCGCCACGGGTTGGGACGTCAGGCGGCTGACTGTTTCCTCGATCAGCGGGCGTACGAACGGATAGTGCGTACAACCAAGGACGAGTGTGTCCGCGCCTTGTTCCAGCAATGGTTCGATATAACGGCGCACGAGCATTGCAGTGGCGGCGGAATGAAGCTCACCTTTTTCCACCTGATCGGCCAGTCCGCGGCAAGGTTGCGGCAGAAAAAGCACTTTGGTTGCAGCGGCGATCTGATCACGCAACACCTGGAACTTGGCGCTGGCAAGCGTACGCTCTGTGGCGAGCACGCCGACTGTGCCACTTTTGGTTAGTGCAGCAGCCGGTTTCAGCCCCGGCTCAACGCCGACTACGGGTAGGGCAGGGTAGCTTTCACGCAAGGCCTTGATCGCCGCTGCGGTGGCGGTGTTGCACGCGACCACCAGCGCTTTGGGCTGGTATTGCATCAGGAATTCGGCAATTGCACGCGATCTTGCAACAATTTCCTCTTCGCTTTTACCGCCGTAGGGCGCGTAGCCGGAATCAGCGAAGTACAGCAAGTCATCGTTCGGCAAACAGGCATGAATGTGCTTGAGCACCGACAGGCCGCCGATGCCGGAATCAAAAACGCCGATGGGAGCCGAAGCCCCCATCCCGCTCGCTTGCGAGGCGTTGGTCACCTTATGCTGCAGTCACCGGAATATTGACAAAGTTGCCGGTGGCAATGCGTTCCTGCCATTCCTTCGGTCCGGTGTTATGCACCGAGACGCCGTTGGAATCGACTGCCACCGTGACCGGCATGTCCTTGACGTCGAACTCGTAGATTGCTTCCATGCCAAGGTCGGCGAAGCCGACGACTTTCGCTGCCTTGATCGCTTTCGATACTAGGTAAGCCGCGCCGCCCACTGCCATCAGGTAAGCTGACTTGTGGTTCTTGATCGAGTCGATTGCGACCGGGCCGCGCTCGGCCTTGCCGACCATCGAGATCAGGCCGGTCTTTTCCAGCATCATGTCGGTGAACTTATCCATGCGGGTTGCGGTGGTCGGGCCAGCTGGGCCGACGACTTCGTCGCGTACCGGATCAACCGGGCCGACGTAGTAGATCACGCGGTTGGTGAAATCGACCGGCAGCTTCTCGCCCTTGGCCAGCATGTCCTGGATACGCTTGTGCGCGGCATCGCGACCGGTCAGCATCTTGCCGTTTAATAGCAGGGTCTGGCCCGGCTTCCAGGATGCAACTTCTTCCTTGGTCAGTGTGTTCAGGTCGATGCGCTTGGACTTCTCGGTATCCGCTGTCCAGTGCACGTTTGGCCACTCGGACAGTGACGGCGGGTCGATGTACGCCGGGCCGGAACCGTCGAGCACGAAATGTCCGTGGCGGGTTGCAGCGCAGTTCGGGATCAT
>DATFAZ010000191.1:0-4273 GCA_035254105.1 Noviherbaspirillum sp. | reverse complement strand
GCGTAATAATCGGCAAGCAGGCCACGCACCGTGTATTCCGCCGCTTCGCGTCCGCCTTCATTGCCCGACACGCCGTCCGCAATCGCTGCAATTACGCCCTTGGCCGACAACTCCGGCTCATTCGGCGTCACCATGCCGACGAAGTCTTCGTTACGGGCGCGCAGGCCGGCACGAGTGGCGTGGCCAATACTGATGCTCAGAGACATGACTTATCGAAAGGAGAGAACGAGACTGCTGATCCGGGAAAATTTCGCGTCACCGGTTCATTTTAGATCTTTGCAACACTCATCGCCGCGCTGCCCCAGGTTGTACGCCACCGCGCCTTGACCATGGATAGCCCGACGAGTGCACACGTCGCGAGTGCTGCAAACAGCGTCAGGCCGAGCTGATAGCTGCCGGTAATCTGCTTCGAATACCCGAGGCTGGACGCCAGATAAAATCCGCCGACCCCGCCGGCCATGCCGACGAGCCCCGTCATCACGCCGATCTCCTTGCGAAAGCGCTGCGGCACCAGCTGGAATACCGCACCGTTACCAGTGCCGAGCGCCAGCATCGCTACTACGAAAACCGGCAACGCCATCATCGCCGACGGCAGGCCCGTGCTGGCGATGAACAGGAAGCCCGCAGCCACCACATACATCAGTGACAGTGTGCGGATGCCGCCGATGCGGTCGGCGATCACGCCCCCGAGGGGACGTACGAGCGATCCGGCGAAGACGCAGGCAGCAGTGAAATAGCCAGCGGTCACAGGTGACAGGCCATACTGGCTGTTAAAGTAAATCGCCAGCGAGGAAGCAAGGCCGGAGAAACCGCCGAAGGTCACGCTGTAGAAAAACATGAACCACCATGCATCCCTGTCTTTCAGTACGTGCAGGTATTCAGACATTGGCTTGGGCGACGGTGCGCTCGGTGCGTCTTTCGCAAACACCATATATACAAGAAAGGCGACACCGAGCGGGATCAGGCACCAGCCAAACACGTTCTGCCAGCCGAATGCCAGCGCCAGCGACGGCGCGAACAGCGCTGCAAACGCCGTGCCGGAATTGCCCGCGCCGGCAATACCGAGCGCTGTCCCCTGGTGCTCTGGCGGATACCAGCGCGACGCCAGCGGAAGTGCGACAGCGAATGCCGCACCTGCAACACCAAGCAGTATGCCGAGTGTCAGCATGCTTTCATAACTATCGAGCTTGCCGAGCCAGGCCCACACCAGCGCAATAATCACAATGATCTGGCCGATGGCGCCCGCCTTTTTCGGTTTCATATGATCGACCAGAATGCCCATCACGATACGCAGCAGCGCGCCGGCTAGCAGCGGCGTTGCCACCATCAGTCCCTTTTGTGCCGGTGTAAGGCCAAGGTCTTTGGAAATCTGGATAGCCAACGGCCCGAGCAGCACCCAGACCATGAAGCTCAGATCGAAATAGAAAAATGCTGCAAGCAGGGTAGGGGTATGGCCCGCTTTCCAGAATGGCGAGGTTTTCACAATGCTCCTTTGCACCAAGAATTGAAATCGTTCTGCACATTGCAAGTGCCGTGCCATTAGCGATTTACGTTTCGATCTTGTGCGTAGCGCTCGATTAAGAACGCAGCCGCACTTTTAAAGTGCGAATCCGTCTTCATCACGGTGCATTTCTTCGGAAAGCGGCTGGCACCGCTCTTGCTAAAAGGAGGTCGGGAAAGATTTTAAAAAGCTTCAATGGCGAAGCTGATTGAACAAGGAGCTTTAATGAAGAAGCTGAAGTTAGTCATGGTCGGCAATGGCATGGCCGGCGTACGCACACTCGAAGAGTTGCTGAAGATTGCACCGGATGTTTATGACATCACCGTGTTCGGCGCCGAACCGTATGCGAACTACAACCGCATCCTGTTGTCGCCGGTGCTCGCAGGGGAGCAGACCATCAAGGACATCATGTTGAATGATGTCGACTGGTATGCGGAAAACAATATTGCGCTCCACCTCGGCAAAAAAATCGTCCGGATCGATCGCGTCAGGAGGCAGGTGATTGCCGAGGACGGCACAGTGGCGGAATATGACCGCTTGCTGCTGGCAACCGGCTCGACGCCCTTCATGCTGCCGGTACCCGGCAAGGAGCTGAGCGGGGTGATTTCCTACCGCGATATCCACGACACCAATGCGATGATCGAAGCGGCGCAGAAGCACAAACACGCGGTGGTGATCGGCGGCGGCTTGCTCGGGCTGGAAGCCGCCAACGGCCTGAAGCTGCGCGGCATGGATGTCTTCGTTGTGCACTTGCCCACTTGGTTGATGGAGCGCCAGCTCGATCCGGTCGCCGGCAAGATGTTGCAGAAATCATTGGAAGACCGCGGCCTGAAATTCCTGCTTGATAAAAACACGAAGGAAATCGTCGGCGACGACAGCGGCCATGTGAAAGCGATCCGCTTTACCGACGGACTTGAAGTGCCGGCCGAACTCGTGGTGATGGCCGTCGGCATTCGTCCGAACACTGCTCTCGCGGAATCGGCCGGCCTGTACTGCAACCGTGGGATTGTCGTCAATGACACGATGCAGACCTACGATCCGCGCATTTATGCGGT
This sequence comes from Noviherbaspirillum sp., assembly GCA_035254105.1. Lineage (GTDB taxonomy): Bacteria > Pseudomonadota > Gammaproteobacteria > Burkholderiales > Burkholderiaceae_D > Noviherbaspirillum. Next base: position 1,717 of record DATFAZ010000191.1, on the reverse strand, counting down.
GGGCGAATGCGCCAATCATCGTGGCACTGCCTACGGACTGGTGGCGCCACTATTCGAAATGGCGCGGGTGTGTGCAAATCACCTGGCGAATTTCGGCATCGGCCGTTATCAAGGCTCCGTTACCTCGACCAAGCTGAAGGTGACCGGCATCGACCTGTTCTCCGCAGGCGAGTTCATGGGCGGCGATGGAACGGAGGAGATCGTGTTGTCCGACCCGATCGGTGGCGTGTACAAGAAACTGGTGATCAGGGGCGACAAGCTGGTCGGCGTCTGTCTTTATGGCGACACGGTTGATGGCTCCTGGTATTTCAACCTGCTGCGCGAAGGCAGGAATATCGGCGATATCCGCGATACGCTGATGTTCGGTGAATCGAATACAGGGCGTCCGGGTGATGTCGGCCATGAAGGTTTCAGCAAGGCGGCGGCCATGCCGGATACGGCAGAGGTATGCGGTTGCAATGGCGTCTGCAAGGGAACCATCGTCAAGGCCATCAAGGAAAAAGGATTGTTCACGCTGGAAGATGTGCGCAGGCAGACCAAGGCATCTGCCTCCTGCGGTTCATGCACCGGACTGGTGGAACAGATCATCATGGCCACGGTGGGCGGCGACTATTCGGCATCGAGCAAGGTCAAGCCGATATGCGGCTGCACCGATCGCACGCATCAGGAAGTGCGCGACGCAATCAAGGTCAACAAGTTGCTGACGATTGCTGACACGATGAAATTTATGGAATGGCGCACGCCCAACGGCTGCTCGTCATGCCGGCCAGCGCTCAACTATTACCTGATTTCGACATGGCCGCATGAAGCAAAGGATGATCCGCAATCGCGCTTCATCAACGAGCGTGCACATGCCAACATTCAGAAGGACGGCACCTACTCGGTGATCCCGCGCATGTGGGGCGGAGAGACCAATGCATCGGAATTGCGCCGCATCGCCGACGTAGTAGACAAGTTCAAGATCCCGACAGTGAAAGTAACCGGCGGCCAGCGTATCGACCTGCTCGGCGTAAAGAAGGAAGACTTGCCGGCGGTATGGCAAGACCTCGGCATGCCCTGCGGCCATGCTTATGCAAAAGCGTTGCGCACGGTGAAAACTTGCGTCGGTTCCGAATGGTGTCGTTTCGGCACGCAGGATTCGACACGCATGGGACAGGAGCTGGAACGCGCACTCTGGCGCATGTATGCACCGCACAAGGTAAAGATTGCCGTATCCGGTTGTCCGCGCAACTGTGCCGAGTCCGGTATCAAGGATGTCGGCGTAATTGGGGTGGATTCCGGCTGGGAGATCTATATCGGCGGCAATGGTGGCATCAAGACCGAGGTTGCACAATTTCTCGTCAAGCTGAAAACCCATGAGGAAGTGCTGGAGTACTCGGGTGCCTTCCTGCAGCTCTACAGGGAAGAGGGCTGGTATCTAGAGCGCACGGTGCACTACATCGGCCGTGTGGGCCTGGACTATGTGAAAAAGAAGGTTCTGGAGGATGCGGAAAACCGCAAGGCATTGTACGAACGCCTGCTGTTCTCTCTCGACGGTGAACCAGACCCGTGGCACGAGAAGGACAAGGCGCTGGTCGATGGACGTCAGTTCGAATCGCTGCCCGCTTAGCTCCGATTTTCAAATCGGCTCTTAGCCCACATAGCCAACCAACAGTTAAAGGGGAATTCTAATGTCACAACAATGGAAAGCGATCTGCAAGGTCGCGGATATCCCGGT
>DATFAZ010000190.1:0-28040 GCA_035254105.1 Noviherbaspirillum sp. | reverse complement strand
CCGAAGCGGTCCATATCGTAGCGCGAGGCAGCCGCCTGCATCATTTCGACGGCACAGCATGCAAGGCCGAAGGACAGATACCAGATGCTGTTGCTGCGGGCAGTCGCGAGCAGCTCGTCGATGCTTGTCAGGACATAGCCGTGACTATCAAGTGATGTGGCTTCCATTAGGCGCTCCTTTCTTTTCAAAGACATTAAATGAAAGCCGGCAATACATCTTGTACCGACACGACATCTAGTTGCAGCCAGCCTAGGGCGTATCATCAATTGGGCGAAAAGATGCGCTCCTAGTCACGGTAACTTTGCAACTCCTCAGGATTCAATTGCCAAAGGTGATAAATAGAATCGCTTTCCCTGCGAGCCTTGAGGAAATGTCCCGGCGTTGCACCGACAAACTGACGAAAATCTTTTGTAAAGTGGGATTGATCAACGTACTGCGCATCCACCGCAGTCTGCGCTAGGGATCCGTACTGGGCTCCACCGTGCATCAACCCGGCAAGCGCAGCTGAAAATCTTGAGATACGGCGGTAATCCCGCAAGGAGACGCCGTAACGAATCAGGAACCGGCGTTCGAGCTGTCGTGTGCTGATGTCCATGGCACGCGCAATTTCTGTCGCAGGCATCAGCAAACGCTCCAGAGATAACACTGGCAGATAAGCCTCTTCGTTCCTGTTCGCGAATATGCTTTGCAGCAGAAACTTTTCCAAGGCGTGAATGAGCAGCTCATCATTTTTATTCTGATATAACTCATCTAAAAGCGACGCCGCCTCATGGCTGCGCACTATGCAGTCCAGCGGCACCAATTGTTCGTTTAAGACAGAGACGGGAATGCCGAAGCAGGAGAAAAATCCTGATGGCCGGAAGGTGGCGGCGATAAACCGGCTGCCCGGTTCAACGCGAAACCGGCGCGGGAATAAAGAGGGGCCAGCAAAAAATGCTGTTGGAATTTTCCTGTCGAAGGTTTTGTCTTCAAGCAGAAAACCCTGGCCCCGCAGGTACACCACGATTTGAACATCGATCGATGCAGGCAGGTGAACGTCAAGACTAGCGAAGTCGCTCATCATAAAGTTCCGAACGTATGGGCGAAGCTCAAGCCTGGGGAGGACGACCTGTCTGGACATGATTTCTACGATAAGGATCTGCCGGCTAACAATTGCCAACATGATAACCGCGTGGTAGCACCAAGGCTATGTTTACCTTGACTGTTCTTTTGCCCCGGGCTGTAGCTTTTCAACCGCCTGCTAGAGCGCTTTCCGCCTGACTGTGCCAGGCAAAGCGTCCGACATCGACGGTACAGTCAGGCTCAAAGCGCTCTAATGCGCGCCGTTCCCCTTGAAGCTGTCCAGTCCGAATTTGCGCGAGAGGATGCCATCTAGCGTTCGGGCCGGCAGCCAGCGCTTCAGGAATGGCAGCAACCTGCTTTTCGGCCCAAGACGTATGACGGCAGGTGGGTTCGCGGCCTGGAGGCGGGCGAACAGCTTTCGCGCAAATTCTTCCGCAGGCATCGCGTTGTCCTGGGATGCCGTCGCCCGGGAATGAATCTGCGCCTGCAGCGGCTTGTACAGAGAGTCCGGCGCGAGCTGCTCCGCAGACTGTCTGGCGGCCTGCCCGAACTGCGAGGCGATCCCGCCGGGCTGGACGGTAATGATATGAATGCCAAGCGGTGCTAGCTCAAGGCGCAGGGTATCGGAAAGAATGTTGACCGCGGCTTTCGAGGAGCAATAAGCGCCGGCGAAGGGCGTAGCCATCACTCCCGAGACGCTGCTGATGTTGACGACCTTCGCGCTGCCTGCCGCAAGGAGATTGGGCAGGACCGCCTGAACCAGTGCGATGGTGGAAAACACGTTGGTTTCAAACTGGCGCCGCAGTTCCGGCAAGGGCATTTCAACCAGCGGTCCGATGGCACCGTAACCAGCGTTGTTCACCAGCACATCAAGCTTTACCTGCTCCCTTCCAAGCAGCTGGCGCAGCGCCGAAACGCTGTCGGCATCAGTGACATCGAGTGCCGCTACACGCATGCCTGCGTCGGCAAGATCGGCCAGAGTATCAATGCGCCGGGCAGTGGCGTAGACAAGGTATCCGGAGCGGTGGAATTGCTCAGCCAGGGCGCGGCCGATACCCGAGGAGCAGCCGGTAATCAACACAGTTTTCTTCAACGCTTTTCTCCTTGAGGCTACATGGCACCGGGAAGAGGATATCGAGGTGCTGGCAACAGCATAGCGGAACAATTGGGATCGGGTATGGGCCGGCTGCCTGTCGTCAGTCCCGAATCAATGAATCTAGCCAATCCCCGCGCTCGCCAGTGTTTTGCGCACCACCGCGGCAGAGTTCAGCAAGCATACGGCCTCCTCATCTGACAACGGGACAGGCAGCACCTGCCGAATGCCGGAACGGTCCAGAATCGCGGGCAGGCTGAGGCACACGTCGTGGATGCCATAATGCCCCGCGACGAGTGTTGAAACAGTGAGAACCGATGCCTGATCGCGGATCACTGCCTCGATAATACGGGTGAGTGCGGTCGCAATCGCGAAGTTGGTTGCACCTTTGCGGCGGATGATTTCATAGGCGGCGTTTTTTACGCGCAGCCCAATCGTTGCCATGTCTTCCGTGGTGCAGGACATGCCAGTCAGGCGACAGTACTCCGTGAGGTGCAGGTTTGCCAAATTGGCGGTTGACCATGCGACGAACTCACTGTCGCCATGTTCGCCCAATACATAGGCGTGGACGTTGCGCGCATCGACACGATAATGCGCGGCGAGTTCGGCGCGCAGCCGCGCAGTGTCGAGCACTGTGCCAGAGCCGAAAACCCTCGATGCCGGCAGGCTCGACAGGCGCAATGCGGCGAAGGTGAGCGCGTCTACAGGATTGGTGGCAATCAGGAGCAGCCCTTCGGGGTTCGCTCGCAGCACTTCAGGAACAATGCTGCGCAATATTCCGACATTCCGCTGGAGCAGCGCCAAGCGGCTTTCGCCCGGGTGTTGCGCGTCTCCCGCTGCAATGACCGTCACTGCGGCGCCGGCTGCATCTAGCAGATTGCCCGCAACGACCGACACCGGCGCATGAAAGGGTACGGCATGCTCGATGTCCATTGCCTCGCCCTCCGCGCGGCCCACATCGCTGTCGATCAGCACGATCTCCCGCACAATGCCCGACGTGGCAAGAGCATAGGCCAGTGTGCTGCCGACACGTCCGGCGCCAACGATGGCAATCTTTGTTGTGTCATCCATCGACTTCATTTCCTACCTTGAGTCGTGCAGTGGATCCTTCAGACCGGCGCACGAGAAGCAGTGCACACTCGGCTTGTTCCAGCAGGCTCTGGAACACAAGCGCGTGCCCCGGACCGAATGCACCGTGCCAGCCGAGCGCGAGCATATTCGTCGCGTCCCGTGAAGCCTGATCGAGCAATTCCCTCGCCGGGTCGCCGCGCCGCAAAATAAACTGATCGACGCAACCGCATTCCTCGGGCGTGCAGCCGGCCAATCCACGCTCAACCATGTCATTCATCCGGCGCGGATATTCATGATGTGCCGAATCAGCATAGGCACCGAGCGGCATGGAATCCGTTGCCTCGGGCCCATCTTCCACATGTACTACTCGCACCTTGAGTTGGAGCGCAGCGGCAAGCTGCACGGCAGCTTCAAGCGCCTCATCAGCAGCCGCACCGCCGCTGGCTGCTGCCAGTATCGACGTCCATGGCAGTACTTCCCGATAGTGCACAGGGAGCAGGAGCACCGGTACCGGACATTGCTCGATCACGGATTGTGCGACTGCGCCCAGAGCCTGGGACGGCTTGTGCCCCGCCCAAGCCGATTCCCCGCGTGCGCTCATCACGACCAGATCCACACCATAGCTTGCAATTGCGTCCAGTACGGCAGCCTCAGCGGTATCCGCAAGCTGATGCAACACGACCGGGGCGCGTTGCGCAGCATTGACATGCAGTCGCTCCAGCGCGTCGAGCCCGGGAAGCGGATGCGCAGCCGCGTGCAGTACGTGCAAGGTGGCGCCAAGTGTTTCGGCCAGCCATAAGGCACACCCGGCACCTTTCGCGGCTTCAGGCGAGCCGTCGAGCGGAAGCAGGAGAGAAGTAAATCGGTTCATCAATTACCCTTTATTTCCTGTGGACGTGTCACTCTCACCGAATGCGTACGGCCACGATACGCCAGCGTCAGCTGGACGTTGTCCCATCCGATTGGCAAGCTTTCCCCGGCACGCGCCCTCACATGAGGGCCATCTTCGCTGAAGCCGATACCGAGCAAGCCGAACACCAGCGCCTGCCAGGTACCTCCCATGGCTGCCGCATGCACGCCCAGCATGCTGTTGTCCATCGCATTGGACAGGTCAAGCCACAGGCTCTGCTTCCAGTAGCGTTCAGCATCGTCTTGCAGTCCGATACGGGCGGCAATTGCCGCGTGGACCGAAGGCGAAAGGCTGCTGCCATGGTCGGTAAGCGGTTCGTAATAGCGGTAATTTGCCGCCACGATGTCATCGGAGAATTCCTTGGGAAACAGCAGCGGCAGCATGAGCACATCGGCCTGCTTCAGGAGCTTGAGCCGATTGATCTGTTCCCAGTCGAATAGCCGGCTGACCGGCGCCTTGAAACGTTCTTCCTTGGGAAGCGGGTAGTTGTTGAGTGCAAAAAAACCCTCGAACTGCTCGATGATGCCGCGTTCATCTGGAACGGGAATATAAAGCGACTGCGCCAGCCCGGCCCATTCATCCGCTTCCGCCTTGTTGGTGCCAGTATGCTGCGCCAGCCACGCCGCCCGGTCCAGATTGAAGCGCGCCATCCAGTTGGTATAGGCGTTATCGTTCACCGCATGATGGTATTCATCCGGCCCGACGACACCCCGAATGTGATGATGGTTTGCACCGCGCGACACCCGGCTCGCCCAGAAACGTGCCGTCTCGAACAGGATTTCCGCGCCGGGGCCGACGAGGAACTCCTCATCGTGTGTTGCCTCCCAATAGCGCCAAACTGCATAAGCGATGTCGGCGGTCACGTGCACCTGCTGGCTTCCGGTGAAGATGGGAATCTCCTTGCCAGTACTTTTGAGCACGATCTTGGTAGGTGTGACGTCATCGCCGGTAACGGTGGACTCCCATGCAAAGCAGGCACCGTGGTAGCCAAGCGCACGTGCGCGACGGCGGGCACCATCCAGCGTGTGATATCGATAAAGCAGCAGGTTACGCGCCTGCGCCGGTTCGACATGCAGGTAAAACGGCAGCATGAAGATTTCCGCATCCCAGAACACGTGCCCCTCATACGCACGTCCGGAGAGCGTGCGTGCACCAATGGACACCCTGGCGTCATTTGCCGCCGGCAGCTTAAGGTGATAGCTGCCGAAGCGCAGCGCCTGCTCGACCGCGGGGCGTCCCGGCACGCGGATGTCCGCCCTGCTCCAGAAATCGGCCCACTTTGCCGCATGCGCGTCGAACAACTTCTCGAAATCGCTTGCGCCAAGCGCTTGCGAATGCGCGAGTGCTGCCGCCTTTGGGTCTTCACCATCGCGGCTGGTGAATACAGAAACAAGGCGGCGCAGGAGATTCGTCTCGCGCAAGATGCGAGAAGCAATGCAAATCCTGAATCCCGAGGCGCGCGTTGCGTAGCAAATGAATTCCAGTTCGGCGGTACTTGTATGTTCCAGCACTTCAAGGTGCGGGTGACGCGTCGCCAGGTCCGGGTCGTCGAGTGATGCGGCGAGATCTACGTCGCCCCAATGGTTCTCCGGCACGATGACCGCTTCCTGAAGCAGCAGATGCGGATCTGCCAGCGACGCACAGCGCCGCGTATGGACTGCAGTACGCCGCCCGCCGAGCGTCTCGTAGACAGCATCACTGTGCAACACGCCGCAACGCATGTCGAGCACGCGGCGCAGCCCACCTCCGTAGGTGCCGGCAAAATCAAGAGACGCCCCCTCGACCGAAATGGCCAGCCGGAAGGGAAACGGCAGTGGCACGAGTTCGGCATACGGGTCGGCGCCACGGTCTGGCGTGAGGAATTCGATTTCCGAATACGGCAGGTCGGCACGTTTGCGGTCATAGATGCCGGCAATGAAAAGATCGCCTTGCGATGCCGGCAGAGGACTGTCGAGCGCTCCTCGCACGCCGAGATAGCCGTTTCCTACAGTGAAGAGGCTTTCCATCTGCCGTTCGCGCGAGCGGTCGAAGCCCTCCTGCTCGATACGCCAGGCAATCTCGTCCTGATGCCGTCGAAAGGCCGCTTCCAGCTCTTCCACGCCGAGCGCAGCCAGATCAGGCACGACAAGGTCGGCCCCGGCGCGCTTCAGGGCGCTGGCATTGCCGCCACGGTCAATTCCTACAACGAGGCCGAATTCGCCCCGATGCCCCGCCTGCACGCCAGCCACCGCATCTTCCGCAATCATCGTGTGGGCCGGGCTGACTCCGAACATTTCAGCGGCGCGCAGGAACATGTCGGGATGCGGCTTGCCTGTCAGCTTCAACGCATCGAGATCGACGCCGTCCAGGCAGGTATCGAAGAGTGCGCTGATGCCGGCTGTTTGCAGGATCGCGCGACCATGGCGGCTGGACGTAACTACCCCGATCTTCAGACCGCGTGCTCGCAATGCGGTAATCAAGGCCAGTGTGGACGCGTAGGTCTGGACGCCCTGCTCTTTCAGGAAACGTTCGAAGAGTGCGTCCTTGCGTATGGCGACGTCCCGCTCCTCATCGTCGGAGACCGTTATGCCGCGTGCGCGAAGAAAACTCCGTACACCTTCACCACGCGGCTTGCCGTCAACGTAAGCCCGATATTCCATGTGCTCGTCGAACGGCCGGTAAGGCACGCCAGGCTGGGGATGGCGGCGCAGAAGATCATTAAACGTCTCCTTCCATGCGGCGGCATGCAGGTGCGCTGTTTGGGTAATGACGCCATCCATGTCGAAGATCGCCGCCTGAAGGCCGCTGCTGCTTGCTGGTGCCATGCCCGTCCTTTTGGCCATATGCATTCCGGAACCCTGCTAAATAGGATCGAAAAGCGGTATCTATGTTCCGTGGTTGCGGGAAGGCGATAGTCTGGATAAATGGCATGCAGCCGTGCACACGCTGCCAAAAAGTGCATAGAGAACAATATTCCCGCACTTGTCACTTCAGAAAATGGAAATCCGTGCTCATAAAGCCGGCTAAAAAGCCCTAAACCTTTTCCATTTTTTGTCGATAAGAAACTTAATAAGGATGGCTTTACAAGCCGCCAGCATGTCGCTGAAGGAGACTCCAATGAGAATAGCCACGAACAATAATGATGCGGACCAATTTACGCAGCATAGGAGGGCGCCATTCGAATCTTCTTTTCATGCCTGGATGCAAGGATTGTCCTCCGGCCTGAGCATTGCCGGTGATGTAAACCAGCTGCTGGATGGCATTTTGCGCAGCAACCCTGCACATGAGGAAGCCCTATCCCTGAATATCGACGCGTTGATGGCACGCCAGCAAGCACGAGCAGCCGAAAGCCGTGTTCGCGAACTTGAGGCCGAGCTCGCAAAAATGCGCGAACTCATCAGCGAAGATCAACTGACCGGAAGCCTTAACCGGCGCGGTCTCGACAATGCACTTGAGCGGGAGATGGCGCGGGCCGCACGTAATCACTCTCCTTTGTGCGTGGCCTTGCTCGACCTGGATGATTTCAAGAAGCTCAACGACACCCACGGACACTGCGCCGGCGATGCAGCCCTAGTCCATCTGGTGCAGGTAGTGAAAGACACGCTTCGCAAAATGGATGTTATTGCGCGCTTTGGCGGCGAAGAATTCATGATCCTGTTACCGGACACGCCGCTGGATAAGGGAGTGCAGACGCTTTGTCGCGTACAGGACGAATTAGCCCAGCGCGTTTTGATGCATAACGGCGAGCACCTGTCCATGCGCTTCAGCGCCGGTGTGACGCTGTGCAATGCCGGCGAAAACCAGGCCGATCTGATCGAGCGAGCCGATCATGCGCTTTATAGAGCAAAGAAGGCCGGAAAAAACCGCGTTGTCCCTGCATAAAAAGCACAGCAGCGGTTAATGCGCATGCAGTGAGCGCCACGTATCACCTCGCCGCTCCTGCCTCCCCGCGATTGCACCTCTTCATTTCATTTTTCAGCCAGGCGTATTCTGCAATACGCACCCATTGACGGCGAATTCTTGTCTTTGCATGCCTTTTTATAGGTATGTTGTTTCACTTCAAAGTTTCTCTTCGAACCGCCCGCAAGTATCTTCCTTAACACTGCCGTGTCCACCACGGTCCCCCTCATACCGGAAGGCGAATACTGCGTGATTACCGACCATTCCAACATACCGGCTCTGCTCATGGAGGCAGTTCTGTCATGACTGCCCCCTCCCGCCATGCACTAGTGACCGGCGCAGCTTCGGGGATCGGCCGTGCCGTTGCCGGCATGCTGCTCGAACAAGGCTGGCAGGTGGGCCTTGCCGATATCGACGGTGCCGCGCTTGGCAAGCTGGCGCGCCAGTCCGGCAAAAGAGCGACCGCGCTTCCGGTGGACGTTACCGACCCGGCCTCCGTAGCGAGCATGTTCGAGCGCTTCGCCGAACGCAGCAAGGGGCAGCTCGAATTGCTGGTCAATTGCGCCGGACTGCTCTATACAGGGCACTTCGAGGATCAGCCTGCGCCAGAGCTTGCCCGCCTGCTGGCCGTCAACAACCTTGGTATCGCGCTGTGTTGTCAGGCGGCGCTGCCGCTGCTTCGCAAAAGCGCCGCGCACGATGTACGCCCCGCCGTGGTCAACCTGTCATCGGCATCTGCCATGCTGGGCATCCCGAGCATGGCGAGCTACTCTGCCAGCAAGTTCTGGGTCCGTGGCTTTACGGAAGCGCTGGCCACCGAATGGGCCCGGTATGGCATCACGGTACGTGACGTCATGCCGCCTTTTGTGAATACGCCGATGCTGCATGGCCGAACCGACAACCTGTTTGTGAAACGATTGGGCGTCACCCTCGATCCTGCCGAGGTTGCACGGCAGGTACTGGCAGCGGCGGATGGCGGCCCGCTCCATCGCCCGGTCTCCTGGCACTTCAAGGCCCTGCTGCTGGCTTCCAGCGTTATCCCCGCAGCGGTTGCGCGCGGAGCGCTAGGCTTGATCGGCGGTTATCCCAGGGCTCGAAATAACCGATAATGCCGCCTCGCATGTACCTGCCATGAATGCACAGCCACAATCTGCCGGATCCGGCTTTGACGTCGTCATCATCGGCGCCGGCTTCGGCGGCCTGTGCATGGCCATCCAGCTGAAAAAGTCAGGCATCAATTCATTCATCCTTCTGGAAAAGGGCAACCGCGTCGGCGGCACCTGGCGCGACAATACTTATCCGGGCGCAGCCTGCGATGTGCAGTCGCATCTCTACTCCTATTCTTTTGAACCGAAAAGCAACTGGAGCCGCAAGTTTGCGCCGCAGGCCGAGATACAGGCTTATGTGGAACACTGCGCAGCCCGGTATGCGCTTGCACCTCATATCCGATTTGGCCAGGAAGTCGTATCCGCCGTGTTCGATGCGCATGCGGCGCAATGGCTGATTACCACCCGTAGTGGTGAGCAGATACGTGCCGGCGCCCTGATTACCGCATGCGGGCAGCTCAACCGGCCTGCCTTCCCCGATATAAAAGGCATCGCGGAATTCAAGGGAAAAATGTTCCACTCAGCCCGCTGGGATCATGCATATGACCTGAATGGCAAGCGGGTTGCCGTCATTGGCACCGGCGCCAGCGCAATCCAGTTCGTACCCGAGATCGTGCCGAAAGTCGCGCAGCTCAAGCTTTTTCAACGCTCTGCCGCATGGGTGATCTCAAAAGCGGACCGGCCATTCCGGCGCTGGGAGCATTGGCTGTTTGCGCATATGCCGCTGCTTGATCGCTTCTACCGGGCATCGATATACCTGAAGAACGAAAGCCGCGCCCTTGCCTTTACCCGATTCCATGGCCTGCTTGAAATGTTTGCCTTGCAGGCACGCTGGATGGCTTGGCGACAAGTGAAGGATGCGGACAAACGGCGCAAGCTGATCCCCAACTACAAAATCGGCTGCAAGCGCATTCTTATCTCCAACGATTGGTATCCCGCGATGAACCAGGACCATGTCGAGATCGTGACCGATGCCATCAGCCATGTCGAAGGGGACGCTGTAGTGACGCGCGATGGGACTCGCCATGCGGTGGATGCCATTATTTTCGGCACCGGCTTTCAGGCGACCGATTTCCTCGCGCCGATGCGCATCACCGGCCTGAATGGCCGCGACCTGAACCACGCCTGGCGCAGAGGCGCGGAAGCCTACAAGGGCATTTCGGTATCCGGCTTTCCCAACCTGTTCATGCTTTACGGGCCGAACACGAACCTCGGGCATAACTCCATTCTCTACATGCTCGAATCGCAGGTGCATTATGTGATGCAGTGCGTGCGCGCGCTGCGACGTTCCGGGCCGAGCTATCTGGACGTCAAGCCGGAGCGCCAGCGCGACTATTCAGCAAAAGTGCAAAACGATCTGAAACGCAGTGTATGGGCCAGCGGTTGTTCATCTTGGTACCGGACTGCATCCGGGAAGATCGTCAACAACTGGCCGAGCTTCACCTTCAGCTATCGGCGGCTGACGCGCACGCTGGATATGCGCGATTACTATTTCCACCGACTCTCCGACGAATTGCCTACCCGCCTGAATCCGTCCGTTCCTGATCGCAAGCTCGCGCGCATCGTTTTCAGGGAGACGGCACGCCTGCTGCTCAAGCCCTCCTTGAACCCGGCGCGCCCGGTATGGCTGCAGCGCCGTTGCCTGGCCGCAGCCACCATGATTGCACTGCCGCCACGCGGCTGCAAAAAATCGTCTTCGACTGTGGCCGGCATTCCTGTGACCCGGATCGATCCGGAAATCGCATTGGCTGGGCGTAAGCTGCTGTATCTGCACGGCGGCGCTTATGCCGCCGGCGGCGCGGCTACCCATGCCAACCTGGCAGCGCGCATCGGCCGTGCCGCAGCGGCAAGCGTCTGGCTGCCGGAATACCGGCTTGCACCGGAACACCGCTACCCGGCGGCCCTGGACGATACGCTCGCCGTATATCGCGCACTGCTTGAGGCCGGCCAGGACCCGAGGCGTCTGACCTTGATCGGCGATTCAGCCGGCGGCGGACTGGCGCTGACAGCTGCCGTAGCCATTCGCGATGCCGGCCTGCCTATGCCTGCCGCGCTGGTGTTCCTGTCGCCTTGGGTGGATTTCCGGCTGGAGGGACGCAGCATCAGCAGCCATGCAGCGTGCGACCCGGTACTCGATCCGGCGTGGCTGGCCTGGGCGGCGAAAGCTTATCTCGGCCCCGATGCGGCGGCGCATGTGCGCTGCTCGCCTCTGCACGCGGATCTGACCGGACTGCCGCCGATGCTGATCCATGTCGGCGCCGAGGAAATTCTGCTGTCAGACGCGCAGCGCCTGGCCAGCCGTGCCCGCGCTGCCCGCGTCCCGGTGGAATATCGCTGCTTCGACCGCGCATGGCATGTGTTCCAGTTCCATGCAGGCATGTTGCCAGAAGCCGATCGTTCGATTGCCGAGATCGCCGCCTTCATCCACAAGTCCATCAGGACACCACGCATCACGCCGCGGCTCGTCGCGGAAAGCGCCATCAGCTAATCACTTAAGGAATAGTGCATCCCATCGCATGCACGATTTCTGTGCACCAGTCACCTCTGCATCAATGCGAACTAAATGGCGCACTTCATGGTCAGTTAAACATCGCTTGCAGCCTGAACCCAGCAGTCGCTGATGCCGGCACGAATGGGCAGCTGCATGCAGACATTCCTGTGCAACGCACCGCTCACGATGGGCAGGGCTCCCGGTTGGGCAGCCGTTTTATCGATACGGGCGGATCAATCGAGAGGAAATTCAAATGGTTAATAAAATCGTTGCGGTTGCCGCTCTTGCTGCTGGCGGAATTATTCTTTCAAAGCAGCTCAAAAAATCGCGCCATTCTGGTATGCCGTCTTCCGCCGAGCAGTCAATCGAAGTGGATGTGCCGGTCAGCACTGCTTACAACCAGTGGACGCAGTTTGAAGACTTTCCAAAGTTCATGGAAAGCGTGCATGAAGTAAGACAGCTCGACGATACGCACCTGCACTGGCGTGCCACTGTCGCAGGGAAAGAGCAGGAATGGGACGCCGAGATCACCGAACAGATCCCGGACAAGCGGATTGCCTGGCGCAGCATTACAGGCGTGAGGAATTCAGGTGTTGTCACCTTCCACAAAATCTCGGATTCCAAAACCCGGATCATGCTGCAGATGGATTACGAGCCCCGGAGCATCGATGAAAAAGTCGGCGATACGTTGGGCCTGGTGAAGATGCAGGCCAAGCGCAATCTTGATCGTTTCAAGGAAATGCTCGAAAGCCGTGGCTCGGAAACCGGTGCATGGCGCGGTTCGGTTGCGCCCCATTGACACTCACAGGCTGGCCAGAAGTCTGCCTCTGCCCGCAGAAGGTTGACTTGTTGCCGTGCTTACTGAAATCGGCCGGAACAGAGCTATGCAGTGTTCCGGCCCAGTCTGCGCCAAGCAAAAAAGTCCCGAACTGCCCACGCAAAGGCAGCCACGGCTAGCACCGAAAGAATCCATGACAGCGTACCGTGACCCGCCAGCTTCAAACTGGTTGGCTGGGATACCCAATCAATCATCAGAATTGACAGCACCGCAACGATAAGGCCGAAGTTCAGCACAATAAAGAAGTGCAGCACACGCTCGTTTTGTGGCAAGGTGCGCGTGCGGTTTTCCACAAACTCATCGCTCGCATCGACCGCCATCTGCGCAACTAGCAACACCACGATCAGCACAACCCATGCGCCATGCCAGGCCAGCCATCCCAATCCGCCGAACAAAATGCCGTAGACCGCTTCCCGCATCGAGTGAAGGCCGAGTTCTGTGCGCGCCTCAACATGGCGCGGCAAGCGGACGATCAGTTCATGGTTAAGCAGCGTATCAATTCCGCCCAGAACGCCTTGCACAATCAGTAGAACGAGCAATAGGATATCGAGATTCAAGCTGGCGATTTCCAAGAAAAAACCCTTCCCTGCAAGGTCGGAAGTGCATTGCCCCATATCGGCAATAGGCCAGGACGCACAAGAGCCACCAGAATTACAGCGCCTTTTTCTCTTGCCGGTTGGCAGGCGGGAAGCGCCGTAGTGCATTCTCGTAGTGCATCCTTATTCCAAGCAGGATTAATGGTGGTAGCGGTATTCCTGCGTATATCCACCATAACCATACGATGCGGCCTTCACATCCTGAACGTAGATATAACTTTCCTCGTGCAGGTTTTCCAATATCTTTGAAAAACCGTCAAATGCTTCCTTGATATAAAGCGCTTTTTCGTCCTTGGTGTTGGTTTCATCCGTGATCTTGATGTCGAAATAGAAGCTGTTTTTCTTTTGTTCGCTCAAAAGATGGCCTCCGACAATCCAGCTGTCGTGCTCCACAAAGTCGATGGCGATCGCTGTCACCTCACGCTTTTTCTTCAGTATGCGGGTTGTCAAATCCAGAAGCAGCTCAGAGATTTGCATTGTCAACTCTGGCGATTTTTTGGCACTTACCTTTACATTGAGAATCGGCATTTTGACACTCCTTTTAATTAGCTATGCAACTAAATGAATTAAAAAAATCTCATCCGAGTACTGCCCGGACATCCCTCACTTTGGCTACCGCGTCGTCAAAATTCTCGATCCCCAATTCCTTTTTCAGTCGCCTGGTTACTTGCGCACTGGCCGCATTGAGTTTTTCCCTCATCGCAACAGCCGTCGGTGTCGGCTGGATCGCCGATTCCCTGCCGTCATTCTCTGTGTGCGTGCGTTTGAGCAAATCGAGTTTCTGCAAGCCGTCAAGCGTGCGTGTCGCCGTGGGGCGAGAAATCGCCAGTTCTCTTGCTAACTCGCTCTGCAGCAATCCTGGTTTCTCCAGAACGACACGCAACATGAACGCTTGTGACGGCGTAAGCCCGAACGGCTTGAACGCTTTGGTCCATTCACGTTCAAGCACACGGGCCAGTGCGGTCGTATTGAAATAGAGGCAGTGATCAAACATGGCTGAACTATAGTGCATATTAGTTCGCTATGCAACTACTTTTCAGGCGCAGCAGCTGCTGCGCAATTCCCTTGCAAATCGAATTTTCCGGCTTTCCCGGGAAGTACCGAAGTCAGGTAATCCGGAAACAGATCAGGTGCCGCTCGTATTTCCCTCGCCGTCCTGCGTGCGAAAGCGTTGAATGGCAGCATCGACCATGCCTTCCGTGCTGCCACTGCTTGCGTATGCCTCCCGCAGGTAGGTGGCATCGCTGCCGACATGCGCAGCCTTGTACAAATGCTCGATTGCCGCCAGGCCGCCACCCTTTTCGGCATAAGGTTCCATCTTGCGCAGGGTGGTCATGATGTCCTCGCGGATGGACAGCGATTCATGGCTTTTCGGATGTACGAGCGTACCGTCCAGGCCGAAGCGGCAGGCCTGGAAGCGGTTGTAGTTGTAGACCAGGTAGTCGTCTTCTGCCGGCGGCTCCTCGCTGCGCTCGAGCAGGTAGCGGCACAGCGCCTGCAGATAGCAGGCAAGCGCAGCCGCGCGCTCTACATTGAGCGGCGTGTCGCATACACGCAGTTCGATCGTGCCGTACTCCGGCTTGGGCCGGATATCCCAGTAAAAATCCTTCATGCTTTTGACGATGCCGGTGTCTTCCATCCGGGCGAAGTAATCGCGCTCGAAATCTTCCCAGCGCAGCAGGAAAGGCGCGCGGCCGCTCAGCGGAAAAGCAAACACCGAATTGAGCCGCGCCGAGTTGAACAGCGTATCCCTGCCCTGAAAATACGGCGATGACGCCGACAATGCAATGAAGTGCGGCACGTAACGGTTCAGTGAATGCAGCAGGAACAGCGCATCGTCGCCGGAACTGCAGCCGACATGCACATGCTGGCCGAACACGGTGAACTGCTTGGCGAGATAGCCGTACAGGGTGGACACCTGTTTGAAGCGCGGCTTGGAAAATATCTTGCGCTCAGACCATTTCTGGAATGGATGCGTGCCGCCACCGCATACGCCGACATTGAGCATGTCACCCGCGCGCACCAGCGCATCTCGCACATGGCGCAACTGCTCCAGCAGCTCGGTGTGGTTGGTATGCACGTCGGTGGCGATCTCGATCATGCTTTCCGTAATCTCCGGCGTGACCGTGCCGGGAAACGGCTTGCGCTTGAGAAGGTCCAGCATGTCGGGGCTGGCATCGGTCAGGTCGAAGTCGCTGAGGCTGACGAGCTGCAGTTCCAGCTCAACGCCGAGCGTCAGGGAATCGGAATGTTTGAAAGGTTCCAGTGCCATGTTCAGTTCTCCGTCGAATCCGGTGTTTCTTTTGCCCAGATCAGCGCGCGTTGCGTCAGGACCGGGCCAATCACTTCCAGCAGCAATACCATGGCAGACAAGGGCACCAGCGCATCGACCAGTTCCACGCCGACATTGCGCGTTTGTTCCAGCAGCAGAATGACGAACACCGAGATCGGCATCAGACCCATTCCAGTCAGTACACCCTTGCGCCATGAAATACCGCTGGCGCGGGCGAAGATGGCGACGCCGATGATCTTGACAGCAAACCGGGCGGCAACCAGCACAATGGCAAGCACCGCGCCGGCAGTTACGTGTTGCCAGTCGAGTGTCGTGGCAACGAAGAAGAACAGTACAACCGCCAGCAAATCCCCCATCACGCCGAAATTGCGTTGCGCCGGACTGAGGGTGACACGGCGATGGCGCGCAACCAGTCCGAAAGTGAGTGCTGCCAGCACGGGTGAAAATCCGAATGCATAGGTCACCGCAACCAGCAGGATGACGGCGATTGCGAACGCGAGCGTTGCATCGCGCGCGAGATTGCCGAGCCGGCGCAGCAAAGCGGGCAAGGCGACGCCGAACAAGCCACCAAGCGCAGCGGATGCAACCAGTACAACGAGACTGCTCCATGTTGCATGCAACAGGCTGCCGGAAGTCTGGAAAACGCCAATGCCGATGATGACCTTGAAGGCAAACACGGCCAGCACGCAATTCAACGCAGAAAGGTGCAGAACGCGTTCCGTCACCTGTCCCGAACTGGATTGCTCGTTGACCACGCGCATGATTCCCGCAGGTGAAGTCGACATCGACAGCGACCCGAGTAATAAGGCAGCCAATGGCGGCATGTTGAACAAGGTCGCAAGGTAGTACACCACGGCAAAGGTAGCCACGGCTTCAAACACGCCGCTCGCCGCCATCCATGGATTCAGGCGCAGCCAGCGCAGGTTGATGCGATAGCCGAGTTCGAACAAGATCAGGCCGAAGGCGACGTTTGCCAGCAGCATGAAGGTGCCGCCTTCGGTTTGCGGCAATAGGCCAGAGCCGACATTCGCAAACAGGAAGCCAACCAGTCCGTATATGCTGATGCGCGGCAGGCCGGTCCAGCGGTGCAGGAACTCGCCGGAAACCCAGGCGACGGCAAGTGCGAACGGCCACGCAAGCTGGGAAGCGGCTAATAAAAAATCTGGCATGTACTTTCCTTCCTGATTAAATTACGCAGAACAAGGCAACTTGGCTTCATGCCTAACCGGCTTGGGCTTCAGAAAACACTTCCTTCAGCCTGCCGGGAAGTTTGCCCGGCAACTGCGCCAGTTCAAGGCGATGGTCCAGGTAAAGCTGTGCGGCAGTACCGACTGACTATTCGACACGTATGCTCAGCGAGTGTTTTTTGATCCTGAAAACATCTTTATCGGCCATATCGATGCCGACATATAAAAATGCCGGAGGCACAGCTTGCTTCAATTACTCGCTCCAGCGCCATGCTCTTGTTGTTCTGGTTATGGGTCTTGACGGCAGGAGAGCGCAAATACGCTTGCCACCAATAACATGAACCTCCATCAACAAGTTTGCGAAAAGCCGACGCGACTTCAGTTCGATTTTTTCGCAGCCCAGCCCATCTGGTTGACGCATGCCGCAAGCTGCCAGCAAGCCGTCTTTGATGGGAAGTCAGAAACGATCATGGCAACTCCTGAAAAACCGGCGATACCGGTTTTTGCCAGAGATCGTTATGTCCTGTTCTACTGTTGCGGGAACTTGCTGTCCCGATAATTGACCGCAAAAGCGGCGCGGCAGCACATCCTTAGGCGGACGAGCCAGGGAAAAATGACTTCCCGATGAAGGGAATCTGAATGAGGCCGGTTACCTCGTTAAAAAACTTGTCCGGTAGTTTGTCACATCGAAAACGGCATGGGTTGCAGTGCAAAGGTTTCGTCCACTGCGTCCATCATTTCCAGCAGCGCATGCAGGCCCCTGTTCAAATCAGCCAGCTTTTCCTGATCCATCTTGCGCAGCGCATCCGGCAGCAGGCCCCGCGCCGGCTGGGGCGAACGCTGGATCAGCGCGGCTCCCTGTTCGGACAGCGTCAGCCGGACAACCCTTTGATCGCCGGTGTCGCGCATCTTCACGACATATCCGCGCTTGACCAGCGCATCAAGCAAATTGCTGGTCGTGGTCTGGTGAATCGCCAGCCGGTTGGCAATTTCACCAACCCGCAGACCGGGCGTTTCACTCAGCTCTTTCAATATCCATAGCTCCGCGCCGCTGACGCCGCACTGCTTTTCGATCCGCGCTGAATGCCGCTGCGCCGCGCGAACGACAATGCGCAACTTCTGAAGAGCATCCACATCGGAAAATCCCTCATGCTCGGGAGCAGAGCAGCTTGCCTTGCCATTCATCGTGCTCTTGCTTGTCTTCACAGTCATTTCACGGCTCCAAGAATATATTGCCCCAAATATATATTTGGCGCAATATTATTTGCTCGAGTGGTTTAATCGGCAAAGTATGCCGGCCACTCGGCTATTTCATTAATAAATTGCGCAGTTCAGGACTTTTTAACAATATCTTGCAGTGTACCGAGCGTTGTAAGCAGCGCGTCAGGTGCGAATGAAAAAGTTTCACGCCGCGTGAGCAAGTACCTGCTCATATAAAACTGTGAGATGGATGTGGCTCTGGCCGGATACGATGCAAGGCACCTGACACGCCGCAGTGCGAGCACTGCAAGTGGCAGGCAACACCGCAGCGTGCCGGCCAAGGGCGCAGACACTCACAGTTTTATATGAGCAGGTACGTAAAACTACCCGTATGCTAACGCCGCACCCCACAGCCACTTCTTAATCCTACCCCAATGATGAAGCCGCATTTACAGACCTCCTCCGCGCCGATCCACAAGATCCTGGTTGCCAACCGTTCCGAAATCGCTATCCGCGTCATGCGCGCAGCAGCCGAGCTCGGCATCCGCACAGTTGCCATTTATGCGGCAGAAGACCGCTTCGCACTGCACCGCTTCAAAGCTGATGAATCTTATCTGGTCGGCGAAGGCAAGAAGCCTATCGCTGCCTACCTCGACATCGACGATATCCTGCGCATCGCCAAGGAAGCCGGAGTCGATGCGATCCATCCGGGCTATGGCTTTTTGTCGGAGAACCCGGATTTCGCAGAAGCCTGTGCAAAGAATGGCATCACCTTCATTGGCCCGCAACCCGACGTCATGCGCACGCTTGGCAACAAGGTCGCCGCCCGCAATGCGGCCGTGGCTGCCGGCGTGCCGGTGATGCCGGCCACAACCGCACTGCCGCACGACATTGAAGCGGCGAAGAAACTGGCGGCGGCAATCGGCTACCCGCTGATGCTCAAAGCCAGCTGGGGCGGTGGCGGACGCGGCATGCGCGTGATCGAATCCGAAGCCGACCTGCCGGGGCAACTCGAGGTCGCTCGTCGGGAAGCCGCCGCCGCATTCGGCAATGATGAAATGTATCTGGAGAAGCTGGTGCGGCGCGCACGCCATGTTGAAGTGCAGCTGTTGGGCGACAAGCACGGGAATCTCGTGCACCTGTTTGAGCGCGACTGCTCGGTGCAGCGGCGCAATCAGAAGGTGGTCGAGCGTGCGCCTGCCCCGTACCTCGACGAAAAGACCCGCACCGAACTGTGCGATGCCGCGCTGCGCCTCGGCAAGGCGGTCAACTACACCCATGCAGGCACCGTCGAATTCCTGATGGATGCGGATACCAACCAGTTCTACTTCATCGAAGTCAACCCGCGCATCCAGGTCGAGCATACGGTCACCGAGCAGGTCACCGGCATCGACATCGTCAAGGCCCAGATCCGCGTGTCCGAAGGCATGGCCATCGGCGCCAAGGACGAGCACGGCGCCGGCATTCCGCAGCAACAGGACATTCGCCTGAACGGCCATGCGCTGCAATGCCGGGTGACCACCGAAGATCCGGAGAATAACTTCACGCCCGACTACGGCCGCCTGGTCGCGTACCGCAGCGCCGCTGGTTTCGGCGTGCGGCTCGATGGCGGTACCGCGTATTCCGGCGCGGTGATTACGCCGTATTACGATTCCCTGCTGGTGAAAGTCACCGCCTGGGCGCCGACCTCGGACGAGGCGATTGCCCGCATGGACCGCGCGTTGCGCGAATTCCGCATCCGCGGCGTGTCGACCAACCTGCCGTTCCTCGAGAACGTAATCAATCACGAGCAGTTCAAGTCAGGCCAATGCATCACGCGCTTCATCGACACCACGCCGGAGCTGTTCCAGTTCAGTAAGCGCCGCGATCGTGCATCACGCCTGCTGCGCTTCATCGGCGACGTCGTCGTCAACGGCAATCCAGAAATGAAGGGACGCACCGGCATCGATGGCATTCTTCCCAGCCCGATCCTGCCTGCGACCGGCAAGGTCGGCCCGATTGTGCCGGGTACCCGCGACAAGCTGAAAGAGCTCGGCGCCGATAAGTTTGCGCTGTGGATGCGCGAGCAGAAACAGGTGCTAATCACCGACACCACCATGCGCGACGCGCACCAGTCTCTGTTTGCCACGCGCATGCGCACCGCCGACATGCGGACCATCGCGCCGTATTACGCGCGCCTGCTGCCGAACCTGTTCTCGATGGAATGCTGGGGCGGCGCGACCTTCGACGTGTCGATGCGCTTTCTCAAGGAAGACCCGTGGGAACGCCTGGCGCAACTGCGCGAGGAAGTACCCAACATCCTGTTCCAGATGCTCTTGCGCGCATCCAACGCTGTCGGCTACACCAACTATGCCGACAACGTGGTGAAACACTTCGTGCAGCAGGCCGCCGCCGGCGGGATCGACCTGTTCCGCGTATTCGATTCCTTGAACTGGGTCGAGAACATGCGCGTCGCGATCGATGCGGTCCGGGAAACCGGCGCGCTGTGCGAAGGCGCGATCTGCTACACCGGCGACCCGTTCGACCCGGCCCGCCCGAAGTACAGCATCGCGTACTACGTGAAGATGGCGAAAGAACTGGAGAAGGCCGGCGTCAACATCCTGGCAATCAAGGACATGGCAGGCGTGTGCAAACCGCATGCGGCCAAAGCCTTGATCAAGGCGCTGAAGGAAGAAGTCGGCCTGCCAATCCATTTCCATACGCACGACACGTCCGGCATTGCCGCCGCCACGGTGCTGGCCGCAATCGACGCCGGCTGCGATGCCGTGGACGGCGCGATGGACGCGATGAGCGGGCTAACTTCACAGCCGAACCTCGGGTCGATCGCCGCTGCGCTTGACCATACCGAACGCGACGCAGGGCTGGACAAGCAGGCGCTATTCGCCATCTCGCAATACTGGGAAGGCGTGCGCCGCCAGTACGCGCCCTTCGAAGCCGACATGCGCTCCGGCACCTCCGATGTGTACCGCCATGAAATGCCGGGTGGGCAATACACCAACCTGCGCGAGCAGGCGCGTGCGATGGGAATCGAGCACCGCTGGACCGAAGTCGCGCAGGCCTATGCGGACGTCAACCAATTGTTCGGCGACATCGTCAAGGTCACGCCCACCTCGAAGGTGGTCGGCGACATGGCGCTGTTCATGGTCGCCAATGACCTCACGCCGAATGAAGTGAAACATCCTGACAAGGAAGTCGCGTTCCCGGAATCGGTGATCTCGCTGTTCAAGGGAGAACTCGGCTTTCCGCCAGACGGCTTCCCCAAGGACCTTGAGAAGAAGATCCTGAAGGGCGAGAAACCAATGACCGGCCGCCCGGGCCAGAACCTGCCGGCCGTCGACTTGGCGCAAGCCAAGGCCGACGCGGAAAAAGCCGTCGGCCGCAGCATCACCGAGCAGGAACTGGCGTCCTACCTGATGTACCCGAAGGTATTCCGCGACTATGCGGAGCACCGCCGCCAGTATGGCGATGTCTCCGTGCTGCCGACGCCGGTGTTCTTCTACGGCCTGAAGGATGGGCAGGAAATCTCGGTTGACATCGACCAGGGCAAGACGCTGGTGATGCGCCTGCAGGGGCGGACCGAACTGGAAGAAGAAGGCCAGAGCAAGCTATTCTTCGAACTCAACGGCCAGGCGCGCATGGTGCGCGTGGACCGTGCCGGTGCAGTCAAGCAGGTCACGCATCCGCGCGCGCAGGAGGGCAATCCGAATCATGTCGGCGCGCCAATGCCGGGCATGGTGGTGACGCTGGCGGTGAAGGCCGGACAGAAGGTCGCGAAGGGCGATCCGCTGGTATCGATTGAAGCGATGAAGATGGAAACCATGATCCGGGCTGAGCGTGATGCGGTAGTGAAGCATACGCATGTGAAGCCGGGGGCGGTGGTGGCGGCGAAGGATTTGCTGATCGAGTTGGGGGACGCGTAGACACGTCGGGAGGGGCGCTGTGTGGCACCCTCGATGATAGGCTTTCGTGGTTCTCTCCGGTGCCCCTGCTCCGCAGGCGCTCCGTGGAGACTTGCCGGGACTGGCCCCGGCGGGCCACTCACTTTCTTTGTCTCGCCAAAGAAAGTAAGCAAAGAAAAGCGCCCCTGAACGCTGCCCCTGCGGGGTACCCGAAAGCGCGCCTGGCAAAGCGGGAAGCGAAATAACTCGCCCTCGCTGCGCTCGGAGCTCAGACAGATTTCGCTTCTTGATCCGCTTTGCCAGGCGCGCTTTCGGCAGCGTTCCAAGGGGATCAAAACCCATCACCTCCCCACCCTAGCCCTCCCCGTGCGGGGAGGGAACTGCTTTGGCATTGACAAGTGGGATGAATGATCCGGCCGTCCACATTCTTCGAAGAGTGCGCCATGCGCGTCGATACCCGATTCTATGCAACGCTGCACTGCGCGTCCTGCGACTGTCGTTCGACGACGCCCTCTGGTTTGTATTGCTTTGTCAACTTTCCCATGGCAGCATCCATGGAAGCTGTCTGCTTTTCTCAGTGATTTAGCGCTGCATGAATTTACAGCGTTCTGTCGCAGGCCAGATGCAACAAGCTTTCTGGCCAAATTGTCGTCCTTGGATAGGCGAACAGGAGGCCGGGACAGGTAGAAATTTTTTCACTCTATTTGAAGTTGGGCTCACGAAAGAGACTTCACTGCACTATGAATCCTACATGGAACGCCATCGCCCGCGAAGCAGCACTTGCGGCCGAGCATCTCGGAGCCGGCGCCACAATCCTGGGCAAGGCGAACTACGCTCACCACGCCCACTATGGCCAAGCATTTTTCTCGCTCAGCACTGGCTTTGAGCGCGCTGCAAAGCTCGCATTCATTGTCGATCACGCACTAACCAACGCGGGGGCCTTTCCTTCAAACGAGGTAGTTCGAGTCTATGGTCACAACCTGGCACGGCTCCTCGATCAAGCGGACGCCATAGCAGCGCGGCGAAACCTCAGCGCCCGGGCACGCCTACCTCGTACTGAAATCCACGCCGGGATCATCGCCGTTCTTACCGATTTCGCTAACAATATCACCCGTTACTACAATCTCGACTTCATTACCGGAAATCCCCGTGTAGCGCAGCGGGACGACCCAACCAAGGCTTGGTTTCAAGAAGTTGTTACGCCGATCCTGAGAAAGCACTACGGGTCAAAGCAACAGGAGCGCCATCGGCGAAATGCGCAGCTAATTGCCGAACTCATACAGCCCATCACAATGGTTCGTCACACCGCCGAGACCGGAGAGGCATTAGAAACTGTCTTCGACGCATCGCTTCAAACTGGAGTAACTGAGTTTGCGAAGCCCTATGCCCGCATGTACGTGCTGCAACTGGTTCGCTTTGTGGGCTTATTGCTTGGAGAGCTTGGCTACGCCGCATACGGCACACAGCTGGACACTATTCCTCACCTGTCGGAGTTCTTTGTCATCTTCAATAACGACGATGACTACTTTTTGAAGCGGAAATCATGGTCCATCTATCAGCCGTGACGTGTCCAACACATTATTCCACCAGCAGGTGTAGGGTGCGCTCTGCGCACCGTCTCTATTTCAAACATTTGATCGCATAGTTCCCCTGTCCATGTTCGAACTCCGAACCCTGAGCTTCTTCCTCCTCACCGCAATCGCCGAGATCATCGGCTGCTATCTGCCCTATCTCTTGCTGAAGCAGGGAAAGAGCGCGTGGCTTCTGGTTCCGGCGGCGATGAGCCTTGCGCTCTTTGCATGGCTGCTGTCGCTTCATCCGACGGCGGCGGGTCGGGTGTATGCGGCGTATGGCGGCGTCTATATCTTTGTTGCGATACTCTGGCTGTGGCTGGTCGATGGCGTGCAGCCTACCGTCTGGGACATCACGGGGACACTGGTCGCGCTGGCGGGTATGGCGATCATCATGTTTGCGCCGAGAAATGCATAGCTTGCAGGTCGTAAAGGAGAACGCATGAAGAAGAAAAAATCTATTCTGCTGTGCGGTGCGTCCGGGCTGGTCGGAGGTGAATGCCTGAGGCTTCTGCTTGCCGATCCGGCAGTCGACCGCGTGGTCACGCTTGGCCGCAAGCCGCTCGCGCTGGAAACCACCGTAACCGGAAACGCAGCGAAGCTCGAACAGCATGTGATCGATTTCGACCGTCTCGATAGCTACGCTGATCTGCTCCGCGTTGATCAGATCATCTGCGCGCTCGGCACGACGATCAAACAGGCCGGCTCCGAGGAACGCTTTCGGCAGGTGGATTTCGACTATCCGTTGGCGCTGGCCCGTCTGGGAGCGGAGCAAGGGGCAAAGCACTTCTTGCTGGTAAGCGCCATGGGTGCAAACGCCTGCTCGCGCATTTTCTACAACCGGGTGAAAGGCGAGCTTGAGGAAGCCATCTTCGCGCTGCCGTACCAGAGTGTCACGATCGCGCGCCCTTCCCTGCTGCTTGGCGAGCGTGATGAGTTCCGACTGGGCGAGGAACTCGGAAAGCGTTTCGCCTTTTTATTTCCGTCACGTTATAAGCCCATCACCGCAGGTGCAGTTGCAGCCGCCTTGGTTGAAGCAGCCCGGGAAGACCGCCCGGAGCGTCGCATCATGGAGTCGGCGCAGATGAATTCACGGGCCGGCGCAACTGGTACGCAACAAAAAGCCTCATAACGCTTGTCGCTGCTATTCGCTAGCCGGAAGATGCATGCCAGCTCAAAACCTGCTGCGCACGCCGACAAACAAACGCCTGCCTGCTGCTGGCTCGAAGAAGCGCCGGTTGCCCTCGTTGACGATCACTGAACCGGCATAATTCTTGTCGAAAAGGTTATCCAGCCTTCCGAAAATATACATTTTCGCCTGCCCAAAATTGAACTCGTAACCCGTGTGCAGATTGAATACCGCATAACCTGGAGCCGCTTCGCTGTTCACATCATCTGCGTATGCCTTGCTCTCGGCGCGCATTTCCACTGCTATCGTGACCGGATCGAGCGGCCGGTATTCAATCTGCGCAAACAGGCTGTGCATCGGCGCACCCGGCAAACGATTGCCGGCAGCGATAGTGGCGCCTTGCGCATTGATGAATGACCGCCGAAAGCGTGCGTCGAGCAAGGTATAGCCAAGTTGCCCGCTTACCCTGCCTCCTGTTATTTTCCATGCCACTTCAGCGCCACGGCGCACTACCTTGTCGGCATTCTGGAAAATCGCGCGCCCGTTCTGCGTCGTGAGTGGAACAATTTCATCGCGGCTGACCGCATGAAAGAGAGCCACGTCGAGCGTATGCGTTTCGCCGCGCAGCTTGATGCCGATTTCACGCTGCGTGCTGTGTGAGGCTTCCAAATTCAGATTCGGCCCCGTGGCATCTGCTCGATAAGCGGTCTCGACCAGCGTTGGCGTTTCAAAACCATGACCGAGGTTGCCGTACACATTGATGTTGTCGTTCGCATGCCAGACCAGTCCGAGTACCGGGCTGGTATTGCGGTAGCTGACCTTGCCACTGTCATCGGGACTTGCTGCTGTGATGTGGCGATCATCAATGGAAAAACGCACACGGCTCGTGCGCATGCCGGCGGTTGCTTTCCATTGCGGCAAAAAGGTCCAGTCGATCTGGGCGAACCAGTCCAGGTTGTCGGCACTGTCGAGTTCATTACGCCGCACGTCACCAGCGCTGCCGTTGTTATTGACGAAGCCGCGCCGCTTCTGGTCCATCTGATCCGCCTCGATGCCGACGGTCCATTGCAGCGGCAGTTCGTTGACCCGAATCTTGCGGGACCAGCTGGCACCGATGCCGCGATAGCTATTGTCCAGATCGACGACGCCACCGGCGGAATTGGCAGCGCTGCCGCTGAATGCCAGCGTCTGAAACACTTGACGCGTGCCGCCATACAACCGTGCATTGAGCGTATCTGCACTTGACAGCCGGTGTTCCACCACGACGCCGGCCTGCTTCTGCTCGACTCGTTTGCGTGTATCGAAACTCAGCGCACCGGGAACGACTTGTCTCGGATCCTGTTCAAACTGCAACCTCGTCAACCCTAGCGGGTCTTGTGCAAGCGGCTGGTCGAAGCCGTTGACGATGCCGGTAATGTTCGTGCCACCCGACAGGTGCGCTACCAGCTTCGCATTGATCTGCGTGCGCTCGGCTGCGCTGTGGTCGCGATAGCCGTCGGTTGTGAAGCGTGATACATCCAGCAAGGCAGCGAGCGCATTGCTGCCGCCACCGACCGATGCATTAATGTGCCGCTGGCCATAGGTGCCAGCGCCGGCGGAAGCGCTTACGGCAGGCGTGGGCCCTGTCGGCGGATCGGCGGTAAACACCTGCAGCACGCCGCCCGCTGCATTGCCGTAGAGTTGCGCCGCCGGTCCACGCAATACTTCGATGCGGCTGGCGGAAGTAAGGCTTGCGGTGGCGGCCTGCCCTTGTCCATCCGGCATGGTCGCCGGTATGCCGTCGATGAGGATGCGTACGCCGCGCACACCAAACGTCGAGCGCGTGCCAAAGCCGCGTATCGATACCTGCAAGTCCTGCGCGTAGTTCTGCCGCTCGCGCACCTGGATGCCGGGCACCGCGCTGGTGAGTTCGGAAAGGTTGACCAGCGGCGACGTCGCCCGCAGCGTATCCACTTGCACCGCATCGATTGAGGCTGCCGCGTCGAAGCGCCGCTGCTCTGACCTGCTTGCGCTCACCACCACGTCCTCAAGGCGCTTGAGCGCTGTCTCTTGCGCATGTGCGTCGGTCGACATCAAGGCTGCACATAAAGACGCAGCAGTCATGCAGCAACGTGAAATTGATTTATTCATCAGCATGAGGCCCGTTCGAATCGGCTCGCTTCTTTACTTTCTGGCAAAAGCCTATACCCGAATACGTATACCGATTTTGACAAGACGCACCTGCGAGATGACGATACTTTTGTGACGATCCGCCCCTGATTCATTAAAATACCGGCTTCGCCGCGCACGGCCCCCTTCCCCAATACAACAATAAGGCTCGACATGCACCATCAATATTCCTTGTTTTCAATGAAATTCCTGATGCGCACGGCTTTCGCCGTCGCCGCTTTCGCCTTTGCTGCTACCGTGCAGGCGCAGCAAGCCCAGCAGGTTTTGCGCGTATCCGCAATTCCCGACGAAGCGCCGACGGAGCTGCAGCGCAAGTTCAAACCTCTCGGCAATTATCTGGAGCAGAAGCTGGGCATGAAAGTGGACTTTGTCCCGGTTACTGACTATGCGGCATCGGTCGAGGGCCTGATCAACAACAAGCTCGACATGGTGTGGTTCGGCGGATTCACCTTCGTGCAGGCAAAGATTCGCAGCAACGGCAAAGTGATCCCGATCGTGCAACGCGAGGAAGATGAAAAGTTCAAGTCGGTCTTCATTACCACCAACAAGTCGATCAATCGCCTCGAAGACCTGAAGGGCAAGACCTTCTCCTTCGGCTCCGAATCCTCGACTTCCGGCCACCTGATGCCACGCTATTACCTGCTGGCCGAGAAAATCAATCCGGATACCGACATGAAGCGCATCGCGTTCTCCGGCGCGCATGACGCCACGGTAGCAGCGGTTGCCGGCGGCAAGGTCGATGCTGGCGTGCTCAACATTTCGGTTTGGGAAAAAATGCTGGCTCAAGGCAAGGTCGACACCAGCACAATGCGTGTTTTCTACACTACGCCCGGCTATTTCGACTATAACTGGACCGTGCGTGCGGATATGGACCCGGCGCTGCGCAAGAAGCTGACGGACGCCTTCCTTGCGCTGAATCCGAACGATGCGCAGGGCAAGGAAATCCTGGCATTGCAGCGTGCAACGCGATTCATCCCGACCAAGGTTGAGAACTACGATCAGATCGAAAAAGCCGCACGTAACGCCGGACTGCTGAAGTAAGAATGAGCTTTGCACTGCATGGCGTCTCCGTGCGCCATTCCTCTTCCGCCACGGAGCGCGCCGTGCTGTCCGACCTGACGCTCTCCATCGCGCAGGGCGAACAGGTAGCATTGATCGGCCCGTCCGGCGCCGGCAAGACCACGTTGCTGCATGTGCTCGCCTGCGCGCATCGGCCTGTTGCCGGCAGCCTGCGGGTGCTCGATACCGATCCGTGGAAACTGGGCAATGCGCAGCGCCATGCATTGCGCGCGCGCCTCTTCCTGGCACCGCAAACGTCTCCGTTACCGCCGCGCCAGCGTGTGGTGACCGCGGTGCTGGCGGGCCGCCTGCCGCAATGGAACCTCTGGCAGGCGCTGACATCGCTGTTTCGTCCGTCGGACCCGCAGGCAGCCTACGATGCACTGGCACGCTTCGATTTGCAGGACAAACTGTACATGCGCGTGGACCGATTGTCCGGCGGCGAGCGCCAGCGTTGCAGCATGGCGCGGCTGCTGATATCGCAGGC